>NZ_JBWBDM010000003.1:163209-547631 GCF_056135975.1 Natrinema sp. LJW11 | reverse complement strand
TCGACGGATATATCGTCGAGATGGTCCATTGGATACAATAACGATATAGGGGCGGAAAGTTCTAACGGTTACTATAGTAGCGAACGAACCGCGGCTACAGCGGCGGTAGTCGACCGATGTCCGAGAGCACCGCCGTGGCCGTCTCCGGACCGCCGGCACCGCGGCCGCTCGAGTGGAGCGATCCCGCGTTCCGGGTCTCGATCTGGACGATGTTTCGCGTGCCGGTCACGGCCAGCGCGCCGTTCTCGGGGACGAGTCGCGGACCGACGCGGATACCGTCGCGCGTGGCCTCCCCGATGAGCCGGATCGTGCGGCCGTCCTCGGCGGCGAGATCGAGCGCACTTCCGGGGATGTCCTGAATTCCCGTGACCGTCGCGTCCTCGAGTGCGAAGCCGCCGTCGGCTAACACGTTCGCGAGGATGACGAACTTCAGGGCGGCGTCGGTGCCGTCGACGTCGAAGGTGGGATCGGCCTCGGCGACGCCCAGATCCTGGGCCTCGGCGAGAACGTGCTCGTAGTCGAGCCCCTCGGCCGCCATCCGGGTGAGGATGAAGTTCGCGGTGCCGTTGAGCACGCCCCGAACCGCGGTGACGGCCTGTGGCGTGCAGTCGTCGATCGTCGAGAGCACCGGGATCGCACCGCCGACGGTCGCCTCGAACCGGATCGAGCCCGCGCTGTCGGCCTCGAGCGCGCGGAGTTCCTCGTAGCGCTCGGCGACGGGTCCCTTGTTCGCCAGCACGACGTGACGGTCGGCCTCGAGTGCACGTTTCACGTGCGTGAAGCCGGGCTCGGCGTCGCCGAGCGTCGTCGGCGTCGCTTCGACGAGCACGTCGTAGTCCGTCTCGAAGACGTCTTCGGGGTCGTCCGTACCGATGGCCTCGCCACCGACCTTGCGTTCGAGGACCGCGTCGACGGCGATCCCGTCGGGATCGACCGCGGCGCTGGTGGAGTCGGCGAGCGCGACGACCTCGTGACCGTACTCGCCGGCGAGATTTGCCACGGAGCGGCCGACGTCACCCGCGCCGAGAATCGCGAGTTCCATCAGGCCTCACCTCCGAGCAGCGGTTCGACGACGGTTAGCTCCTTGTCCGTCCCGATCGCACGGATAGCTGCGAGCGCCTCCGTGGACCGACCGGAGTTGATCGCGAGACGGGCTCGAGCGCTCGCGACGGCTTCGGTCCCGTCGGGCGCGGCCAGCGAGAGGTCCTGTACGACGGCGTTGGCCTCGTCCTCGATCCGCGACAGCGTGTTCGAGAGATCGGTTTCGACGAGGTGGCCGATCAGGATGACGTTTATCTCCTCGCCGTAGTGCTCTTCGCCGGCCTGGATGACGTTGACGCCGGCGTCGCGCAACGCCTCGACGATGCCGTCGAATCGATCGGGCGGACACTCGATGTCGACCTCGACGGGGATGTGCCCGCGAGGCGTGATGTTGCCGCGTTCGTGGTGGATGCTCAGCAGATTGCCGCCGTTGTCGGCGATCGGCGAGAGCGCGCGAAGCAGCTCACCGGGTTCGTCGACGAGCTCGAGCCGGACGGTATAAGCGCGGACGCCGCCGTCGGTTTCGGCGTCGGGTTCGTCCTCGTCGTCGGACTCGGGTGAGTTACCCATCGCCGACACCTCCTGCTTGCGGGCATCTACTCGTCATGGTGTATGCACCGTAATAGGTGCGTAAAAGGGTATAGGACTTCCCAAAACTCTCCGCCCCTGTCAACGAGGACCACGGACGACCGAGGAGCGGAGGACGGAGACCGCGGAGTGGCAGTTACGAAGGCCATCCACGCGTGTCCGAGTCCGTCGGTTCCGCAGCTCAGAGATGATCCTTGCCCGGATTCGACGAGCCCCAGTCGCCACGGCCGCCCTCGGTCCGGTCGACGCCCATGATCGACTCGGGCTGGTCGGGGCCGCCGAGGCTGTCGCGCGCGTCGGGTACCCGAATCGTCACCTCGTTGATCTCGGGCCACGTGATGAGTTCGGCCTCGATGTTGCCCGTCGTCACGTCGCTGACCGAACAGCCCTTGCAGCCGCCGCCGAGTTCGATGACGACCTCGCCGGTCTCGGGATCCGCCGCGCGCACCGCGCTGGTCCCGCCGTGCATCTGGATGATCGGCATCTCTCGGGCCAACCACTTCTCGACGCGTTCCCGGAGCGACGGCTCGTCCTCGGAGTCAGTCATGAGTCGTGCTAGGATCTCGAACGGTGAATAAGTTGGGTCGCGCCGCCGAAATCCGGCGAATTAATCCTGAACGTTTCCGCGCCGGCGAAGCCACTCGAGCGCGACCCCGCCACCGACGAGGCCGGCCACACCGGTGAAGCCGGGGATCGGACTGCTCTCGCCCGTCCCGCTTCGGTCGTCGGGTGCCGTGGAAAACGTGTAGAGCGCCCCCTCGAGCGACGCCCCTGTGATCGCCTCGGTACTGCTCGCGATGAACGTCTCGCCGGGCTCGAGGACGCGGGCCGTCCAGAACCCCGTCTCGTCGGTGTTTCGCCACTCGGCGATGGGTTCGGGAGCCGCGGGATCGGACACGTCGTGGATCTTCACGCCGGCTCGGTACCACGACGAGTAGAGCCGACCGTCGCGAAGCTCGAAGTTGTGCGAGGTCGTCCACATGCCGCCGGGTTTAGATTCGTCGTCCGCCCGCGGAGCGTCGATCGATCCCCTGTGGGCGGGATCGGCGGGATCGCTCACGTCGTAGAGGTCGATTCCACCCGGCCGATCCGGTTCCGCCCCGCCGGTCGCCCAGGCCTCCCGACCGACCGCCATGAGATCGCCGTCGTCGTCGACCGCAGCGTAGTGGTCGTTCCCGGGCAATCCGAAGACGGCCTCCCGCCAGTCGTCGATCGCGCGCTGTTCCTCGAGCGTGGTGTCCGCGACGTGTGAGACGACGGTGGGTTCGCTCGGCTCGCCGACATCGAGCAGGTAGGTGCCGGCGTTCCAGCAGGGCAGATAGGCGATCTCGTCCTGAACGCACACGTCGTGGATATAGCGGGCGAGCCAGTGGACGTCGCGCCAGCCGGGCTCGTGGTCCAGGAGCGACCAGGAGCCGTCCAGCGTGATCTCGCCGCCGCCGACGTCGAAAATGGCGAGCCGATTCGTTTCTCTCGTGTTCTGAACGACGAACAGGGATTCGCCGTCGAGATAGCAGTTGTGGACGTGATATCCGGTCCGATGTTCGCCGACCGGCGCGGGATTGCCGGGATCGCTGACGTCGTAACAGCGGAATCCGGCGACGCTGGGTCTCTGGCTGGCCGGCCCCGCGACGACCAACAGGTCTCCGTCGACGGAGACGTCGAGGATCTCGGTCATCGTCTCGCCGTCGAGTTGGATGCCGCGTTCCACCGCGAGGAGCGCCGGCTCGGCGGGATCGCTCACGTCGACGGTCGCGAAGCCGCTCGTCGCGGCGACGTAGGCGGTCTCGCCGTCGTCCCCGACGACGGCTTCCGCAGCGCCGGTGATGGGGATCCGACCGAGCGGCTCGATCGTCGCTTGCCCTCGGGCGAGCCCCACGAGCCCCGGGGCGGACAGGCTAAGACCGGCAACGCCGCTCGTTCGCAGCACCGCTCGCCGCTTCATGGCTAACACAGGGGGGCACAGCTACATAGAAGGTGGCACTCGAGCGCGCGGGCGCAGACGGCTGTCGGGTCGGTTGTCGGTTGCGAATTCGGACGGGGGGCGCCCGCGAGCGACTCACCCTCGGAGCCGCCGTCGGTCGCCTGTCCCCTCGGTCATGGCGCTGGCGAGCGCCCCTTCGACGACGACGTCGTCGCCGAGTTCGGTGAGCCGGATCTCGGGGACGTTCGTCATCACCATCTCCGCGACGCGCTCGCGGATCGGGTCGACGACGAGTTCCTCGTTGTGCAACGCGACCGCGCCGCCGACGGAGACGACGATCGGCGCGAACGCGTGGACCACGTTCGTCACGCCGATCGCGTTCCAGTGGGCGAGCTGTTCGATGACGTAATCCGCCAGCTCGTCCTCGCCGGCGAGATCGAAGACGTCCTTCGCCGTGAAATCCGGTCCCTCGAGCGGGAGATCGGTCGAGATCGTCGGATCGTCGTCGGCGAGCAGTCGGGCGTAATCGGGGATTGCGTTGCCGGAGCAGTAGGCCTCCCAGTGGCCGTCGTGGCCACAGCCACAGGTCAGCCGGCCGCGGGGATCGACGACGTAGTGACCGACCTCGCCGGCGTTGCCGTCCCAGCCGCTCGTGATCCGGCCGTCGGAGCAGACGCCGGCCCCGATCCCCGAGGAAACGGTGATGTAGACCATGTCGTCCGGGTTGCTGGCGGCGTGAAACCGCTCGCCGATGACGCCCGCGGTGGTGTCGTTGTGGAGGTAGACGTCGTCGCTGTCGATCAGCTTCGCGATCGGTCCGGTCAGCGGAATTCGATCGATCGAGTCGGGCAGGTTGGCCGGATCGATCACCGTCCCCTCCGCGAGATCGAACGGGCCGATCGAGCCGATCCCGGCGGCGGCGATCCGCTTGGGATCGACCTCGGCCTCGTCACAGGCGTCGCGAAGCGTTCGGAGGACCCCTTCCGTTACGTCGATTCCCGTCGGCCCGCGCGGCGTCGACCGGCGGCTCGCACCGATCGTCGTCCCGTCGGCCTCGGCGACGACGGCCCGGACGTTGGTCGCGCCGAGGTCGACGCCCGCATAGTAGACCATGCTGTCCTAGGGACGACCGCGGCCGTACTTAACTACCCAGATTATACTCGACAACGAGTAGCGATTTCGATACGTTGCGGCCTCGATAGCGTTTCCCTCGATAATCCGGCAACATACGTATGTCGCTCCGAGACATATGTTATCATATGGCCACCGACGACACGTTTCCGGAATCAGCGGCCGAATCGGAGCCGACTCCCGCGCTGTCCGAGACGGAACTCGAGGCCCTCCACGAGGTCGAGTTGGGGCTCGAGTGGGCCCAGCGCGCCCAGGGCTGTCTGCTCGAGTTCTACCACGCGACGGGCCACGGCATGGACCACCTCTCACGGGCCGAGGAACTGCTCAGGGCGGCCGGCCGCGACGAGCTCGCAAACGAGATTCGAGCCGACCTCCTTCCGCACGGCGTGGTCGACGATGACCGGTGGTCCTACGACGTTCTCGAGAACTTCCAGGAGAGCCTGCTGGCCGAGACGCGATCGCTCGAGCGGCGGGTTCGGCGGGAGCTGGCTGACGGGGAGCGCCACGTCCGCGAGCGCCGACAGGAGCGAGCGTGGAAGCGACGCGCTGACGAGCCGTGACGAGAACGAAGAACGCGGTTCGGTGGATAGGCGGCGAGTACCGCGCTGCGGGGAGTTACTCCATTACGTCGAGATCGCGGAAGTAGGTGACCGGGCAGGGGGCCTGCAGGATGATTTCCTGGGAGACGGAACCGAGAACGGCCTTCTCGGCGGGCGAGCGTCGCCGACCGCCGACGACCATTCGATCCGCGTCGACGTCGATCGCCATGTCGACGACCTTGGTACTGACCTCGCCGAGCGCACCTTTGATTTCGTAGTCGACGCCGGCCTCCTCGAAGCGCTCGGCGAGTTCGGGAACCGGCGCGCGCCGGGCGGCGACTTCGTCGGGATCGACGTCGTCGACGCGGGCCTCGAGGCCGAGGTCGTCGTGGACGTCCTCGTACTCGTCTGCCGTGAAGGCGTGGCCGATGACGACCGTGGCGCCGAGGGGGTCGGCGATCTCGAGAACCGTTTCGGCGAGCTCCGGCGCGCGAACTGTGTCCATCGGTCCGACTGCGAGAAGTACCGTATCGATTGCCATACCGGCACACTGTTCGGGCCATCCGCTTAAGTATTCTCGTCGTTGCAGTATTCGAGGAACGAGGCGTGATACGGACTGCTGTCAGTCAGTTCCGACGCGACCGCGATACGACCCGCGGTCGCACCGGTACATCGTTACAGCAGACCGTCTGAGTGACCGGAACCCGCCGCCCTCCGCCGGCGCGCCGTCGCTCGAGGGCTGGCCGTCGGCGATCGATCAGTCCTCGAATTCCTCGCTCCGGACGAAAGTAACGGGGCACGGCGCCGAGAGCAGTACTTCCTGGGCCGTCGAGCCGAAGACGGCCTTCCCCGTCGGCGATCGACGCCGTCCGCCGACGATGACTCGGTCGGCATCGGTACTCGCGGCCAGATCGACGATCGACGGCCCGTGTTCCCCCACCGCGCCGCGAATCTCGTAGTCGACATCGTGTTCGTCCAGGACGGCCTGCAGATCGTGGATCGTCGAGTGGCGCGACGCGACCGCGTCGGGGTCGATCTCGTCGACGGTCCGGTCGAAGTCGAGGCGGTCGAGCACCTGATCGTACTCGTCGCTGGTGAACACGTGTGCGAGGACGACCGTCGCCCCGGCGGGTTTCGCGACCTCGAGGACCGCTTCGGCTAGCTGGTCGCTGCGATCTGCGTCTCCGGGTCCGACTGCGAGCAACACTGTCTCTAACATGAACGACGGATTTCTCGCACACCACCGTAAATCCGCGGGTGGTAACCCGCGGGATCCAGCTGTCGCGGACCAGTGAGGGACGGTCCGGACGGTTTTTCCACGCCCTCGCCGCATACGGACGTATGGAGGGACCAGACCTCACGGGGCAGACGGTACTCGTCACGGGGAGCGCGAAAGGCGTCGGTCGCGAACTGCTGCTGGCGACGGCCGAGCGCGGTGCGGCGACGGCGGTCCACTACCACACCAGCGCCGAGGCGGCCCGCGACGTGGCCGAGGCGGCCCGCGATCGCGGCACGAGCGCGGCGATGACCGTTCAGGGCGACGTCACCGATCCCCAGAGCGTCGACGGCCTCTTCGCCGCCGTCGAAGCCGAACTCGGGAGCGTCGACGTGCTGGTCAACAACGTCGGCGACTTCGCGCCCGCCCACTGGGCCGCCCTCGAGTTCGGGACCTGGAACCGCGTCCTCGAGACGAACCTCAACGGGACCTACCTCTGTTCGAAGCGGGCGCTACCCGAGATGCGGGAGACCGAGTACGGCCGGATCGTAAACGTCGGCTACGCCTCGAGCGAGCAGGGGCTCGTCAGCCCCGAGAACTTCCCCTACTTCGTGGCCAAGAAGGGGGTATTGATGTTCACGCGCATGCTCGCGGCCGACACCCAGGACGACGGGATCACGGTCAACGCGATCTCGCCGTACGTCGTCGAGAACTCCGACGAGTTCCCCGACGACTTGCCCCGCGACCGGCCCGCGAACTTCGAGGACCTGATCGCGCCGCTGTACTTCTACCTCGACCCCGACAGCGGCTACGTCAGCGGGGAAAATATCGAGGTCGACGGCGGCTGGTTGCCCGAAACGGTGTAGCCGGTTGTCAGTGAGAGGATCGAACCGCGGCGCGAAGCGCCGCGGGTGGTTTTCGGTCCAGGTTTTTGCACGGAGCGGGTCTCGAGCGGCGCGCTGCACCGCGCGCCGCGGGAACGCGAACGGGCGGTCGCCCGTGAGCGTGGCGAGAGACCCCGACGTAGTAAAAAGGTGGGTGCAGAACCTCGAGGCCGACGGCGGCTGGTTGCCCGAGACGGCGTAACCGGTCACGGTAGAATGGCGTTCAACCGACCGTTCTGATGATATTCCGGACGGTCGCGGGACCGTTCTCGACGAGCGCGCGCGGAAACCGTCTCCGAGGCGATCTGAGCGCTGCCCGGAGGACGGCGCTCCCCTTTTCCGTGATCCCCGCCCCGTGGCCGACGAGGACTCGCTCCGGCTCGAGGTCGTTCAATTGACGCGGCGGCCTGAGCCGCCGCAGCAGCTGCAGTCCGAGTCGCTCCTCACCGATCAGGAACGAGTCGATCGTCCCCAGCGAATCGGGAACGATGAGGGTTCCACTGGGCTCGTGAAAGAGGACGACCTCGTCCCAGACGGAAAACGGTCGACTGGGAATCGCGCGAATACCCGTCGCCGGAAACGAGCCGGTGTACCGGTCGAGGGGCGCGTCGATGCGCCGTTCGACGCGCCCCATCCAGTCGGGAACGGAGACGGGAACGCCGTACCGGTTTGCAAACACGTCGGCGTCACGGGAATGCCAACACGAGAGGACGGCTACGCCGGCGATCTCACCGAAGTTCGCCAGCACGCGATCGATATCGGGGGTGTCTAACGGATCGAGAAGCCAGACCCCGTCAGCCGTTCGAATCGCGTGGCTCACGCGCTGGCCGCCTTCCCCGGGATGGGCCATCCAACTCACCCCGCCGGACCAGTCGTTGCAGAGCTGCGCGCCCGCCGATTCGCCGCGATCGAACATCAGTATCGGTTCCTCTCGGTGCCGCGTCCATAGTTCTCCCGCCGACCAACCACTGCTCGAGATACTCGGCCCGAGGTCGCGGTCGCTCGCGGAGCCCGATCGAATACTATACCTCGACCGCGGTCGTCTCCGTGCACATGTCATCGACGGGAACGGTCCGGGCGATCCACGTCGCACCGGAACAGGGCGCACCGCCGGAGCGAGTCGACCGCGTCCGAGCCGCCGCCGGGTGCGGCCTCGAGGGCGATCGCTACTACAGCGCCGACGGCACGTTCGCCGACCGCGAGGGCAGCGACGTTACGCTCATCGAGGGCGAGGCGCTGACCGGGGTCGAGCGCGACTACGATATCGACCTCGAGCCCGGCGTCCACCGCCGGAATATCACGACCGACGGCATCGCCCTGAATCATCTGGTCGACGTGCGGTTCCGGATCGGCGAGGTCGTCTGCGAGGGAGTCGAGCTCTGCGAGCCCTGTTCGTCCCTCGAGTCCCACCTCGCGGAGAACGGGGTCCGGGAGGCGCTGGTTCACCGCGGTGGCCTCCGAGCGCGGATCCTCGAGAGCGGGACCGTGACGACCGATGATCGCGTCGAACGCATCTAGCGCTTCTCGGCCCGAACACTCCACATATGTGCCGATAGAATCCAACAAACGAAAACAAAACCTACATTTCCTCGGAGTACAAGTGAGAACCAATGAACGAGTCTGGGATCCAGTCGCTGATGGAGCAGGAAACGCTCGATCGGCGCGTTCGGACCGGAGAAGCCCCCGAGTGGGTCGCCGATCACTGGCAGTCGTTTCGCGAGGGACTGCTCGGCGAGCGTAACGAGACGCCGTTTCCCTGTTTTTTCGGGGCCGAGTCGGTGCAAAACGGCGACCCGCTCTACACCGCAGTGCCGTCGCTGAGCGACGCCGACGCGCTGCTGACGCTGCGCGATCGAATCCTCGAGTACCTCGCGGTCCGCGAGGAATACTCGGACCGCGCGTCGCTGGTGACCTTCTTCAAGCCGCCCGAACGGCCGCTATCCGAGCGGGAGTACCACCGATCGCTGTGGCACATCCTGCAGACGCTGCACCTCCACGATCCCGAGCCCTGGCCGGAGGAGATCCCCACCGACCCCGACGACCCCTACTGGGAGTTCTGCCTCGGCGGCGAGCCCATGTTCCCGACCTGCCGGGCCCCGTTCTACGAGCACCGAAAGAGCCGCTACTGTCCCGTCGGCCTCGAGATCACGTTCCAGCCGCGGACGCTGTTCGAGAGCCTCGGCGTGACCGGTGACACCGAGGCCGGCCAGCACGCTCGCGACGTCATTCAGGGTCGCCTCGAGGGCTACGACGGCGTCTGTCCGCACGCCGATCTCGGGGACTGGGGCGTCGAGGGCGACCGGGAGTGGCCCCAGTACATGCTCTCTGCGAACGACGCGCAAGCGCCGTCGACGTGTCCGATCACGATCACCCGGACCCACCCGAAACCCGCCGCACAGCTCCCATGACGGACGCCGGAGCGGAGGTGGCGGCCGACGACGCGACCCTCGGCCGCGACCGACTCCGGAACGCCGTCCTCGTCCCGATCGACTTCCAGCGGGGGTTCGACGACCCCTCGTGGGGCGATCGAAACAACCCCGACGCCGAGGCGAACGCGGCGCGCCTGCTCGAGCGCTGGCGCGAGCGCGGCCGGCCGATCGTCCACGTTCGCCACGATTCGACCGAACCCGGTTCCCCGCTCCGAGGCGACGAGCCCGGCTTCGCATTTAAGTCCGAAACGGCACCGCTCGAGGGCGAGCCGACGGTCGTGAAGTCTGTCAACAGCGCGTTCATCGGAACGACCCTCGAGGAGTGGCTCCGCGACCGCGGCCTCGAGACGGTCGTCTTCGCGGGACTCACGACGGACCACTGCGTCTCGACGACGACGCGGATGGCGGAGAACCTCGGTTTCGACCCGATCGTGGTCAGCGACGCCACCGCGACGTTCGAGCGAGCGTTCGACGGCGAGACCTTCGACGCTGAGACTACCCACCGAACGGCGTTAGCCCACCTCGAGGGCGAGTTCGCCGACGCGGCGACGACCGCCGAACTTCTCGGTGACGGTTGAGTCGCTCGCTTCCAACCGACTCGAGCGGGAGCCGTCCCGATCCGAGACAGTTCGCAGCACAGTTATGTGTCGCCTTCTCTCACGACTACCTATGCGAGTCGCAGTCGCCGGGACGTTCGGGCCGCTCCACGACGGGCATCGAACCCTGTTCGAGCACGCACTGCGCTTCGGCGAGGACGGCGTCGTCGTCGCGCTGACCAGCGACGACCTCGCGGTCGAGACGCGCCACGAGCCCCGGTCGGTCCCGTCGCTCGAGCAGCGAACCCGGACCGTGACCGACGCGATCGCCGAGATCGACGGGTGGGACCGCGACGTCGAAATCCGAACGCTCGAGACCGAGTACGGGATCGCGACCGACGAGCCGTCGATCGACGCGCTGGTGGTCTCCCCCGAGACGGCCCCCGAACTCGAGGCGATCAACGGATTGCGGCGCGAGCGCGGGTACGAGTCGCTGACGGGAATCGTCGCGCCGTACGTCTACGCCGCCGACGGCGAGCGGATTTCCTCGACCCGAATCGTCGCGGGGGAGATCGACGAGCACGGACGCGTGCTCGAGTAGGAGCGACGACGGCCCCAAAAGCCGCTACACGAACGCCAGCGGCACCATTACGAGAATCCCGACGACGATACCGCCCGCCAGCTCCGGCTTGCCGCCCCGCGGCAGTCGGTCCCCGATGTCGAGCGCTTCGGGGACGAACTCGGTGAGCACGAGGTAGATCATCGCGCCGGCGGCGAAGCCGAAGCCGTAGGGCAGGAACTCGCGGGCGTAGCGGACGAACCCGAACGCGATGACGGCCCCGATCGGCTGTGGCAGACTCGAGAAGACGGCCCACCAGACTAATTTCCAGTTCGCGACGTCCATCGAGCGCAGCGGGATCGAGATCGCGGTCCCCTCGGGAACGTTGTGAATCGAGATCGCGACCGTCATGAAGATAGCCAGTACCGGGATCGTAAAGCCGAGGAACTGGGTCCCGCCCTCGAGGCCGAGATCGGCGAAGGAGACGCCGATGGCTACGCCCTCGGGAAAGCTGTGGACGGTCAGGATCCCGAGAATGAGGACGAGCTTCTTGAAATCGGCTTCCTCGTACTGCTGGGGGTCGATCTCGGTGTCCATCAGCACGTCGTGGGCGACGACGACGAGCGCGACCCCGGCCGCCATCCCGATCGCGATCTCGAGGGGCGTCCCTTCGGCCAGTCCCTCCTCGACGAGACCGAACAGCGACGCCGAGACCATGATTCCCGACGAGAGTCCCCAGAGGACCACGTTTCGCCGATCGCTGATCCCCTCGAAGAAGAAAAACGGGAGCGCGCCGAGGCCGGTCGCCAGCGCCGTGATCAGCCCGGCGACGAATACGAGCACGAGATTCTCGAGGAGCGCCATCTGTCGGACGATCGGAACGGACGCATAAACCGACGGCGAAGGCGGCGTCTCTGGCCGTTTCGTCAGGGCGAACCCCGTCGTATGCGGGTGGCCGATGCTGACGTTCAGTAATCCGCTCGAGAGGCGACGCCGCGATTACTGGCTCCCGAATGAGGGCAGGGAGCCGAGATCCAGCTGCTGTTTCGCAAAGCGGGCGAGCAACGGCGCGTCCTCGAGTTCGATCAGGTTCGCGATGGCGCGGACGTTCCCCTTGTTCGCCTCGGCCAGCGTATCGTCGCCGAGGCGCTGGAGGTCCCGCATGAGCCTGTCGTAGCGATCGTTCGACGCGAGATAGAGGAGCTGGGTCATCAGCAGCCGACTCTTCGCGTTGGGGGCGACGTCGCGGTGCCAGAGGGTGTCGTAGACCTCGAGGTTCTCGGCGGTCGGCTCGACGCTGGCGTGTTTGAGGATGCTATCGGCGGTGGCGGCGGCTGCGCGACCGGACTGCATGCACTTGTTGATCCCCTCGCCCCAGAGCGGGTCGAGGCTCGGCACGGTGTCGCCGATGGCCATGAACCGATCGGTGTGGAGTTTCTCTGGCGCCTGAATGTGCGCCGAGCCGCGGTGTTGTTTGCCCTCGATCGGTTCGGCGTCCCGGAACCGGGGGTCCGTCTCGAGCCAGTGAGAGAGGTAGTCGTCGATGGTGAAATCGTCGCGACTGTACCGCTCGTGGCTGCCGTTCTGGATGTAACAGAGACCGACCTTGGCGGTGTCCTCGCCCGTGTGGAAGATCCAGGAGTAGCCGCCGGGTGCGATCTCGTGGTCGAGTCGCAACATCATCGCGCCGCGCAGGTCCGCGAAGCCGGGGCGATCGATGTCGATCCCTTCGAACTCGTACTCGATGCCGATGGCGTGGTTCTCCCGCTTGAGATCGACGACGCCGAGCTTCTTCGCGAGGGGTGCGCTCGGCCCCGTCGCGTCGATCGTGATATCGCCGTAGACCTCCTCGTCGCCGTTGTAGGTGACGCCGACGATCTCGCCGTTCTCCGTGATCGGCGCGGTGACGCGGGCGTCGAATCGGTACTCGGCCCCGCGGTCGCGGCTGTCTTTTACCAGATAGCGTTTGAAATCCGCGAACTCGAGCACCGCGCCGGTCTGATCGCGGACGTAGTGTTCGGTCGGCGACTCGAGGACGACGCTGTCGGTGTACTGCATGACCACGTCGTCGGGGATGCCGAACGACGCCATCATGGAGTGGAATGTTCCCGCAGTGGACTTGTTGCTCTGTCGCGGGAACTCCTCTTCGGCCTCGGTCTCGAGGACGACGACGTCGTACCCTCTGGCGGCGAGGTCGCGGGCACACTGTGCGCCGGCGGGACCGGCACCGGCGATGACTACGTCGTAGCGGTCGTTCATGTAATCCAGACTGTAGTGGACCTTAATTAGTTTGTCCAGTTACGACGGCTAGTACGGACTCGAAGCCCTTGAGCGCTAACCCGACAGAGACGACCGGACGCGAGGAATCGACGGAACGAATTTACGCGTTCGTCGTATCGTCGTGCTCATAGTTACCATAGCGACCGACGAGTTTCCGGACGGGGTACCGAGCGAACGGCTGACGGCCATGCCAATACGGGTGGCGAAACGACGATCGACGGCCACGAGCTGGCTATCAACTGCAGCGGCCGAATCCGTTCAGTGACGGTCAGTGAACAGCATACCCTTTATGCGACGGCTGCCTACCACGACGCATGAGCGATGGAGCGACAGCGGGGGACGCCGCGTCGGCGTTCGCCGATCGGGCAGAGGCGGCCCACGGCGAGTCGATCCGTCACCTCGTCGCGTTCGGGGCCGCCGTCCGAGGCGACGACCGCGGCGTCCACACCGAGACCGAGATCCTGTTGGTCCTCGAGGAGGACGACGAAGCGATCGAACGGGAACTCGAGGCGCTCGCCGAGACGGTCGGGATCGAGCACGGCGTCGTCTTCTCGGTGCACGTGCTTCCGGCGGATCGGTTCGAAGCGAAACGGGATCACCCGTTCGTCCGGACGGCGCTCGAAGAAGGGACCGCGTATGTGTAGTGTGGGGCTCTCGGACGGCCTCGAAGGAGCGTCGAACCGGTTGATGAGCACCGACGGGACGGTGAGCGCCGGCGGGAGGGCTGCGTAAGCATGCTGGTTACCCTGCTGGGAACCGGCGATACGACCGGGACGCCGACCGTCGGCTGCGACTGCGACACCTGTCTGGCCGCTCGAGAGCGCGACGTCGAGCGGACGCGGTTCTCGGTCCACGTTGAAAACGAGCGCACGGGAGAGTCACTGTTAATCGACTGCAGCCCCGACTTTCGCTATCAGTTCCTTCGCGACGGCGTCCCGTTACCCGACGCCGCCGTCATCACCCACATTCACTTCGACCACCTCGACGGGCTCGGCAACGTCTTTCGCGTCCTCGACTCGCTCGAGGTCTACGCTGCCGACGAGACCGATCCCGAGACGGGCAAGAGCGTCGCCGAAACGGTCCGGGACGACTACCACTATCTCGAGCCCGTCACCGTCGTTCCGACGACGCCCCTCGAGACGGTCCGCATCTGCGGGCTCGACGTGACGCTGGTTCCCGTCGAACACCCGCCGCTGGTCTGTTACGGACTCGCTATCGAGGATCCGGAGACCGGCGCGAAGCTGTCGATCACGGGCGATACGAGCTACGACGTTCCCGAGGAATCACGCGCGGTACTGGCCGACGCCGACCTCCTGCTCGCCGACGGAATCGTCCCCGCGAGCCTCTGTGAGTACCACCCCCTCGGCGGTCGCCACGAGGACGGCGAGGGCACCCCTCGGACGTTCGGCACGAAACACATGACACGAGAGGGAGCGCTCGCGATGGCCGAGCAACTGAACGCCGACCGGACGCGGCTGGTTCACCTCGCGCACTTCTACCCCGCCGAGGAGGCGTTCGAAGAGCCGCTAGCGATCGACGGCGAGCAGTACGAACTCTAGGGAGTTCGGGCAGGGAGCGCCGTCGTCAGTCGAACTCGCCGAGCCCGGACTGCTGCCGCCGCTTGCCGCCCGGATCGGCCGTCCACGCGGTTCGACGGTCGCGTTCCGCCTCGAGGTGAACGTCCGGCGCTGCGGCCGCGTTGTGGCCCGAACACGACGGTCCGCACTCCGACGCGGCGTCGACCACCCGGTCTTTCCACTCGCAGTAGGGGAGCGTCGCGCCGCTGGCGTCGTCCGACCGACAGGCCGCACAGGGTGGAAACCCGTACGTTCGCCACCCCTTGCCGTAGGCGCGTTCGGCGATCCGGCGGCGCGCTCGAGCCTTCGCCGCGGGGGAGACGACCTCGATCTCCGTTCGGCCGGGGCGGAACGCGAGCGGTTCGATCCCCGGTTCGGCGACGGGCAGCGACGCTGGCTCGCGAATCACCTCGATCTCGAGTTCGGCGTCCGGATCGGACTCGTCGCGGTGGACCCGCCAGACGCCGATCTCCTCGGGAATTCGGTGCAGGTGCGCGCGCGTCACGTAGCTCTCGGTCGCGAGGATCGCCTCGTCGACCAGCGCGAGGCTCGCGTCCGTCCGCAGTTGCGCCTCGAGGTCGCCCGGCCGGCCGAGGTCGGGTTTGTTCTCGATGCCGACGATGCGGTCGTACCAGTTCGGGTAGCGTACAACCTGTCTGACGTAGTCGCGGCCGCTGGTGGCGCTCGCACCGTGATCGCGTTCGAAGAAGCCGATCTCGAGCGCTCGCTCGAGGGCGCTGCGGGCGCGCTCGGGATGGCAGTCGAAGGCGTCCTTCCAGTAGCGCGCCCGGCCGGTGCCGACGGCCGACTCGATGGCGGCGTCGGGGATCGACTCGCTCGCGATCGCGACGCGGTCGTCGAACTCGGGACCGGGTTCGACGCAGACCGCGTCGAGGATTCGTCCGCCGGGATCGGCGACGCTGCCGCCGAGCTGGCGGGCGACGATCCCTTCCCGGCGCGACTCGAGGTGAGCGCACAACTCGAGTTCGAACGCGAACTCTGACACGGTGGGAGGGAGGCACGGAATCGAAATAAGTCGTCGGGTCGACGCCGTGCCGGCGGCGATATGGGTGAGAGACTCTAGCCTTCGCCGTTGCCCGAATCCAAGGGATAGCTCGCAACCTTTATCAGTCGCACAGCGGAATCACTACCCAAGATTACTCATCGTCTTATGGTAGGAAATCGACAACCGGAGGTGAACATCGGGCTCGTCGGTCACGTAGATCACGGCAAAACGACGCTGGTGCAAGCGCTGAGCGGTTCGTGGACGGACCAGCACTCCGAGGAGATGAAACGCGGTATCTCCATCAGACTCGGCTACGCCGACGCGACCTTCCGCTACTGCGAGGGAGCGGACGAACCCGAATGCTACACCGTAGAAGAGGAGTGTCCGGACGGCTCGGAAAGCGAGCCGCTTCGGACCGTCTCGTTCGTCGACGCCCCGGGTCACGAGACCCTGATGGCGACGATGCTCTCGGGCGCGTCACTGATGGACGGCGCGGTGCTGGTCGTCAGCGCCAACGAACCCGTCCCCCAGCCCCAGACCGAAGAGCACCTGATGGCGCTGGACATCATCGGCATCGACAACATCGTCATCGCCCAGAACAAGGTCGACCTCGTCGACGCGGACACCGCTCGCAACAACTACGAACAGATCAAGGAGTTCGTCGAGGGCACGGTCGCGGAGGACGCTCCGATCGTCCCCGTCTCCGCGGGACAGGAGGTCAATCTCGACCTGCTGATTCAGGCCATCGAGGAGGAGATCCCCACTCCCGACC
Organism: Natrinema sp. LJW11; assembly: GCF_056135975.1. NCBI lineage: Archaea > Methanobacteriati > Methanobacteriota > Halobacteria > Halobacteriales > Natrialbaceae > Natrinema > Natrinema sp. LJW11. The sequence continues at coordinate 531,149 of NZ_JBWBDM010000003.1, read as the reverse complement.
GGGATCCCGACGCCGACGCCCGGATGCACGTCGCCCGCAGTTTCGACATCAACAAACCCGGAACGACGGCGAAAGACCTCGCCGGCGGCGTCCTCGGCGGCAGTCTGGTCCGAGGCGAACTCGAGGTCGGCGACGAGATCGAGATCCGACCCGGCCGCGAAGTCGAGGAAGGCGGCCAGAGCGAGTACGTCCCGATCGAGACGAGCATTCGGTCGCTGCAGGCCGGCGGCGAAACCGTCGACACCGTCACGCCGGGCGGCCTGCTCGGCGTCGGAACCAAGCTCGACCCCTCGCTGACGAAGGGCGACGCGCTGGCGGGCCGGATGGCCGGCCCGCCGGGGACGCTCCCGCCGACGTGGAACGAGTTCACCATGGACGTCGACCTGCTCGAGCGCGTCGTCGGTGCCGAGAGCGGCGAGACGGTCGACGAGATCAGCACCGGCGAACCGCTGATGATGACCGTCGGCACGGCGACGACCGTCGGGGCCGTCACCAGCGCCCGAACCGGCGAGTGCGAGGTCAATCTCAAGCGACCCGTCGCCGCCGATCCGGGAACGAAAATCGCGATCAACCGCCGCATCGGCGCGCGCTGGCGGCTGATCGGGCTGGGAACGCTCACGGACTGAGGCGATGAGCACGCGGACGCGGGTCGCCCTCGACACGAGCGCGCTCATGATGCCGGTCGAACTCGACGTGCGGCTGTTCGAGGAACTCGAACGATTGCTCGATTCGTTCGAGCCGACGATTCCGCAGGCCGTCCTCGAGGAGCTTCGGCGGCTGTCCGAGAAGGGCGGCCAGGAGGGGACGGCAGCGACCGTCGGCCACGATCTGGCGACCGAGCGCTGTCTCGCCGTCGACACGGAGGCGTCGTACGCGGACGACGCCCTGGTCGAACTCGCTCGCGAGGGCACCGTCGACTACGTCGTCACGAACGACCGCCCGCTGCGCGACCGGGTGCTCGAGGCGAGCAGACCGGTAATTGCATTACGCGGGAGAAACAAGTTAGCGATCACTCAACCATAGATGTACAAACGGGTCAGGCTGAAGGACACGGTAGAAGTACCGCCGGAAGAACTCGGCGACGTTTCGCCGAATCGAGTCAAACGACTGCTCCAGGACAAACTCGAGGGGCGCATGGACGAGGAGGTGGGGAGCATCGTCTCCGTCACCAACGTCCACGATATCGGAGAGGGGACGGTGTTGCCGAATCGGCCGGGCGTCTACTACGAGGCCGAGTTCGACGCGGTGACGTTCGATCCGCAGATGCAGGAAGTCGTCGACGGCACCGTCGTCGAAGTCGTCGAGTTCGGTGCCTTCGTCGGCATCGGTCCCGTCGACGGCCTGTTGCACGTCTCCCAGATCAGTGACGAGTACCTCGCCTTCGACGGCGAGAACCAGCGACTCGCCTCGAACGAGTCCGCCCGCTCGCTCGGCGTCGACGACGCCGTTCGGGCCCGCATCGTCACCAAGAGCATCGACGAGCGCAACCCGCGCGACTCGAAGATCGGCCTCACGGCGAAACAGCCGGGGCTGGGCAAACACGGCTGGCTCGAGGAAGAACGCGAGAAACGCGAAGCGGCCGCAGGTGAATAACCATGGCATCCGACCGCCTCGTCTGTCGCGAGTGTCACCGGGTCAACGAACCGGACAACGAAACCTGTGACGCCTGCAACTCCTCGTCGCTGACCGAGGACTGGGCGGGCTACGTCATCATCGCCCACCCCGAGGAAAGCGAGATCGCGACGGAGATGCAGATCACCGAATCGGGCGCGTACGCCCTGAAGGTTCGCTGATTGGCGTGACCCGCGACGACGAACACGATCCGGAGTTCGCCGACGCCGACGAGCAGCTGCTGGTGTTACCTGACGACCTCCGCCGCGAGCTCAAGGAGCCGATGGGGCCGATCGAGACCGACGCGGAGCGACTCCTCGAGACCGTCGACGGCCCGCTGATCGCCGTCGGCGACGTCGTCACCTACCACTTCCTGCAGGCGGGTCGCCGTCCCGACGTCGCGCTCGTCGACGGCCGGACGAAACGCAGCGCCGTCGACGAGGAAATCCGGGAGGCGGTCACGTCCGGCGCGAGCATCGAAGTTCGGAATCCGCCGGCCAAACTCTCCGCGCCCGTCGTCCGAGCGCTTCGACGCGCGCTCGCGACGGACGAACCGACGACGATTCTGGTCGACGGCGAGGAGGATCTCGTCGCCCTGCCGGCGATCGCCGCCGCGCCCGAGGGCGCGAGCGTCGTCTACGGCCAGCCCGACGAGGGGATGGTCCACGTGACCGTCACCGACGACCACCGCGCGGAGATGCGCGACCTGCTCGAGCGCTTCGAGGGCGACACCGAGCGCTTCTGGGAACTGCTCGAATCGGATACTGACGCGTAAATCGTTGCAACAGACGGGAGCAACCGCGTAACGACGGACTCACGTCGACGATGCGACGGGCCGGGTTCGACGCCACCGTCGCAAACGACGTATCGATTCGGATCCGTTATCCGTCAGAATTATTCCCCGTCAGGCAATCGTTTTCTCGAGTTTCGAGTCCCCCGTCGTCGGGGTTCCGTACCGTATCGACCTCGAGGTCGTCGAGCGAGAGTTTGGTGATGAACTGGCGATCGGTGTGGATCGTCCCCTCCTCGATCGTGATACTGGACGCCGAGATTCGCATCTGGTCCTGGGTGCCTTCGGTGTCGTATTCGGTGACCTGGTCTTCGCCGAACGAGAGATCTCCCTCGAGGTGAGTGAACTTCTGGCTGAGTCCCTGGAACTCGACGTCATCGGATCGTATTGACACCCTGACCGTCTCACCGGTGACGGGCATCTCGACGTCTTTGAACAGGTGGAGTCCCTCGATCGTCCCGTTGTCGATCTGGGCGACGTTGACGGAGTACTCTCCGCACGTTTCGGTGCTCCCCATCGTCGACCGCTGTTCGAACCCCTCCCCGTGGAGTTCGTCGAACGTAATCGCGAACGTTCCGACGCCGGCGGTCGGAACCGCGGCGCCGACGCCGGCCGTAATCATGCCGGTCAAGACGCAGACCAGCACGACGTTCGTGACGAGAAAACTGACGAGAAATCGTTTGCGATCGATTGGCACGAGTGTCCCGTATTCCATCGAACGGGTAGTTATAAATTTGCACGCGTATCCGAGGTCCTATAAAACGGCCCGGGCGCGTTCGCTCGTCTCCGGAAGCCTATCGCCGTCAGAACGGTGGACCGTCCGCGATCGATGCGCGAATCGCTCCGAGAACGGATCGTGATTCGATCAGCAGTTATCGATACGCAGCGACGGCAGGACGGCACTGACCACGTCGTGTATCGACCGGGAGTTTCGGTCGACCAGCGGAACGATCAGTCGCAGACTCCGTGGGTCGCTAGCCGATAGCGGAATCGGTCGTGGCGGAGAGTATATCTGTCGTTCCGTCCGTGATACCGCCGATTACGTCCGTCGTCCCATCCACGGTACCGTCGACTACGTCGGTGGTCCCGTCTACCGTTTCATCGACCACGTCAGTGGTTCCGTTCACGGTATCGTCGACCACGTCGGTAGTCCCGTCTACGGTCTCGTCGACCGCGTCCGTCGTATTGTCTACCGGTTCGTCGAGCGCCGTGTCGTTTACGGTCTCGTCGATTGCATCCGTCGTACTATTCGTAGTATTGCCGACCGCATCCGTCGTGGTGTCGACGGAACCGTCGACCCCGTCGGTCGTGTTGTTCGTCGTGTCGTCAATCGCGTCCGTCGTATTGTTCGTGGTATCGTCGACCGCAGCCGTCGTATTGTCCACGGTATCATCGACCGCATCCGTCGTATCGTTCACAGTATCATCGACTGCGTCCGTCGTATTGTCCACGGTATCATTGACCGCATCCGTCGTCTCATTCGTGGGATCGTCGATCGGATCCGTCATATTGTCGTCAGTGTCGTCGATCGGATTCCGCACGACATCGTTCCCGGTATCGTCGTCCGAACCCGTGTCGTCGTCGCCGGTACCGCCGTTAGAGCCAGTGTTGTCGTCCCCGGTACCGCCGTCAGAGCCAGTGTTGTCGTCCCCAGTACCGCCGTCAGAGCCAGTGTCGTCGTCCCCGGTACCGCCGTCCGAACCGGTGTTGTTCTCCCCGGTCGTCTCGTTCGGGTCCGTCGTGTTATCGTCGGTTTCGTTTGCCGCGGGGTCCGTTTCGTCGATCCCGTAGTCTTCTATCCCGAACAGACTTTTGATGGTCTTGATCGCGTTGATCGACTCGGGAAGCTGTTTCAGGAGCTCCAGCACCGCCTCCGGCGAGAGAACGACGGTCATCGAGTCGGCCTCACCCTGCTCGAACTCGACGTCGGTCCAAGGGCCGGTAAGCGCGGTGTCCTGAAACTCGACGTCGTTGAGTTGGAGTTCGATGCTCTCCTTCTCGTGATCCGATCCGCTAAAACAGATCGTGCTCGCGGCGATCACGCCGGATTCGATTCCGAACGTCTCTTGCCCGTCGGACGGGCCGGTACTGGTCGCGGAGACATCTCCCGATTCCGTCCGGAGATTCGTCGCCTCCTGCTTGTAGGCGTTCATCGAGATATTCTCGAGCGTCGGCGACGGGAGACACGCCAGGGAGTCGAGGGGGTCTCCGTCCAGTTGTGCGGCTTCGTTCGACGACGAACTCGAGCCCGGTGCCCCGGAGTAGGCCGCGGCCGGAGGGCTCGCGATGACCACGAGGACGAGGAAGGCGGCCACGAAGGTGCTGCGGTCGATCATTGGTACTGACTGTCGTATCTATCGCAATGTCATCACCCGTAATAGAAATTGACTGGCGTATCCCGGGCTCTTTATAAGAGGTCGTCGCCGGAGCCACGGCCGCCCCAGCGGTCGCGCGTCGGCGAATCGGACGGCGTCGAAACCTCGCACGTCACTCCACGACGGTGTGCTCGAGCGTGCCGATCCCCTCGACCTCGAGCGCCACCGTATCGCCGTCCTCGAGCCATTGCCCCAGTTCCAGCCCGCAGCCCTCGCCGACGGTGCCGCTGCCGATGACGTCGCCGGGGTGGAGCGTCTCGGACTGTGAGACGTGTTCGACGATCTCGGCGAAGGAGTGGTACATCTCGTCGACGGTGCCCTCCGACCAGACCTCGCCGTCGATTCGGGCGGTCATCGGGGCCTCGAGCACGTCGATGTCCTCGCGCGGGACGAAGTAGGGGCCGAGCCCGTTCGCGAAGTCCTTGCCCTTCGCGGGACCCAATCGGCCCTCCATCTCCCGCCCCTGGATATCGCGGGCGCTGAAATCGTTGAAGACGGTGTAGCCGGCGATGTGCGCCTCGGCTTCGGCGGCCGAGATGTCCCGGCCCCGCTTCCCGATCACGGCCGCAATCTCGAGTTCGTAGTCCATGATTTCGGAGTAGTCCGGCCACTGGATCGTCTCGCCGGGGGACACCACGCTGTCGGCGTTACCCTTGTAGTAGACCGGCAGGTCGTACCAGACGTCCGCGATCTCGCCGTCCATGCTGTTTTGCACGTGCTCTTCGATCGCCATGCAGTCGCGCAGCGAGTTCGGCCGGGGAAGCGGTGCGAGCAGGTCGTACTCGCCGGGTTCGTACCGGAGCGTCGCGCCGCCGGGACCGCGCTCGGCGTCGGTCTCGGCCGCGTACTCGAGCGCTTCCCTGGCGTCTTCGATCGCCCGGTCGCCGCGCTCGAGGAACGCGATCATCTCCGGGGGAACGTGTGCGCGGGCGAGGTCGGCCGGCGCGGGTTCACCTTCGGCCTCGAGGGCGGCCCCGTAGGCGGCGGTGAGGTCGACGAGCGTCGCGCCGCCGGCGGGCGAATTGTCGGGTTCTGTCGACTCGTCGACGGCACCGAGGCGTTCGACTGGACCGACCGGCGTATCGACTTCGATGGTCGCGAGTTTCATGCGGTCTCACCTTCCGTCTCCTCTCCGATAAGCGCGACCGGTCGCACCCAGCCGCCGCTCGCGTTCTCGATCTTGATGGGGAACGCGACGATCGGCACGTCGGTCTTGCGCGGCAGCGCGTCGAGATTCGCCATCTTCTCGATCTGGCAGTACTCGACCTCGCGGCCGGCGAAGTGGGCCGGCCAGAGCTCGTCTTCGTCGCCCGATTCGACGTAGCGTTCACCCATCGCGGTAAACGGTTTGTCGAAGCCGTACGCGTCGGTGCCGATCACCTTCACGCCCCGCTCGACGAGGTACTTCGTCCCCGCGGCGCTCATTCCAGGGAACTCGGTCAGGTACTCGGGTTGACCCCACAGCTCGTCGGCTCCGGTCTGGATCAGGACGATCTCGCCCGGCGAGAGGTCGTGGGCCAGTTCGTCGAGGGCGTCCTCGAGATCGGAAACCGAGATCTCGTCGCCGGGTTCCTTGTCGCGGAAGTCGAGGACCACCGCTGACCCCCGGCACCACTCGAGGGGGACCTCCTCGATCGTCTTCGCCGGTTCGCCGTCGACCTCGGGACCGTAATGCCAGGGCGCGTCGAGGTGGGTGCCGGCGTGGGGGATGACCTCGAGGTCCTCCCACGCCAGCCCCATCCCGTCGGGGAAGTCGTCGGCCTCGATGTCGTACCCCTGTGCCTGCAGCGTCTCGGCGAGGCGCTCCGCGCCGGCTTCGTGGTCGAACGCGTCGATGCTCGGCGGCGTGGGCTCGCTCGCGACGCCGTCCTCGAGGCCGATGCTCAGGTCGATCAGCGCGGTATCGTCGGCTGTTACCAGGTCGCGCATGGTCGCCACGATTCGGGGAGCCCAGTTAACAGTGACTGCGATTCGCTGGATTCTACACCGGCCAGTTCCGGTGGCCGCGGCCAATACTGTTACGAGAAACATGAAAAGCGAAAATCAGTATGTGCCCGGTAGTGCAGTTTCGGGCATGGAGACGGAATCCGAGTCGTGGGTCGCTCTTTTCACCGTGGGGATGTCGCTCAACGTCGTCGGTCTGCTCCTCTTGGATGCGATGGCATGGTACGTCCAGTACGCCGCGTTGGGGCTGTCGGTCGTCCTCGTGGGTATCGCAGTGTATCGCTTGATATCTGCCGAATCACGGGCGGAGTGAGGGGGATTTCCGGAAACGGAGTGGCTAACGGCCACCCCTCCGAGCGGCCGCTATCGACACCTCGGCGGCACCGAGATCCCGATCGACTCGTCTCGAGAAACTATTTACCGACCGGTGTGAACGTGACGAGCATGTACGATTTCGTCGTCGTCGGCGTCGGCCCGCCGGGCGCGCGCTTCGCACGCCGAGCGGCCGAAGAAGGCTACGACGTGCTCGCCCTCGAGAAAGGAGAGATCGGCGAGCCCCTCGCCTGTTCGGGCCACGTCAGTACCGACATCTGGGCGTTTACCGGCGACGGCGCTCGCGAGGAACTGTTCCAGAACGAGATCTACGGCGCGCGATTCCACGTCGGCGGGCCCGACAGCGACGACTACCCGTTCTACAAGGAATCGGTCGCCTCGAACGTCATCGACCGCGTCGGACTCGACCGCCACCTCGCGGCGCTCGCCCGCGAGGCGGGCGCGGACGTCCGCGAGGAACACACCGTCACCGGGGTCACCGAACACCGGGATCGCGTCGAAATCTCCGCAAACGGCCCCGACGGCACCGTCGAGTTCGAGGCGAAGATGCTCGCCGGCTGCGACGGCCCGCGCTCGAGAGTGCGAGACGAACTCGCACTTCCAAAGCCCGAGGAGTTCCTCCACGGCGTGCTCGCCTTCTCCGAGGAAGAAGACCACGAGGACTTCGTCGACGTCCACCTCACGCCGCCGACCTTTTTCGCGTGGCGGATCCCCCGCGGCGACGCCGGCGTCGAGTACGGGCTCGCAGCTCCGCCGGGCGTCCAGGTGTCCAAGCACTTCGAGGAGCTGATCGACGGCTACGAGATCGATGTCTCCCATCGCTGTTCGGGGGCGATCCCGATCGGATCGCCCGACCGAGTGACGACCCGCCGGGCCTTCCTCATCGGCGACGCGGCCGCCCAGACCAAGCCCTTCACCGGCGGCGGCATCCTCTATAGCATGACCAGCGCCGACCACGCCGCCCGCGAGATCGATCCCGACCGGCCGACCACGCTCGCGGCCTACGAGCGCGCCTGGCGCGACGACCTCGAGCGCGAACAGGAACTCGGGCGCTGGATTCGGCGAGCCTACTCGCTGCCCGAGCCGGTCCAGCGGCTCGGCCTCGGAGAGCTCTCGGGCGAGATCGGCGTTCACATGGACCGGCCGACGTCGCTGCTCTCGCCGCCGCATCTGAAGGCGGTTCTCTCGCGGTTCCGCGGCTAATTCAGACGGTCCGCTATCAGTCAGTTCCGATGCGACCCCAGCCGGATCGCGGTCGCGCCGGTACATCGGTACAGCAATCCGTCTCAGTCGAGCCACGACAACTCGCGGTCCCGCAGACCAGCCGCTCGCACCTCCAGCGGAGAGTGAGCCGACTCGCGTGCGATCTTTCCCGCACCGCTCTGTGGCGTCGACCGTCTCGAGTACCGGAGCCGACAGACCGAAGGTGCCGGTAGCGAAACGGGCGATAGATGACGGGACGGCAGTTGCGGTCGTCCGGGGTCGAGTTCGTCGCGGGGCTCCTCGAGCGCTACGGGGTGATCGACGCCGAGCGCTTTCGCTCGACGATGGAACTGGCGTGGCCTCGGATCGTCACCGGCTTCGCGATCATGTCCAAGCAGACGGCGGACCTCGCGATGGTCGGAATCGCGGTCGGGACCGCGGGAACCGCGGGGCTGGCGTTCGCGCTCGGCTACTGGCAGATCGTGACGCTACTGGGACTGGGCGTCGCGGGCGGGACCGTCACGCTCGTCTCGCAGAACTACGGGGGCGAGGAGCCCGCCCGCGCGTCGCTGGCCGTCACCCAGAGCGTTCTGCTCGCGATCGGACTCGCCCTCCCGATCGCGGCCGTCTTTCTCGCGTTTGCGAATCCGCTGATCGCAGTGCTCGGCGCCGGTCCGGACGCGGTTCGCCACGGTAGCGCCTATCTCGTCTTCGTCGCGCCTGCGGTGGTCTTCGAGCTCCTCAATCTCATCGCGAGTCGCACCTACACGGGCGTCGGCGACACGTTCACGGAGATGGTCGCCCGCGCCGGCGGCGCGGTGCTCAACGTGGTCTTCAGCGGCGTGCTCATCTTCGGGTTCGGATTAGGCGCCGCCGGTGCGGCGATCGGAACGACGCTCGCGAGCGGCTTCGTCACCCTCGTCCTCGCGTGGGGGATGCTCGGCCGGTCGTACGGCTGGCTCGGGATGGAGCCCAGTCCCGTGCCGATCGCGCGGTCGGGGCCGTGGCTCGAGCCGACCCTGTTCCGGCAGCTGATCGAGATCGCGACGCCGGAGATCGGTCGACGACTCGCACAGGGTATCGTCGTCTTCCCGCTGCTGTGGATCGCCGCCTCGTTCGGGCCGGTCGTCGTGACGGCCCTCGAGGTCGGACGGCGCGTCCGCGGTCTGATCAACAGCGTCAACTGGGGGCTGTCGCTGGCCTCGAGTTCCCTCGTCGGACAGCATCTGGGTGCCGGCGAGGAGGACGAGGCGGGGACGTACGGCGCGGCGATCATCCGGCTCTCGTTGCTACTCTACACCGTGGTCGCGGTGCTGGTCGTGGTTTTCGCACGACCGATCGCGGGAGTATTCGTCTCGGAGCCCGCGGCGATCGCACAGGCCGCCGTCTTCGTCGCCGTGGGCGCCGTCAGCTCGATCGGGTTCGGGATCGACGGAGCCGCAGCGGGGGCGCTGCTGGGTGCCGGCGACACCCGATGGCCGTTCGTCGCCTCGTTGCTCGGCCGGTACGCCTTCGCGCTCCCGGCAGCCGCGCTCGGACTAGTAACGCCGCTGGGCGCCGGCGGTCTCTACCTCGCGCTCTTGCTCGAGACGTCGGTTCCGGGCGGAATCAACTACTGGCTGTTCCGAAGCGGGCGGTGGAAAGCCGTGAGCCGGCGGTACCGTCCGTCCTCGGAACCCGGTTGAAACGCGGTCGTCCGAAGAGCGGATCACTGACGACTATCAGTAGTGACAGCCATTCGGCTTCTATGACCGACCGAGACGACGAACCGGCCGCCGCGCGCGGTCGTGACGGCGACGATGGTGACGAACGCGGCGACGGTATGGGGATCGGTATCGCGATCGGGATCTGCCTCGGCGTCGCGATCGGCGTTGCCACGGACAATCTGGCCGTCTGGCTCTCCATCGGCGTCGCGATCGGCGCCGGCTTCGGCGCGGCGCTGGAGCGGAAGTAGCGGATGGACACGGATCGAGCGGTCCACTCGACCGCGGCCCGCCTCGAGACGACAGGTATGCGGGCTGCTGTAACGATCTCCCGGCGCAACCGCGAACCGTCCTGCGCTCACTCCGGAACTGACTTGCAACAGCCCCTATTACTCCGGAGACTACCGATCCCGAAGCACACATCAGTGTAGAACGCCGGCAGGACAGCCGCTACGTGATCGAGACGGATTCGGATTCGAACAGCGGAATGCCGTTCGTCTCGAGGAAGACGAAGAGTCGAACGAGCGCGAGTCCGAGGACGATCACGCCGACGGTCGCGAGCGCGACGACCATCGCGTCGTCGACGGTCCCCAACTGAACCGTCAGGAGGGACGCCGAAAGTGCGAGTAGCGCGACTGTCGTCACTATCTGCATGGTCGAACAGCTCAGCGCGAACCACGTCGACTGGGGGACGTACCGGTCCCGCGTTCGGGCGCAAGCCATACGAAATGGTTAAACATCCAATAGTAAAGCGTTTTCGGAGGCGGCGCTCACGCATCAAACTGTTTCCAAACGAGGCTATCGACCGCTGTGACGGGCCGCTCGAGGCAATCACTCCTCCGTTCCGAGGATCCCGCAGGCGATCGCCTCGGGCTCGACGAGCTCCTCGCCCTCGACCGCGTCGGGATGCAACAGGAGGATCGTGTCGTCGGGCATCTCGTCCTCGACGCGAACGCGGCAGTCGAGTACCGTCTCGAGGTCGTCGACGTCGTCGATGTCGAACTCCCGCTCGCAGAGGAGCTCGGCGTTAGCCCGCGAGCAGACGAAGACGAGCGCCCCCGGTTCGAGGTGTTCGCTCTCGGCGGCCTCGAGCAGGGTCGCGAGCGAGTCGGAGCTGACGGCCTCGAGCGAGCGGATCGTCACCCGTTCGGTGTCCGAGCCGGGCGCTTGCTGTGACTGTGTGCGGATGCGGGCGGTCAGTTCCTCGAAGTCCGTTTCGGCGTCGAGACGTGCGGTCATACCCGCGTTCGGGGATCACGATGTTTGATAGTGTGGCCGGCTAGTTCCGGGACTCGAGAGTAGTGGTTGAGTGAGTCGATCAGATAGATCAGTGATGGCAAAGAAATACGCTCGGAAATGAACCGAGCGATTCGGTAACTACGTCTGCGAACAGAACGGTCACTACCCTTTTTATCAAAAGGTGACGATTACCGAATATGGTAGTACAAGTTCTACTCAGTTACACAACCCTTCTCGGAGTATTGTTCCTCATAGGCGTCTTAGCTGCGTCATACGCCGGAACAACACTTGCACTGAAGGAGTTTTTTGGGGACGAATATCAGGAACATCCGAGGAGTGAACGCCGATAGTTGTTTCACCTGTACTTCTCACGAGTTTCACGCTCAACTCCGAATAAAGAATCCGTACCACTAACTACTGTAAAGACGAGTGTCCTCCCTCTACTGGCAACAGGGAATCGCCACGCCCTCACCAACCGATTCGTTCGCTCCTTCCGTCGCTCACTCATCCCTCGCGCAGCGTCGGGTCGCGGCTCACCAATCGGTTCGCCGCGACTCAGCGCGCGCCACCGTACGGTCGTTTACCAGTATGGAGAAACAGCGAAAAGAGTGCACTGAACGGTTCGACACGAGTCACGTCTCCCCGGATCGATATCACTGAATCGGACAGTCAACCGCGCCACAGCAGTAGTTTTTACGCGACGGCGATGTACGAAGCCCGATGTCGACGATAGCAGACCTTCGACTGCCGGCGGCGGAAACGGCGTTGGCGACTGCCTTCGAGCGCGCGCCGGCGGCCACGTTCGAACTCGAGTCCTCGGTGTCGAAGACGCGCCCGTCGCTGTGGGTCGCCGGCGTCGATCGCGAGACGGTCGACGACGCGTTCGTGGCCGATCCCTCGGTTGAGGCGGCGGAACTCCTCGTCGAGACGGACTCGCGGCTGCTGTACGACGTTACCTTCGCGGACGAGACGGGAACCGAGATCCTCTGGAACGACCTGCTTATCGACGGCGGCTCGCTGCTCGAGGCGCGAGCGACCGACGGCTGGTGGCAGGTGACGGTTCGGTACCGCGACCGCGACCTGCTCACCGAGGCCTACGAACGGCTGGTCGGCCGCGGGATCAACGCCGATCTCCGCCGCGTGACCGACGTGACCGACGCCGACGGCCACGAGACCCGGTTGACGCCCGAACAGCAGGAAGCCCTCGAGGCCGCACTCGAATACGGCTACTTCGAGATTCCCCGCGGGGTGTCGATGGAGGAGTTGGCCGAGGAGCTCGGCATCTCTCATCAGGCGCTCTCCGAGCGGTTCCGACGGGCCTACGAGACGCTGGTCGACGCCGAACTCCAGCCCGCGGGCGAGGAGTCACAGTTCGAGTGACCGTCGATCGATCGGCGATCGGCTGCGACGGACTGTGATCGCGAGGCAGCGGTCGAATGGGAACGCGGCACAATCGTTATTTGGGTGGCTTGCGTTCGGCACCACATGACTAACCTGCTTTCCGACGAGGAGATCGAGACGCAACTCCCCGACGACTGGGATCGCGAGGGCGACGAGATCGTCCGCGTCTACGAGTTCGACGACTATCTCCGCGGCGTCAACTTCGCCCAGATGGTCGGCGAGATCGCCGAAGCGCAGTTCCACCACCCCGAGATCATCATCCGCTACGCCGGCGTCGAGATCCGGCTGACCTCCCACGAGGAAGGCGGCATCACCGAAGACGACATCGAGATGGCGGAACTGATCGAGTCCGAACGCGGCGACTGAAATCCCGGTCCCCAAACGATGGACGCCCGCTACGTCTTCCGCGTTCGCGTCCGCCTCGAGCCCGCCGGGGAGGGCGTCTCCCTCGAGCCGAGTAGCGCCGAGACGACGGTCACGCTCTTTCGAGCAGCCCCGGAGCCGGGTACCGAGGGCTGGCTGTTTTTCCGCGATACGCTGTGGCGCGGCGAGCTATCCGACGAGGACTACGCCCGCCGGCTCGCCGCGGAGTGGCTCGGCGGTCCCGAACTGACCGTCGAATCGGTCGACTTCCGCGAACTGCAGGCCGACGAAGAATATCTCGAGGCGCTGAAATCGGAGATCGAGGCGGATCTCGAAGCGTTTAACGCCGATGACGCTTCCGAGGTGTTGCCGAAGTATCTGGGCTCGAGTATTCGAGTGACGGATGCGTCGTGACCGTGCCGTGAGCTGACCGCGTTCCGTCCGGCGCTCGAGATTCGAGGGGCTCGGTCACTCGAGATGGACAGTCACTCGTCACTCGACGTCGTCGTGCGTCAGTAACGGGCGCGTTCGCTCGCCCTCGAGCGGATCGTAGGTGACGACCTCGAGGAGGTTGCCGTCCGGATCGAGGAAGTAGAATCCCTCGAACTCGCCCCAATCATACGGACCTTGCTTCGGGAACTGCCCGCCCAGATCGTCCAGCAGGTCCTCGTAGGGCTCGCGGTCGGTCGCGAACGCGAGGTGGGCCTTGTCGAGGGGGTGGTCGAGCCCGCGCTCGTCCCAGTTCTCGGCGCGGCCGGTTTCGGCCAGCGTCACGACCGTCTCGCCGGCCCGAAACATCGCGTGTGCGCCCCGGAAGTCCTCGGGGGGTCTGACCAACTCGAGATCGAGAGCGTCGCGGTAGAACTCGTAACAGGGCTCGAGCGCGTCGACGTCGACGTTGATGTGATCGACAGCGTCCATGCCAGAGAGTATCACGGGAGGGGACAAGAGGCTAGCCGTGGCAGTAGCGTCGGACCGGCCTTGAGCGAGTTCGCAACGAGCGGTCGTCCCTCAGGAACTATCAGCCCGCGAGGGTGACGGCGTCTGCCGCCACTCCGGCTCCTCCCGAGGCGGCGCGAGGACCCCGAGCCCGAACGCGTCCTCGCGGCTTCGGTTCTCCGCGCCGTGGCGTTCGTCGCTCGCGAATCGGTACGCGTCGCCGGCCGTGAGCGCGTACGCTTCGCCCTCGACGAGCGCGGTGAGTTCCCCCTCGAGGACGAACCCGATCTGTTCGTTGTCGTGCGCGTGGACCGGCAGCGTCGCCCCGGCTTCGATCCGCCAGTAGACCATCCCCGCTCGTTCCCCGGCGGGGAGCGCCGCGAGGTGGACGCCGTCGGCGACCTCCTCGAACGCCGCCCGGTCCGTCGATCGTTTCTCCATGTGAGCAGGCAACACTCCCCACGCCGGCACTGATAAACGTATCGTGAAAACGCTTTAAGCACCTCAGCGGTGTTGGTTGTCACATGTTGACATACCAATCGGTCCGGCTGTTTCACCTCCCGTTCTCGTTCATGCTGCCCCAGCGGGTGGCGGCCGAAAGAGGCTACTTCCGGGATGCGGGGCTCGCGGTCGAACTGGTCGAACGGGACAGACGCGACGTCGAAGTCAAGTACATCCCGGCGGCGGAAACGCTGACGGACGGCTACGACGTGGACCTCTACCCCATCTGCAAGTGGGAGAGCCTCCGCCGGACGTGGGAGATGGACGACGGCCGCATCGTCGCGAACGGCACCTTCGCGAACCTCCCCTACACCGTCTTTACGCGACCGGACTCCGCCGTCGAGACGCCGGCCGACCTCGCGGACGTCCCCGTCGGCGTCAACCTGCGGACCGGGCAGGAGTACACCGCGCGAAAGGCCCTCGAGGAACACGTTCCGCCCGACGAGATCGACCTCGTCGGCTGCGGAATGCCGACCGACCGGCTGCGGGCCCTTCGCGAGGGACGCGTCGACGCCGTGACGCTCATCGACCCCCACAGCACCCTCGCCGACCACCTCGGCTTCCGGCGGCTCCTCGAGTATGACAACCACATGGGCATCGTCGGCAGCGCCGAGATCGACCGCGACGTGCTCGAGGCGTTCCTGCAGGCCTACGGCCGCGCGGTCGACGACATCAACGCCGATCCCGACGCCTTCCGCGGGACGTATCTCGAGTTGCTCGAGGCCGACGCGGCGGTCGCGCCCGACCTGTTCGACGAGGTCGACGTCGACGCCGTCCGCGAAGCGATTACCGTTCCCGAGTACGAGGTCCCCGAGCCCGCCGACCGCGCGGAACTCGACGACCACCTCGAGTGGATGCAAGCCCGCGGATTGATCGGCGAGGACGCGACGATCGACGACATCGTCGCGCCGTTGTGATCGGTTCCGAACATCCCCAGAAACACCCACACTCACGACCTACTCATGACCGATATCGACATCAGTTCCCAACAGGCCGCGATCGACGAGTTCCAGGGCGACCCCGGCGACCGTCCCGTGTTGCGGGCGCGGTTCGAGCACAACGGCAGCCCGCGGTACATGCTCTATACGATCAAGCGCTTCGGCTACGACCACGACCACGGCTTTCACCTCGACTTGCAACTCGTCTCCGACGAACTCGAGGCGGGCCGCGAGACCGTCGAGGCGAAACTGCAGGACGGCGACGCCGACCTGATCGACATCGACTACATCTCGACGGCCCGCGAGCGCGCCGACGGCGCGTCGATCGTCGCCGTCCACCCCTACGGCCAGACCGTCGGCGGGCTGGTCGTCCCCGACGACTCGCCGATCGACGGACTCGCGGATCTCTCGGGCCACCGGATCGGCGTCGTCAGACGCCTCGACAAGAACTGGATCCTGGTCCGGGCGGCCTGCCGCGAGTTCCACGGCTTCGACCCCGACGAGACGGCCACGCCGATCGAGGCCGGCTCGAAGGTCGAGCTCACCCGGCTCCTGAAGGACGGCGAGGTCGACGCGATCCTCCAGTTCTGGCAGATTATCCCGGAGATCGTCGAGACCGGACCCTACCGCGAGCTACTGCCGATGTCGCGGCTGGTAGACCGCCTCGCGGACGCCGGTAGCGATACCGACACCGACGGCGATCGCCCGATTCCGGTCTCGACATTCCTGACCAGCGAGGGGTATCTCGCCGATCACCCCGATGCTATCCGCGGATTCCGGGACGCGTTTCGGGACGCCGTCGAACGACTGCAACGCGACGACGAACTCTGGGACGAAATCGGCGCACAGCTCATGTACGAGGACGACCCCGCGGTCGTCCGAGCCGTCCGCGATCGGTGGCGAGAGATGGTCGTTCCCGACTGGGACGAGTCGACGGTCGAGGGGATGGAACGGCTGTTCGACGAACTGCATGCGGTCGCCGGCGCGGACGCACTCGGCGTCGACGAACTGCCGGACGGACTGTTCCGACCGACCCTCGAGGTGGACGCATGACCGCGACGGACACCGAGTCCCTCTCGTTCCAGCTCAACTGGGAACCCAACGGCTTCCAGTCGCCGTACTTCCTCGCCCGCGAAGCGGGGTTCTACGAGGCCGAGGGCCTCGCGGTCGAGTTCGTCGAGGGCCACGGCTCGCCGTTCGCGGCCGAGCGCGCTGCCCGCGGCGAGAGCGACATCGCGCTCGCCGGTGCGAGCGCCGTACTGACGAAGCAGAGCGAGGGCTTCGAGCCGCTGGCGGTCGCGGCGGTGACCCAGAAGACGCCGGCGGCCGTCTACACCCTGCGGGACGTCTTCGGCGAGGAACTCTCCGAGCCCGAACAGCTCGCGGGCCGGACCGTCGCGCCGTCCGCCACGAAGACGCGGATTCTCACCGCCCAGCTCCTCGAGGACGCGGGCATTCGCGACGAGGTCGAACTCCTCGAGGTCGACCCGCACACGCACCACCGCGTCCAGCACAAGGTGATCGACGGGACGGTCGACGCGGCGGTCGGCGTCGTCACGAACGGGATCGAAATCGGCCGGGAACACGATCGGACGGCCGACGAACTCCCGATCGGCGACTATCTGGACATCTACGGGATGACGCTCGTCACCGGCCCCGAGTTCGCGGACGAGAACCCGGAAACGATTCGATCCTTCCTGCGGGCGACCGCCCGCGGGTGGGCCGTCGCGACCCGCGACCCCGAGCGCGCGATCGACGTCCTCGTCGACCGGAACGCTACGCTCGAGCGCAACCGGGAGATCGAGCGACGCAAGTTCGAAACCGCCGCGAACCGGCTGCAGTTCACCCCGTCCGTTCGGGATCACGGCTGGGGTGTGCAGGATCCGGCCCGCTGGCGGCGACTCGGGGAGACGCTCTCGGAGACGGCGCTGCTCGAGGGAGCGATCGATCCCGACGCGGTGTGGACCGACGAGTTCCGGCCGGCCAACGAGCCGCTCGTCGCCGAGTACGCCGATCGGATCCGGCCGACGGCGGAGTGATCGCGTCGACGAGTTCCGTCTCGATCCCCGCGATCCCCGCGATCCCCGCGATCCCCGCGATCCCCGCGATCCCCGCGATCCCCGCGTTCCCGCCATCGACCGTTTCGCGACGGTCGACAGGCATTTACTGGAGAACCCCGTACATCTGTGTCCGAATGGCCCTCGAGAAATCCGAGTACGACTTCTGGCTGCTGGACCTCGACGGGACCCTCGTCGACGTCGAGTGGTCTTACACCCGCGAGGTGTTCGACCGGGTCGGCGACCGGCTGGGGCGGGAGTTCACCGACCGGGAGGCCGACATCCTCTGGAGCGGCCTGACCGGCTCCCGGGACCGCCAGCTCGAGGAGTGGGGCGTCGATCCGCAGGCGTTCTGGGAGGTCTTCCACGACGAGGAGGACCCGCTGGTGCGAGCCGAACAGACCTACCTCCACGAGGACGCCGCGTTCGTCGCCGACCTCGAGGCACCGGTCGGGCTGGTCACGCACTGTCAGGAGTTCCTCGCCGAGCCGGTGTTGGAACACGTCGGGATCCGCGACTGGTTCGACGCGCGCCTGTGCTGTACCGAGGAGACGGGCTGGAAGCCCGACCCGGGCCCCGTCGAGCGCGTCATGACTGACCTCGGCGTCGCCTACAACGGCCACCGAGGCGTGCTCGCAGGCGACGGCGCCTGTGACGTCGGCGCGGCGTGGAACGCCGGACTCGACGCGATCCACGTCGAACGCGTCGGCCACGAGCGGCGGGGGCGGTGCGTGCTCGGCGATCACCGCGTCCGGTCGTTCGACGAACTGGACTGATCGGGTCCGCTCGCCGTTCGATGACGCCCATCGATCAGCGATTGGCTGACGTTTCAAGGCGAGCGCCCTTTCTGGTGGGCGTCTGAGCTGTCGTATGGAAATTGACAGTACGGATCGCGCGATCCTCTATCTCCTGCAGGCGGAGAGCCGGGCGGATTTCACGCACGACGACATCGCCGAGCGGATCGACGTCTCCTCGAGCACCGTCAGTAACCGCATTCAGCGGCTGGAAGCGGAGGGCGTCCTCGAGAAGTTCGATCCGGTGATCGACTACGTAGCGGCGGGTGCACCTCACCATATCCTGTTCATCTGTACGGCACCGATCGCCGAGCGCAAGACGCTCTGCGAGGAGGTGATCGAGGTACCGAACGTGGTCAATACCCGAGAGTTGTTGACCGGATCGCAGAACCTCCACGTCGAGGCCGTCGGAATGACGGCCGAAGATATCGAAGCCGTTACGGAGGATTTGGACGCTCTCGGCCTCGAAATCAATGGATCGGAGATACTCAGAACGGAGTACAGCCGCCCGTTCGATCACTTCGGATCCGAAGTGGTAGATGACTCCGCAGCAGAGTAACCGTCGCCGAGCGCTCGTTCCGGTGGCCCGTCGAAAGAACGAACCGATATTGTGTGGGGCGTAGCCAGAACGAATCTTTCCTGCTGGACATCGGCAACGGGATATACCATTGTACTTATACATCTGACCGACCTTACTCGGATAATGGATTCCCAGTCATCGGACCGATCGTCCGTCGATGCAGCGGCCCCAGTCTCGATCCGCGTCGTGGAAGCAGTCGCAGCCCGAGACGGGGTCGACCCGCTCGAGCTCTCGCCGCCACTCCACGACGCGATCGATCCGACCGCGTTGGACGCGCTCTTCGAGCCGACCGGATCCGGAGACCGGACCTCCGGCACCGTTTCGTTCACCTATCGAGGGCACAGGATACGCGTCGACAGCGACGGGCAGGTCTCCCTCGAGACCGAGCGTGAGGGAGACAGGCAGACCACAAAAAATTCAGTAGTCCAGTCGAAGACGGAGTCACGATGAAGTACTGCCTCGACTGCGACTGGCATCTGAACGCCGCCACCGAACCGTCACAACACGCTCGTTCGCAGGCGGCGATCGATCATTACGTCGAGACGGGACACACGATCGACTCGAGCGAATCGATCGTCCGCCCGGCGACGCCCGACCTGGCCGGCGAGCTATTCGTTCGGGATCTCGTTCCCTCGAGCGACTGAGCGTCGGGTAGTCGGCGTCTCACCGTCGCTATCCGTAGTGTTTCTCGAGGTAATCGACGATTTCGTCGCTCTCGTAGAGCGATTCCTCGCGGTCGGTGTCGACGAGGAACGGAGTCGCGTCCTCGCCGCCCAGATCGAGCATCGCCTGGTGGGTCCACTCGTTGAGTATCTCGCCGTCGCCGCCGGGTCGGCGCGGGTTGTGAACCACGTATGAGACGCCGAGATCCGTCAGTTTCTCGCGGACGTCAGCGCTGTGCGGACAGCCTTCCGCCTGGTAGAGCTCGAGCATTCTATGCACGCCGACCACACCGTTTCCCGTAAACGTTGGCCGTGCACCTGACGCCGATCGTCCCCGTGGCGCAATCTCCGGCGAACAATACGTCAGCATTCACGCAATCTTACCATTATATCGACAGGAAAGCTTATGCCGGGATACTCGGGTTATCGAGCATGGCACGCGACACGCCCAGACGAAATCGAACTGACTCAGCCGCAACCGACGCTCAACTGCCGAATCTCGTGACTATCGTCGGTCGAGGCGTCCCCTCGAACTACGAGATCGCCGTCGACGGAGACCTCGAGATGCTGGCGGACGATCCGATGGCCGAGGGAACCATCCTCTCGGGCGGCGTCGCCGAAGGGGCGATCGACGTCGGCGTCCAGCGGTTCCGCTTTTCGGGCGAGATGGCGAACGTTCGACTCGTCGACTGGAACGGCAACGAAGCGCTCAACTCCGCGAGCGTCCCGACGGTCCACGTCGAGTACGGCGCGCCGGACCGATAACGCAGCTACGACTCGATCGACAGACGGCCTGGGTGAGGAGGTCCGTACACGCTATCTACCGAGCGACGCGTCTGTGCTGGCGGAGCATTCCTCGAGCCGAAACACGGACTCGAGCGGCGGGACCGGCGCGAGCGCAGTCACGCAGCCGTTCAGTCGTCGTCGGTCGCGCCGAGACTCGCATCGCCGGTCGTCGCGTCGCCGGTGACGACGGCGGCCATCGACGGCGGTGCGATCGGCCCGTCGTTCGCGCCGAACTCCGGATCGAATAGTTGGAGCGCGGTATGGATGGTGTTCCAGTCGTCTTCCGCCGCCGCCTCCCGCAGGCTCTTGGTCGGCGGTGCGAGCAACTGATTGACCAGCGAGTCGGCCATCGCCTCGACGACGTCGCGTTGCTCGTCGGACGCCTCGTCGCCCTCGAGTTGCGAGAGGGCCGTCTCGACCTCCCGTTCCTTGATCCGCTCGGCGGACTCGTACATCGCGGCGATGGCCTCGTCGGCGCGGGCGCGCTTGTACTGCTCCGTGAGCAGGTCGAACTCCCGGTCGATCATCGATTCGACCTCGCGAGCCGCGTCGGCTCGCTGGTCGCGGGTCTCCGCGGTGATCGACTCGAGGTCGTCTAAATCGAAGACCCGCACCGCGGGCAGCGTGGCGGTCGCCGGTGCGACGTCACGCGGCTGGCCGAGATCGACGATCACCTGCTCGCTCGGCCGGCCCTCGAAATGGCGGGGCTCGAGTATCGGTTTTGAACTCCCGGTCGCCGTGACGATGACGTCGGCGCGGGTCGCGACGGTATCGAGCGCCTCGAGCGGCGCGGCGGTGGCGTCGGTCTCGTCCGCGATGTCGTCGACGAGGTGGGCGGCGTGGGCGACGGTCCGGTTGGCGACGACGAGCTCGTCGACGCTGGCGGTCGCGAGACTGCGAGCGGCGAGTCGTCCCATCTCGCCGGCCCCGACGACCAGCGCGGTCGCCCCCTCGAGCGGAATCTCCCGGGCGGCCCGTCGTGTCGCGGCCGAGCCCAGCGAGACGACGCCCTCGTTGATCGCCGTCTCGGTGCGGGCGCGCTCGCCGACGTGGATGGCCTTCGTGACGGCGGCCTCGAGCATCGAGCCGATGCCGCCGGCGTCGCGGGCGTCCTCGTAGGCGGTCCGAACCTGGCCGATGATCTGGTCTTCCCCGAGGATCACCGACTCGAGGCCGGCGGCGACCCGCAGCAGGTGGCGCAGGCTCTCGTCGTGGCCGGTGGTGACGACGGCCTCGTCGTCGATCGCGGCGAAACATTCCGCGAGTGCGGCCCGGCCGACGGCGTGGTCGGAACCGACGACGTACGCTTCGACCCGGTTACACGTCGAGAGGACGTACGCTTCCTCGATGTCGGGCACGGTCAGCAGCTCCGTCACGGCGGCTTCCTGACTCTCGGGGCTTGCGGCGGCGAGTTGGTCGACGCTCCCGCTGTCGTGTGTCACCCGCGCTGCCGTAACGACCCCGGTCGAAATCACGGCCGATCACCACCAGTAGACGGTTGTTCGCCGAGCACGTCCTCGATCACTTGGGGACAGTTGGAAGCACCCGTACGTAAAGCTGTCCAAAGATCCGGAGAATTGACGACGTCGGTGACGACCCGTCGGCGTCGGTCGGCCGGCACGTCGCGCGCTTTGAGTTCCTCGCGCAGCCCCGCACAGACGCGGGCCATCTCGCCGGCCCCTTCGAGCGTTTCGTCGAGTTCCTGTCGGAGATACTTGCTCAGTGCGGGTGCCGTTCCGCCGGTCGCGATCGCGACGGTTACCGGCTCCTCGCGGACCGTCGCGGGAACGACGACGCTCCCGGGATCGCGTTCGCCCGACCGATCCGCCCGGTTGACGAGGACCCCTCGCCCGCGGGCCGCCTCGGCGACGGCCTCGTTGATCCCCTCGTCGTCCGTCGCGGCGACGACCAGGGCGGGCGTCGCGCGCTCGAGCCACCCCGCGATATCGTCGGGACCGGGCGCGGCGCGGATCAGTTCGGCTCCGCCGAAGTCCCGGTCGGCGAACTCGGGGCTGACGACGAGCACCCGCGCCTCGCGGCCGAACCGGCGGGCCTTTCGGGCACCGACGTGGCCGCCGCCGAAGACGAGCACCGTGGCGTCCGTGAAATCGTGCAGGAGTGGAATCATTGGTGTAGTTCGGACATGAATGTCCGTCGTCACCGCTCCCTGGTGTTGGCATCGGCGCGCTCTTCCATCCGGATACCGGTTTTCTTCAATATTTGCGTCGAAAACAGGGAGTCCCAGTCGTCGTCGGTCACGTCCCAGTACTCGGCCATGGTCTCGCGGACCTGTTCGATACGCCGCTGGCTCTCGGCCTCGCTGCGGCCGTGGGTCATCGCGAAGAAGTTGTACGGCCAGACGCCGTCGTGGCGCGGGCGCTGATAGCAGTGGGTAACGAAGGGCAACGCGGCGACTTCGGGGCCGACCTCGGGGACGACCTCGTTCGGCACGTTCCAGACCGTCATCCCGTTCTCCGTGTAGCCCAAGGCGTAGTGGTTTGGTACGACGCCGATCCGCCGAATTTTCCCCTCCCGCTCGAACCGTTTGATCGTCTCGAGTACCCACTCGAGTTCCTGATCGATCGCATCGGCCACGTCCGCGTACGGCGTCTCGGAGAGCGGGAAGCCGTCCTGTATCTCGAGGACGAGGTCGCGCTCGGCCGGGGTGAGCGTGGATTCGTCGGTCGGCGTGATATCCGGGCCGAGATCCGAACAGTCGATACCGGCCGCGTCGCCGTCGCCGTCGAACGGCCCGTCGACGTAGAACTTGGCCTCGACGCGGAACTCCCGCTGCTTCGGCAGGTTGTACGTTTCTCGTCCAGTCTCGTCTTCGATTTCGGCCAGTACCTTCTCGACGCGATCCTCATCGGCTACCGAGACGACGAACCAGACGTTCAGGTGCGGATGCTCGCGCTCGTAGTTGTGGGCCACCTCGCGGTGGTCGTTGACCCGCTCGACGATCTCGTCGAACCGGTCCTCGGGGGCGTGCATGGCGACCAGCGTCGCCGCGCCGCCGATCTCCTGGGCGTTGACGAGGGCGCCGAACCGCGAGAGAACGCCGCGCTCATCCAAGTCCCGAATCGTCTCGATCAGTTCCGTCGCGCCGATGTCGACCCCGCGCTCGCGCATGGCCGCGGCGGCGGGCTCGAACGGCCGTTCCACGACGGGAAAGCCGCCCTGGAAGGCGTTGACGACCGCCCGCTCGCGCTCCGTGAGGTCGACGTCCGTGGTCATACGGGATTCTCGGGACTGGCGGTGTATAAGCGAATTGGAACTGGCGGTTCGTCTCGCCGATGCGCTTTCCGTCCGAGCCACCGACGGACGAGCTTACTCCCCTTCGACGCCCGTCACGTCGAACCCGAGCGCTCGAATCCCCTCGAGGATCGCCTCGTGGTCCGCGCTCGCCTCGTAGTAAATGACGATGTCGAAACTGCCCTCGCGCAGCAGTTGCTGACACTCCCAGACGAACGCTTCGTCCTCGAGGGTCAACCCCTGGTGTTGGTTCGAGGAGAAATCGGTGTCGTCGTTGCCCGAGTAGACGTAGCAGTCCTGCGGGTCGTACCCCGACTGTTCGGCGATGATGTCGCCGACGTCGATCGTCGCTTGCATCATCTGGACGTCCTCGCTGCCGTCGTAATCGGTGTGGACGATCGCCCCGTTGAGGGCGATGTCGCCGGGCTCGAGCAGCGCCTTGGTACGCTGGTAGAGATCCTCGTCGAGCGCGTCGGAGTTCGTGTTCGTCATTATCGGAATCGTACGGGGCCGGCCTGATAGCCGTCACGATTCCGACGGCGAGAGTGACGCGTCTCGGAGCGGCCGAATCCGCTTTCGGACGGATTGCCGTCGCGGATCCTGCGTAACCCCACGATTCCAGGTACGCCGACGCCGACTGATAGCGGTCCGTCCCACGCCCGGGACAGTGAAAGTGTCGCTGCGTTTCGCTGACGGAGTGACACGCAAGAATCATGGGCCTCGGTGACTTTTCCACGAGTAATGAAGCGGTGGCTCCGCCAACGTGTCGATTCGGCCTACGAGCGACTGCTCTCCAGAGAGGTCTCCGGCGCGCCGACGCACGTCGCGGTGATTCAGGACGGGAACCGGCGGTACGCCCGTCGCCGGGGTGGCGACGCCCACGAGGGCCACCGGGCCGGTGCCGAAACGACCGAACGCGTCCTCGAGTGGTGTCAGGACATCGGCGTCGAAGAGCTGACGCTGTACACGTTCTCGACGGAGAACTTCGAGCGGCCGGCCGAAGAAAACGAGGCGCTGTTCGACCTCCTCTGTCAGAAACTCCACGAGTTCGCGGACGCCGACCGGGTCCACGAGAACGAAGTCTGCATCCGCGCCATCGGCGAAACGGAGATGCTTCCCGAGCGGGTTCAAAACGCCGTCGAGTACGCCGAACGGCGTACGTGCGGCTACGATCGATTCGTCCTCAACATCGCGCTCGCCTACGGCGGTCGCTCGCGGTTGCTCGAGGCCGCCCGCGGGGTCGCGGCGGGCGTCGAAACGGGCGACCTCGAGCCCGACGAGATCGACGTCGAAGACATCGAGCGCCGACTGTACGATCAACCGGTTCGAGACGTCGACCTCATCATCAGACCCGGCGGCGACGAGCGAACGTCGAACTTCCTCCCGTGGCACGCCAACGGCAACGAGGCGGCCGTCTTCTTCTGTACGCCCTTCTGGCCGGAGTTCTCCAAAACGGACTTCCTCCGCGGGATTCGAACCTACGAACATCGCGAGGAATCCTGGCGGCGGACCCGCGCTCGCCGCGCGCTGGCCCTGCTCGGCGCCGTCAGCGATCCCGAACTCTCCGAAGCCCGCTCGATCGTCGATCGCTTCCGCGACTCGCTGCCCTCGAGCGAACGGCCCGACGCCGGGGAACTCGAGAGCGGGGACTCGAGCAGTCGGGCCGCGGACTAACCCCCGCTGTACGGCCACTACCGGGGCCGCCGACTCTGCATACCCGCTTGTGCAGCGATCGCGGTGCTGCCTAGCCATCGGGTAGCACTGGTTCCTGTGGATTGCTAGCTGTTCCCACCCCAAGACATTTATCCATCAGTAGAACAACACAAGTTGCGATGCCGGCTCCAAACAGTGCGCCCGTCGTCGACGTCGAGCGGTTCGTTCGGCTCACGAACGTCCCGCTCGACGAGGCGTACGTGCTTCTCGCGAACCCCAGGACGCGTCTCACCCTCCACGTGCTCTCGACGTGTGAACCACCGCTCCCGATCGACAGACTAACCGACGCCGTCGCCGGTCGGGACGACGCCGACGAACGCGCCGTTCGCGTCTCGCTCGTCCACGTCGTCCTGCCGAAACTCGAGACGCGCGACGTCCTCGAGTACGACCGCGAGACGGACACGGTCCATCTGGAACGTCCCGTCGTCGTCGCGGACGATCGGGTCGCGGAACTCGCCGGGACGGTCGAGTCGACGGGGACGAACACCTCACAGCGGCGCGACTCTGCCGACTAACGGCCGTATCGTCGCGACCGATTGCAGTACTCGCGGACCGCCCGGAGAAAGTCTCGCTTACGGAAGTCCCGCCAGTTGATGTCGGTGAAGTACAGTTCCGAGTAGACCGACTGCCAGATCATGAAATCGGAGAGCCGCTCCGCGCCGGTCTTGATCACCAGATCCGGCTCCGACGGGAACACGAGGTGGCCTTCGACGTGTTCGTCGTCGATCTCGTCGGGTTCGAGTTCGCCCGATTCGACCCGTTCCGCGAGGGTCCGCACCGCGCTGGTGAACTCGTGTTTCCCGCCGAGACCGATCCCGATCCGGATCGGCGCGTCCGCACGCGCCCTGTCCTCCGGGCCGCGAACGGCGACCGGCCGCGGTGCGTCTATCGTCTCGAGTTCGCGCTGTAAGGCCGGCACCGCCGCCGCGTCGAGGACGCTCACGTAGACGGTCACCTGCGAGGCGTACTCGACGGCCCACCCGAAGAAATCCGTGAGCGTCTCGTAGGCGCCTCGCTCTAACAGATCGCGTTCGGTGATCACGAGCGCGACGTGGTCCGGGGGGTCGCCGTCGTGACGGGCGATCCGGAGGGCGAGGTACCGTTCGTACAATCCCACACGCGTGAGTTTCCCGGCAACTGTGATACGAGTTACGGGTTTCTATCGGTCGCCCAGCGACGACGCGTACGGTCCGAATGAGCCGGTGAACGGGGTGAAAACCGACTCGAGGCGCGTTCACGAACCTTGAAGTAATCGCCACAGAAAGGGACCGATATCGTGACAGCACCCGTTCGGCGAGCCGGCGTGTTCGCGGCTCTCTGTACGCTTTCGCTGGCCGTTCCGCTCGTCGAACCGCGGGTGGCGGCCGCGGTCGCCGGCGTTGTCCTCCTGGGGGCCTACGTGATCACCGACGGTCCGCTCTTCGATCTGCTGGCGTATCCGGGCGATTACGAGGACTCGCGACTCTACGGTCTCATCACGTTCGTCCTCGCGGCGGTCGCGCTCGGACTCATGGCGTCCGCGGCGTCGATGCCGATCGCCGTCTTCGTCGGGACGATACTGCTGGTCGGTTACGGCAACCTCGGCGCGCAACTCGTCAGGCTGCGAACGGATACCGACGTCGTTCGCGTGGGCGGCTTCTGTCTCGCAGCGCTCACAGCCGCCGTCGCGGGACAGGCGCTCACCCACTCGCTTGGCGGTGACGCCGTCACGTCGGCACTGCCGCTGGTCGTCTTTCTGGCCGCCAGCGGCGCATTCCTCGCCGCGCTCCTTCGCGACGTACTGCTCCCCTCCGACGACCCGATCATCGTCCTCTCGGTCGGCCTCCTGCTCTGGCTGCTCGCGGAACTCGAGCCGGCTATCGGGACGGGCGAGATCGTCATCGCGCTCGCCGTCACGGTCGCCTTCGGCTACGCATCCTACGCCCTCGAGACGGCGTCCATCGCGGGGATGCTCACCGGAATCTTGCTGGGGCTGCTGACAATCGTCCTCGGCGGCTACGGCTGGTTCGCCGTCCTCATCTCCTTTTTCGCCATCGGCGGCCTCTCGACGAAGTTCCGTTACGAGCGGAAGACGGAACTCGGCGTCGCCGAGGACAACAACGGGGCTCGGGGGAGCGGGAACGTCCTCGGCAACGCCGCCGTCGCGCTCGTCGCGGTGCTCGGCTACGCGGCCAGCGACGCCGGTTTCCTCCCTCGAGAGCCCGAACTGTTCCTCTTCGCCTTCGCCGGCTCGATCGCGACCGCGATGAGCGACACCCTCTCGAGCGAGATCGGCAGCGTCTTCGACCGGCCGCGGTTGATCACCACCCTCGAACCGGTCGATCCCGGAACGGACGGCGGCGTCACCTGGCAGGGAGAACTCGCCGGCGTCGCCGGCGCGGCGGTCGTCGCCGCGATCGCGTACGGGCTCTTCCCCGACATCGGACTCGTCGGCGCGGCGATCATCGTCGCCGCAGGTATCGCCGGCATGACCGTCGACAGCCTGCTCGGGGCGACCCTCGAGGGGACGATTCTGGGGAATCAGGGCGTGAACTTCCTGGCGACGCTCTCCGGCGCGCTCGTCAGCGCCCTGCTGGTGCTCGGGGTCGCCGTTTCCTGACGGTCGAAACCGATCTCAGCTTCGATGCGTCCGACGACGCCGACAGCCACGCCGCGACCGTTCGGTCCGTGGACACGGATCGTGCGGCCCCGAACTGACTGTCCGCTCGACGGCCGGGTTCAGTTGCCGAAAGTCGCCGCGTCACTCCGCGTCCGGCCGCTGCTCGGCTACGTCGTCGACCGCGTGGATCCGGACGTCGGTCGGCCGCTTGGTGAACTGGCCGAGCGAGCGCGCGATGATTCGGTCAACGCCGCGGTCGGCCGCCAGATCGAGAAGTCGCTGGTCGAGGATCCCGTCGAGGACGACCGTCGTCGGCACGGTTTCGAGGGCCTCGAGCGTCCCGTAGGCCTCGCTCGCATCGGCGTCGTCGATCGGTTCGGCCTCGGCGTCGAGAAAGCGGACGCGATCGGTGCCCGCCCGAATGACCGCGGTCGCGTGCCCGTAGACCGTCTCGGGGGCGCGATCGGTATCTGACTCGGCATCGGTCCCGGCCTCGCCGCGTTGGGTCCGTTCCGGATCCGTCTCCGCCTCACCGCCGGACGCGCTCGACTGCGCTCGGCCCGCCGTTGCTCGTTCCGGATCGACCGCCGCCGGCGTCTCGAGGGCGTCGCTCGAGTCGGTGGCCGACGCCGTTCGATCGCTCGACTCGAGATCGCCCTCCTCGTCGGACTCCGCGGTCGTCGGTGACGCGGTCGACAGTTCGGACGGCGGCGGTGCCGGCGTCGTACTGCCGTCGGTCGCGGCGATCGCGTCCCGGGGCTCGTTCAGCTCCGAGACGGTCTCGTAGGGCACCTTGTTCCGGAGGGCGGCGAACAGTTCGTGGTGGTTCAGGTCCTCGACGGAGCTCTCGGCGGGCGCGAAGGCGACGTAGTCGAGGTCGCCGACCTGCGCGAGTTCCTCGAGGATGAGGTCGCCGCCGCGGTCGCCATCGAGGAAGGCCGTGACGGTGCGGTGACGGGTGAGTTCGGCCACGGCGTCGGGGACGCTCGTCCCCTCGACCGCGATGGCGTTTTTGATGCCGTACTTGAGCAGGGAGAGGACGTCGGCTCGGCCCTCGACGACGATAATCGCGTCGCTGTCCGTCACTCGGGGGCCGGCCGGGAGCCCCTCGTACTCGGTGATATCTTCGACGCGAACCTGCTGGCGCACCTCCGCGAGGATCTCGTCGGAGGACATGATCGTATCGTCGAACCCCGTCCGGAGCAGTTCCTTCGCGCGGTCGACGACTTCCTTTCGCTTCGCCGCGCGCACGTCCTCGATCTCCCGCACCTCGAGGGTGGCTCGGCAGGGACCGACCCGGGTGATCGTCTCGAGGGCGGCGGCGAGGGTGGCGGTTTCGACCTTGTCCAGGCTGGTCGCGATCGTCACCTGCCCGTGAGACTGACCGGCGGTGCTCGTGATTTCGACGTCGATACGACCGACTTTGCTCGACTGGCGGAGGTCGCGGAGGTCGAGCTCGTCGCCGAGCAGTCCTTCGGTCTGGCCGAAGATCGCGCCGACGACGTCGCTTCGCTCGACGATCCCGTCAGCCGTCACGTCCGCGTGGATGAGATATTTCGAGGTGTCTTCCATGAGAGATCTGTCCCCGGGAGGGGCGGTGACGCGGGTATCGCGTCCAGAGACCGATTTATATACAATTTCGGTCGTGGGGGGCAAATAGCTGTTGACCTCCGCAGGCGTCGGCTCGGTTCGGTTCGCCGATGGACGTTCGATATCGATTCGGCGTCTTCGGTCGTGTCCGATCGTTATTCTCTATTCGAAAGCAACGATTTGAACGACCGTTCACTACAGACAGTGAATGGAGTCGTGGGTTCTGCTAGTGACTGTGTGATGAAACGACCTGCTATCGTGGCAACAGGGAATCGCCACGCCCTCCCCAGCCGATTCGCTCGCTCCTGCCGTCGCTCGCTCATCCCTCGCACGGCTTCGAGCCGCGGTTCATTGGCATTCACCGCGGCCCAGCGCGCGCCACCGCACGTCGGATGGTCGGTCTGGAGTGAGACGTGGTTCTCCTGTACAGAGCGATTTACCCGTTTATCGCTTCGGTCAGAGGGATGTGGCTCGTCACCGCTGCTTCGAGAATGATTCCCCCTCATCTCGCGAATTCGTCTACGACTTTCGTCACCGGTGTCACCCGTATCGGTGTTCGAAACGAGCTGCGTATTCAGTATTTGTATACGTTCTTCATGGAAACTGTGGACAAGTTATTTATAACTGTTTCACCTGCCAGTACGTATGACGGCAGGTCCGCCGATAGACGAACTCCACTTCGAGGACGCACCGGACGTCGACTCCGTTCCCGGCCCCAACACCAGGGCGCTGCTCGAGAAACAACGCGAGATCGACAGTAGCGCGGTCGCCTATCCGGACGACATTCCGATCGCCTTCGAGGAGGGGAAAGGAGCGACGGTTCGCGACGCCGACGGCAACACCTACATCGACCTCTTCGCGGGCATCGGCGTGCTCAACGTCGGTCACTCGAACCCCTACGTGCTCGAGGCGGTTCACGAACAGGCCGACAAATTCGTCCACACGGTCGACTTCCCGACGGAGGCGCGCCTCGAGTTGATCGAGAAACTCGACGAGATCGTTCCCGAGGGTCTGCAGGGCCAGAACAAGGTCGTCTTCGGCGGGCCGACCGGCAGCGACGCCATCGAGGCGTCGATCAAACTCGCCAAGTACAACACCGGCGGCGACGGCCTCATCGCCTTCCGCGGTGGCTACCACGGCGCGACGACCGGCGCGATGAGCGTCACGTCGAACAAGAAGTTCAAGGGCCACTACACGCCGCTGCTCGCCGACGTCGTCCACGCTCCCTACCCGCATCCGTTCCGGCAGGGGAAATCGCCCGAGGAAGCGGTCGATCACGCGCTCGAGGAGGTCCGAGCCATCGTCGAGGACCCCTACGGCGGGCTGGCCAATCCGGCCGGCATGATCGTCGAACCGATCCAGGGAGAGGGCGGCATCGTCACGCCACCGGCGGGCTTCCTGCAGGGGCTGCGCGACATCGCCGACGACAACGACGTCGTCCTCGTCTTCGACGAGATCCAGAGCGGCCTGGGCCGCACCGGGCAGTGGTGGGCCAGCGACTGGGATGGCGTGACTCCCGACGTGATGACCTCCGCGAAGGCCCTCGGTGGCGTTGGCTTCCCGCTCTCGGCGACCATCTACCACGAGGATCTGGACACGTGGGGTCCCGGCGACCACGCCGGCACCTACCGCGGCCACGTCGTCGGGATGCGGGCCGGGACCCGCGCCATCGAGTACATTCAGGAGCACGACCTCCTCGCGCACGCTCGAGACCTCGGCGAGTACATTCGAGGCCGGCTCCGCAAGGCTGCCAACGACAACGAGCACCTCGCCGACATCCGCGGCAAGGGGCTGTTCATCGGCGCGGAGTTCGTCGATAGCGATGGCGAGCCGGACGGCGATCTCGTCGACGCGATTCAGCAGTACTGCTTCGAGCGCGGCGTCCTGATCTGGACGGCCGGCCGCCACGGCAACGTCCTCCGATTCCTCCCGCCGCTGGTGCTCACGCACGACCTGGCCGAGACGGCGCTCGACGTCGTCGTCGAGGCGATCGATAACGTGACCGCCGAAGCGACGCAGACCGCCTGATACGGACTGCTGTCGGTCCGTTCCGGTGCGACCGCGAGACGGCCTGCGGTCGCACCGGTACATCGGTACAGCAGACCGCATGACTCGAGCGGTGAGACCGACCGTCTCACGTCCGACACCGATCCCACCGCGTTCGACACCATCCCACCACGTCCGACACCGATCCCACCACGCCCGAGACTGATCCTATGTCCGACATCGATTCCATCGAAACCGACGACGCACCGAGCAACGATAACCCCTACTCGCAGGGGGTTCGCGCCGGGGACACGCTGTACGTCTCCGGTTACGGGCCCGTCGACCCCGACACGGACGAAGTCGTCGACGGCGACATCGAGGCCCAGACCGAACGGGTGCTCGACAACATCGCCGCCGTCGTCGACGAAGCCGGCGGCGACGGCCTCGCGGACGTCGTCAAAGTCACCGTCTACCTGACCGACCTCGCGGACTACGAGCGGGTCAACGAGGCCTACGGCGCGCGATTCGGCGAGGAGCCGCCGGCTCGAGTCTGCGTCGAAGTCTCGCGACTTCCCGAAGACGTTCGCGTGGAACTGGACGCCACGGCGTTCCTCGGATGAGCGCTCAGACATCCGGGGACCGCCGGCTCGATCACACGAACTCGGGCGCGAACGGGTAGCGCCACGCGTCGCCGAAGATGGCTTTCGCCGTCGCGACGATCCAGACGAAGAAATTGAGGAATCCGAGGAGGATCGTGACTGTCGCCAGCGCGAAGACGGGGACGAAGACGACCGTTTCGATCACCCCCGGAAGCGCGACGTACTCGAACAGCGTTCCCACCCCGAACACGAGGACGAACACCGCGAGGAACGATCCGCTGACCAGCAGCTGCCAGTTGAGCGCGTTCCGCGCGTTGGCCCGCGTGAATTCGTGTTCCGACACCGCGTAGACGATCCCGGCGGTGACGAATCCGAGAATCGGAAGGATCGCGATGAAGTGGATGAATATCCCCAGGAGCGTCCGCTCCGTGAGGATCGACGGGCCGGGTTCGGTCGAAGTCGATTCGTGAGACGGCGATTCGTTCGGGGTCGAGTCAGTTGACATGGGTGCGTATTCTGGGGTATCAGTTGGTGTCGGTCGATCACGTCGCGTCACTTCGGACTGGTTCGTTCGGGCGTCGGAATCGCTCCGTCGGCGCCGTCGTCGCGACGGTTGCGAACGGCGCGTTCAGCGAAGAGGAGGACCAGACAGACGACGAAGAGATTGCCGGCGGCCGCCCAGAGCCCGTGACTCGCGTCGACGGGGGCCTCTATCGATAGCACGCTCATCCCGACGCCGACACAGAACAGCACCAGGCTGAGCTGGAAGCCCGCCAGGACCAGCGTCCTGATCCCGGCCGGGTTCCGGAGTCGGAGAAAGTCACGCGCCGACAGCGTCTCGAGGGGCGAATCCTGAGCGAGCGCTCGCTTCCCTTCCGGCGAGAGCGGCCATCGCGATTCGGGATGGTTGACGTAGTACAACGTCACGGTGTCCGGATACGTTTCCGCGGCGACGACGTCGATCTCGCGGAGTTCGTCGAGCCGGTTCCGGACCGTCTCTTTACTGACCGTCGGTTTGACTCGAGCACGGAGCTGCTGGATCGAAAAGAACGGCCGCTCGGACTCGAGCATGACCTCGACGACGTGTCGCTGCGTGAGTTTCTTGTCGAGCGCGGGATCGATCCGATCGTCGATCCACGGTGGGAGGGGCGGCATCGATGGTCCAGCCATCGAGGGGTTGTAAATTAAATCCCGTGATGGATTTGGCGGGCACCAAACGCGAATGTGCGCCCGCAAAACGGCGCTTTTATCCTTGGAACGTGTGGTTGGCTCGACGGAATCGAATGGGAACGCGTCTACAACCCCGCGGGTTCGGTTCGATGGCGATTTCGTCTCGAGTGGACCCCGCGTGCGATCCGTTCGGCGACGCGAATCACGACCGGGACCAAGCGCGGATTCCACGCGGCGGCCGGTCTTGCCTTTCGCACGCCTCTCTGACCGCCGTTCCCCTCGACCGTCTCCGCGCTGGGCGCGTCGCGGTCTTCGCGTCGATCGCTCGCGTGAACCGCTCGAATCCCCTTCGATCCCTGACTATCGCCACCGATCGTTCGTACCCGGTCTGCGAGTATCGGCTACGACTAAGTATCTCCCACGCGTAGAACCGGCAAGAATGTCCTACGAGGCGCGAAACAGATTGCGCGAATTACGGCGGGAGTTCCACCGTCATCCCGAACCGGGCTGGCGCGAGTTTCGGACGACCGGCCGGGTCGTCGAGGAACTCGAGCAGATCGGCGTCGACGAGATCGCCGTGGGCCGCGACGCGCTGGCGACGGACGAGCGCATGGCCGTGCCGCCGGCGGCGGAACTCGAGCCGTGGATCGAGCGCGCTCGCGAGGCGGGCGTTCGATCGGACGTTCTCGAGCGCACGGCCGACGGTCACACGGGCGTTATCGCGACCCTCGAGCAGGGAGCGGGGCCCTGCATCGGGCTGCGCGTCGATCTCGACGCGATTTCGATGCGGGAGTCCGACGAGCGCGAGCACCGACCGGCCGCCGAGGGATTTCGGTCCGAGCACGACGGCTACATGCACGCCTGTGGCCACGACGCCCACCTCGCGATAGCGCTGGGGACGCTCGAGGCGGTCAAAGCGAGCGAGTTCGACGGAACGCTGACGGTGTTCTTCCAGCCCGCCGAGGAGATCTCCGGCGGCGGGAAGGCGATGGCCGAGAGCGGCTACCTCGAGGACGTCGACTACCTCCTCGCCCTTCACGTCGGGCTCGACCATCCGACGGGCGAGATCGTCGCCGGCATCGAGAAGCCGCTGGCGATGGCACACTTGACCGCCACGTTCGAGGGAGCGAGCGCCCACGCCGGCAAAGCGCCGAACGAGGGGGCCAACGCCATGCAGGCGGCGGCGACCGCGATTCAGAACGCCTACGGGATCCCGCGGCACAGCGACGGGTTGACCCGGGTGAACGTCGGCCGCATCGAGGGCGGGACCGCGAGCAACGTCATCGCGGAGGAGGTCACCATCGAGGCCGAGGTCCGCGGCGAGACGACCGCGCTGATGGAGTACACGCGCACGGAACTCGAGCGGGTGCTGTACGCCGCCGCGGAGATGCACGACTGCGACGTCACGCCGCGAGTGATCAGCGAGTCGCCCCGCGTCGACAGCCATCCCGCGCTCCGCGACCTCGTGGGGAACGTCGCCTGGGAGATCGAGGGCGTCGATCGGGTAATCCCGAGCGAGGAGTTGGGCGTGAGCGAGGACGTGACCTACCTGATGCAGCGCGTCCAGGACGAGGGCGGGCTGGCGTCGTACGTCCTTGTCGGTACCGACCACCCGACGAGCCACCACACGCCGACGTTCGACATCGACGAGGAGAGCCTCGAGATCGGAGTGGCGCTGCTTACCGAGACGGCGACCGAACTCTCCCGTCGGCGGCCCTAACCGAGGGTTTCGGTTCGGTACTGGTGGCTCTCACTGCGCGTGCGATTCCTCGCTGCTTTCGCGGCAAACCGCAATACTGACTGACAGTCGAGCGAACGCTTCTGTTCGTCGAGCATCACGTTCGCCGAATGGGAAACGTTAATTCGCGGGCTCTCCGTGTATTCCCTATGAGCCAAGACGACGTGCCGGAGTCGTTGCGGACGGCGGCGGACTCGGATCGCCCGCGCGGCATTCTCACGCCCTCCGATCGCGATTTCCTGCTCGGTCGGAAGACGGACTACACCGACCACTCGAAGAAACAGAAGCGAAACCGGATCCGACGCCGGGTTCGTAACGCGATGCTCGACTTCAGCATCCTCTTCGAGTACATGGAGGAACGCGACCGAGAGACGGTCTTCGATCCCGACGCCGAGGATCGCGACGCCTACACGCAGGGGATCACCGATATGCTCGCCTTTCTCCACCTCGGGACGATCGGCTACCACACCCCGTTCAAGGACATGCTCTCGGAGGGCGTCGGCAAGGCCGAACAGCGACTCGCCGGCTCGAACTACCGGATGGTCAACGTCGAGTTCAACGTCGAACCGGTCGGCCAGATCGACGTCGACGAAGTGATCGAGAAACTCGAGAACGAGGAGTTCGCCCAGCTCACCGACGAGGAACTGCGGGCGTTCGTGCGCCTGCTGACGATGTCCGAGGGGTTCTCGCCGGAGGACGCCCGCGAGGAGATTCAGGATCGCGTCGACGAGTTCGCCGAGCGCGTCGCCGAGAGCGCCGAGACCAAAGAGCAGACGCTCGAGGAGCTGACGAACTGACGTATTGACGGAGCCGTTTTCGGATTTCGTTTTCGGCCGGACGAATCGTCGGGCCCGACGCCGTTCCCCGCATCGTGAGACGCGGTAGTACTCAGTTACCGATTGTCGGTCCGATTGACCAACTCTCTACTGCTCTTCGCGGAGGATATCGATCGTCCAGTGTGATGGTATATTTAACTATGAATGCTTTAGAAGGTGGAGCATTCCGTCTGGTTCGCGGTACATATATAATAAACGCAATCTGTGGATAACCTAGCTGAGTGAGAAACACTTATTGTATACGCCGTTAATGGTAGCGGTATGCCATCATGCAGCATGGCGAATGGTAGGTGGAATCACGAGAGATCGTTCCGCTGCCGTCCGATACCGGGGGTGGGACGATGAGCGACGCCGATCAGGGGATGGTCGACGAGTTCCTCGAGGAGATCGATCTGGTCGTCTTCGCGTTCGGGGCGCTGTTGACCGTCGGCGTGATCGCGGCGTTCTTCATCAGTCCGAAGACGGTCGAGAGCGGCATCTCGACGCTGAACGATCAGATGCTCGGCGCATTCAACTGGGCGCTGCTGTTGATCGTCTTCCTGATCGTCATCTTCCTCTTGTTCCTGATCGTCGGCCCGTGGGGCAAGATTAAGATGGGAGACGAGGATCCGGAGTACAGCTTCCTGTCGTTCTTCGCGATGCTGTATTCTGCGGGCTTCGCCGCTGGTGTCGTGTTCTGGGGTCCGACCGAGGCACTGTTCTACTATGACAGCCCATCGCCCCTGTTCGGCGGCGTCGAGGGCGGTTCGGCCGAAGCGATGACCCTCGCCGTCCAGCAAACGCTGTTCCACTGGGCGCTCCCCCAACTCGCGGTGTTTACGATCATGGGGATCGCGATCGGATACTTCGCGTACAACTACGAGAACGTCCCGCTGCGAGTCTCCTCGGCGCTCACTCCGATCATCGGCGCCGAGAACTTAGACGGGCCGTTCGCGAAGGTCGTCGACATCCTCGCCGTCTTCGCGACCATCGGCGGCGTGGCGACTTCGCTGGGCTTTATCGGCAGCCAGTTCGTCACAGGGTTGGACTACCAGTGGGGGATCAGTATGGGGAACATCGGCATTCTCCTCGTGGTGACCTTCATGACGCTGCTGTTTACGACCTCGATGGTCCTGGGGGTCGACAAGGGGATTCGCCGACTGTCGAACTTTAACATGATCCTCTTCGTCATCCTCATGTTCGGTACGTTCATCGCCGGCCCGACGCTGTTCCTGATCCTGCTCGGCACGCAGGCGTTCGGTGGGATGCTGTCGGACTTCGTCTCGATGAGCCTCTTTACCGGTGCCGGTCCGATGGGTGCAGGTGATCCGGCGGCGGCGGAGTGGATGAACACCTGGACCGTCTTCTACTGGGCGTGGGCGCTCTCGTGGTCGCCGTTCGCGGGCCTGTTCATCGCTCGCATCTCCAAGGGTCGCACCGTTCGCGAAGTTGCGTTTACGGGGATCGTTGCGACATCTGGAGCCACCATCCCGTGGTTCACGTTTGTCGGCGGCACCGCCGTTTGGGCCCAGCACAACGGCGTCGCCGACTTCGGTGCGGTGATCTCCGGTGAGGCCGGTGCGGAAGTCTCCGGCTTCATCCTCTTCGAGGCGTTGCAGTTCACGCTGGACCTCGGCGGGAGTTCGATCACGATACCGGTCGGAACCGCTCTGATGTACATGTTCCTGATCCTCGTGACGACGTTCTTCGTCACCTCCGCTGACTCCTCGACGCTGGCCGTCTCGATGATGACGACCGGCGGCAAGGCGCGTCCGTCGACCATCAATCGGATCTTCTGGGGCGTCGTCCTCGGCATGACCGCGGCGATCCTGATGATCCTCGGCGGTACCGGCAGCGCGAACACGCTCCAGCAGGCGGCGATTATCACCGGGACCCCCTTCGCCTTCGTCTGCTTCCTCGCGATGCTCTCGCTGATCAAGGACTTCGGCTCGAGTTACGGCCGAGTCCTCCTGCAGGACGAAACCGTCCTCATCGGCTCGAGCAAGAAGCCGGAAACGGAATCACCGTCCGGTCCCGGCGGTCCCGTCGAGTCGGACGACGACTGAGACGGTCTGCCGCAACGGGGTCCCGGCGCAATCACGGGACGGGTCGCGGTTGCGCCGGAACTGAGTTGCCGCAGTCCGTCTGAACCGCCCGCGGCCCGCCACCTCGCAGGCGGACCGAGTTCGGCCGTCATGTTGCCCGTTTTT
The DNA here is from genome assembly GCF_056135975.1 of Natrinema sp. LJW11. Taxonomy (NCBI): domain Archaea; kingdom Methanobacteriati; phylum Methanobacteriota; class Halobacteria; order Halobacteriales; family Natrialbaceae; genus Natrinema; species Natrinema sp. LJW11. Next base: position 493,258 of record NZ_JBWBDM010000003.1, on the reverse strand, counting down.
TCTCGCCGACGATACCCGACTCCTGTCCCGCGACGACCTCCTCGCCAACCGATAACAAGTTTTAATGTATGAGGTACACATAAATTGTGTATGGATAGGGACACGGCGGAACCCGACACGGACGCGCTCCCGGGTCCGAACGCCCAGCAGTGGGTCGACTTCCATCAGGAGTACTCCGCCCCCAGCGAGTACTCCCACGAGTTCGTCTGGGACGTAACGCGGGAAGCCGACGGACCGTTCGTCACGGACGTCGACGGCAACGTTCTCCTCGACTTCACCTGCCACATCGGCGCGGCACCGCTCGGCTACAACAACGAGAAAGTCCTCGAGAAGGTCCGCGAGTTCGACCTCGTCGAGCCGATGAAGATCGCGGGCCAGGACATGTACTTCGGCTCCGGCCCCAGCCCCGACGAAGCCGACTTCCCCGGCTCGAGTCACCTCATGCAGAAGCTCACGGAGGTCTCGAGTCAGTACGGGATGGACACCGTCTTCCTCTCGAACTCCGGCGCGGAGGCCATGGAGAACGCGATGAAGATCACGAACGACTACCGCGCGCCGTCGAAGTACGGCGTGGCTTTCTCCGGGAGTTTCCACGGTCGGACCCTCGGGACGCTGTCGATCACGAAGTCCAAGGACGTTTACACGCGTCACTACCCGGAGATCAGCGGGATCGAAACGGTTCCGTTCTGCGACGACCGCGGCTGTGACGCCGCGAGCTGCGACTGCGGTTTCTTCGCCGGCGGTGGCTCGCAGCTCCGAAACATGCTCGCGCCCGAAGGCGGCTACGTCGACCCCGACGAGATCGCCTTTTTGACGCTCGAGCCGATTCAGGGCGTCGGCGGCTACCGATTCCCTAGCGAGGCGTTCATGCAGGAGGTCGCGGACGTCACCGACACCTACGACATCCCGCTGGTCGTCGACGAGATTCAGGCCGGCGTCGGCCGCACCGGCGAGATCTGGGCCTCGGATCACTACCCGATCGAACCCGACGTGATCGCCAGCGCGAAGGCCCTGCGCGTCGGCGCGACCATCTCCCGGTCCGAGATATTCCCGGATCAGAAGAACCGCCTCGGCTCGACGTTCGGCGGCGGCGACCTGCTCGGCTCGATGATGGGTGCCTTTACGCTCGAGGCGATTCAGGAACACGACCTGCTCGACAACGCCACTCGCCGCGGCGGGCAGGCCAAAGAACTCCTCCGCGACGACGCGCCCGACTCCGTCATGGACGTCCGCGGTAAGGGCCTGATGCTCGCCGTCGAGTTCGACACCCCCGAACGGCGCTCCGCCGTCGTCGAAGCCGCCCTCGAGCGCGGCCTGCTCACACTCGGTTGCGGGAAGAAGACCATCCGGCTGCTCCCGCCGCTGGACTCGAGCGAGCGCGAGATCGAACTCGGGATCGGCATCTTCCTCGAGGCGATCGAGGCCGTCAGCCCGAACGCGAAAGCGGCGTAATCTCGACAGCCGATTTTCCGATCGATTTTCGTTTCTCCGGCTGGCTCGAGCGCGTTTTCTCATCGCCGAACCGTCCGCCGGACGAATACTGATCCACTTGTGGTGTCGACGGGCAGCCGACTCACCGTAAACGGAGGTAACAGACGGCTATGTTCCGATTCGCGGCTAAACCACGAGTGGAAGAGAACGCGTCTGGCCCGCGGTCGATTCCGTTTTTCGCCCCCTCTCAGAACGCGACCCACAGTATCGCCGCGAGCACCATGAGTCCCGCCCCGGCCACCGAGAGCCGGAACACCGCGGGAGTCAGTTCGGGTGGGTCGGCATCGGAGCGGAGCAGTTGATAGCCGTTCGCGAGAACGATTCCGATCCCGCTAATTCCCATCAGTGCCACGAAGATGCCGTGGAACGCGTCGTCGAGGCCGTCGCCCAGAATCGATGACACTGCGAACAGCAGGAGGCCGCCACCGACGACTATCTGGGACGCGTGATACACGAGGGGTCGATTCACACTCCCACTTATCAGACAGCCATCTAAATAATTTCGCTGATACTCCGCCTCGCTCGTCTGCGATACGGCCGAGAATCGGGGACAGTCAGTCGAGCGAGCGCTCGACGATCGAGACGCCCTCGAGCGCCGCCAGCGCCTCGAGCACCCCCTCGAGATGCTCGGGGCCGCTCCCTTCGAGTCCGATCGTCACGGGCGTCCGATTCGGCTCGTCGACCGACGTCCGCCGAGCGCGCTCGAGGATGTCCAGTTCGGCACCCTCGGTTTCCACCGTCTCGACCACCTCGCCGACTGTCGTCGGCCAGCCCGCGAGCGCGAGTCTCGCTTCGGTGTAGCGCTCGAGTTCGTGGAGTCCGGTCCGCGTCAGTTCGGCGTGCTCGGTGAGGTTCACGTTCCCGCCCGAGATGACGATACCGACGTGCTCGCCCTCGATGTCCAGATCGTCGGACAGCGCGGCGGCCAGCGGGGCGGCGCCGGCGCTCTCGGCGACCGTCTTCGCGCGCTCGGCGAGCAGGGTGACCGCAGCGGCGATCTCCCGATCGCTCACGCTGACCACGTCGTCGACGACCTCGCGGGCGATTTCGAACGTCGTCTCGAGCATGCGCGTATCCGCGATCCCCTCCGCGACGGTGTCGACGTCGGGGAGCTGGCGGATCTCGCCGGCCTCGAGCGACGGTTTCGCGTGCGCTGCGCCCTCCGGTTGCACCCCGATCACGCGAATATCGCGCTCTGCGGCCTTCAGTACCGTCCCGATGCCCGAAATGAGCCCCCCGCCGCCGATGGCGACCAGCACGGTGTCGATCTGCGGGTACTGCTCGAGCAGTTCGAGGCCGATCGTCCCCTGTCCGGCGACGATAGCCGCATCGTCGAACGGATGGACGAACGTTTCCCCGGTCTCCCCGGCGCGCTCGAGGGCGTACTCGTAGGACCGTTCGTAAATGTCGCCCTCGACGACGACCTCGGCCCCGTAGCCGCGGGTGGCCTCGATCTTCGCGGCCGGCGTCACCTCGGGGACGACGATCGTCGTGTCGATGTCGAGTAGATCGCCGGCCAGCGCGACCCCCTGCGCGTGATTGCCCGCGCTCGATGCGATGACGCCACCCTCGCGCTCGGCGTCCGAGAGCTGTGCCATCGTGTTGTACGCGCCGCGGATCTTGAACGAGCCCGTTCGCTGGACGTTCTCGAGTTTGAGTCCGACGCTGGCCGCGCCGCTCAGCTCGGCGAACGTCCGCGACGTATCCAGCGGCGTCCGGTGGACGACGTCGGCGATTCGGTCCCGGGCGGTTTCGACGTCCTCGCGGGTGACGAGCGCCTCGCCGGCGTCGCGATTCCTGCTCATTCGTCCTCCGCGCGTGCTCCGTCCTCTCCGAGCGGCCCGCCCTCCCCCAGTGGCCCACCTTCCCCGTGTTTCACGTCCACGCCGCCCTCGACGCGTGGCACCGGATGCCGCCGCTCGAGTTCCCGGATCGTCCCGACCAGCACGTCGACGCCGTGCTGGAGGCTCGCCTCGTCGACGTCGAACGTCGGCGTGTGGTGGCTCGTCGGGTGGTCGGTACCGACGATCATGTAGGTCGCCAGCCCGCCGTCGTTCTGAACCCGCTCCATCAGGAACGTCGCGTCCTCGCTCGCGCCGAAGTCGGCGGCCGGTAACACGGTGTCGAGCCCCTCGACGTCGCCGGCGACCTCACTGACGAGCGCCTGCAGTTCGGGGTCGCTGTCGGCCCGCGGCGATTCGCTGACCACGTCGAACTCGGCCCGGCAGCCGTGCATCTTCGCCGCCGACGTGACCGTTCGCTTGAGTTCGTTCTTCATGTACTCCATCAGCTCGGTAGTCTCGCCGCGCGCTTCGGCTTCCATAGAGGCGCGTTCGGCGATGACGTTGCTTGCGGTCCCCGCCTCGGCCTTCCCGACGTTGACCCGGGTCATTCCGTCGCTGTGCCGGGGAATGCCGTAGGCGTTCTCGATCGCCGTCCCCATCGCGTGCATCGCGTTGTCGCCCTCGTTCGGCGCCTTTCCGGCGTGCGCGGAGGTCCCCGCTATCTCGAGGTCGACGTGGCACATCGCCAGCGGCTTCTCGATGCCGGCGACGATCTCGCCCGTCGGATGGTCGAGTCCGACGTGGATCGCGAGCAGGTAATCCAGGTCGTCCGCGAACTCGCTTTTCGCCATCGGACAGCCCCCGCCGCCGGTCTCCTCGGCGGGCTGGAAGAAGACGACCAGCCGCCCGGAAAAATCGCTCTCGGCGATTCGCTCGAGGACGGCGAGCCCCCAGGTCATGTGGGCGTCGTGACCGCAGGCGTGCATCGTCCCGTCGATCTTCGAGCGAAAGCCCTCGTCGACGGGGTCGTGCTCCTCGTCCGTCGATTCCTCGATGAACAGCCCGTCGATGTCGACGCGCAGCCCGATCGATGGCCCCTCGCCGCGCTCGAGCACCGCGACTGCACCCGTATTGCCGCCGGTCATCCGCTCGAGGAGGTCGTCGTCCGCGCCGCGCTCGCGGGCGCGCTCGATCCAGGGCTCGAGGTCGTCGTCGGTGACGGCCATTCGATCGGCCGGGTCGTAGGCGTCGGGGCCGACGGCCAGTTCGTCGACGCCGATGGCCCGAATTTCCTCGACGAGCCGGGCCGTGGTGAGGAATTCGCGCCACGCGGGCTCGGGGTGGCGGTGGAAGCTGCGCCGGAGGCTGACGAGACGGTCCCGTATCGGCTCGGTCATGCGAGTTACTGACGCGCCCCAGGGACTTAATTATACACAATCAGTGTTTACGACGGGTACACAAAAAGATAAGAGCGGGCGTGACAATGGTAGGGCAACACGGAACTTTCCATGAGCACGGACCCAGACATCGTCGTTCTCCGAGAGGGGACGGAAGGGCTGTCGATGGCGTCGTACGCCGAAACCCTGCGCGAGCGGTTACCCGATCACACCGTCGCGCTGGCGCGAACGCCGAAAGAAGAACGCGAACTCGTCCCGCGGGCGCGGGTCGTGACCGGGATCACGATCGAGGAAGCCCTCCTCGAGCGCGCCGACCGGCTCGAGCTGTTCGCGTGTACCTTCGCCGGCACCGACCACCTGCCGATGGACGCGCTGGCCGACCACGGCGTCGCCGTGACGAACGCCGGGGGAATCCACGCCCCAGGCATCGCCGAGCAGTCGATCGGAAACATGCTCGTCTTCGCGCGCCGGCTCCACGAGGGCTGGCGGCGGAAGGAAAACGACGAGTGGCGCCACTTCCAGTCCCACGAGTTCACCGACAGCACCGTCACGGTCGTCGGTCTCGGCTCGATCGGCCAGGAAATCGTCCAGCGCCTCGAGGGGTTCGAGGTCGAGACGATCGGCATCCGCTACACGCCCTCCAAGGGCGGCCCGACCGACGAGGTGCTGGGCTTCGACGAGGACGATATCCACGAGGCGTTCTCGCGGAGCGACTACGTCGTCCTCGCCTGTCCGCTCAACGATCTGACCCGCGGGCTCGTGGGCGAAGACGAACTCGCCACGCTCCCGCCGAACGCGGTGGTCGTCAACGCCGCCCGCGGCGGGATCGTCGACACCGACGCGCTCGTCTCGGCACTGCAGTTCGAGGGGATCCGCGGGGCCGCGCTCGACGTTACCGATCCCGAACCGCTCCCCGCCGATCACCCGCTCTGGGACCTCGAGAACTGTCTCATCACGCCCCACACGGGCGGTCACACGCCGAAACACTGGGATCGACTGGCCAACATCGTCGCGCACAACGTCGAGGTGCTCGCGGACCGGAGCGGGCCCGAACCCAGCGGCGATTTCGAAAACGCCGTATACCGGCCCGACGCGGGTTCCGAGTAAGATGGCGACGGAACAGCCGGAGTCCACGACCGATCACAGCGATCAGACGTCGACCCCGGACGAGAGGCACCTCGAGGCGCCGTCGGAACCGCGAGCGGGCGATCCAGCGGCGGATCCGCGCGCCGAGTACGATTACGTCGGCGGCGATATCGACCGCCCCGAACTCGTCTCGGCGCTCGCCGAGCGCGTCGACGGCGAGGTCCGCTTCGACGAGTACAGCCGGCGACTGTACGCGACCGACGCGAGCGCCTACGAGGTGACCCCCGTCGGCGTCGTCCTCCCGCGCTCGACCGACGACATCGCCGCGGTCGTCGACTACTGCGCCGCCGAGGGGATCCCGGTCCTCCCGCGCGGCGGGGGCACCAGCCTCGCCGGCCAGGCGGTCAACGAGGCCGTCGTCCTCGATCTGACGACGCACATGGACGACCTGCTCGAGGTCGCGCCCGGCGAACGGCGGGCGACGGTGCAAGCCGGAACCGTCCTCGCGGACCTGAACGGCGCGCTCGAGCCCCACGGCCTGAAGTTCGCGCCCGATCCAGCGGCCGGGAACCGGAGCACGATCGGCGGCGCGATCGGCAACAACTCCACCGGCGCGCACTCGCTGCAGTACGGCAAGACCGACGCCTACGTCGAGGCGGTGGAAGTCGTCCTCGCCGACGGCTCCGTCGAGCGCTTCGGCGAGGTGACGGTCGCGGAGCTTCGCGACCGGGCCGATCCGGACGGCGACTCGCTCGAGCGGATCCACGACGCCCTTCGGCGGGTCGTCGACGAGGAGGCCGACGCGGTCGGCGAGGTCTTCCCGCAACTCAAACGGAACGTCTCCGGCTACAACCTCGATCGACTCGTCGCGGAGGCCTACGGCGAGCCCGAGGCGTTCGACGAGAACACCGACGAGACGGTCGAGATCGGCGACGAGCCCGACCCGAACGCGACCGTCAACCTCGCCCGCGTCTTCGCCGGGAGCGAGGGGACGCTCGGCGTGATCACGGAGGCGACGGTCTCGCTCGAGCCGGTCCCCGAAACGACGGGCGTCGTCCTGTTGACCTACGAGGACCTGCTCGAGGCGATGGCCGACGTCGACACCATCGTCCGAAACTACGATCCCGCGGCGATCGAGGCGATCGACGACGTGTTGCTCGACCTCGCCCGCAACACGGAGGAGTTCGCCGACGTGGCCGCGACCCTCCCCGAGGGAACCGAGACGGCGCTGCTCGTGGAGTTCTACGCCGAGAGCGAGGAAGACGCTCGCGAGAAAGTGGCGGCGATGCTCGCGGATCGATTGCCCGACTCGAGCGCGCCGGAATCCGACGGCGATGCGACTGCAACCGAGTTGACTCCCGAGTCGGACCCCGTCCGCGCGTTCGACGCCCTCGAGGCCTACGCGCCCGCCGACCGCGCCGAACTCTGGAAGCTCCGCAAGAGCGCGGCACCGATCCTGCTCTCTCGGACCTCGGACGCCAAGCACATCTCCTTCATCGAGGACACGGCCGTCCCGACCGAGCACCTCGCTGACTACGTGGCCGACTTTCAGGACGTGCTCGAGGAGCAGGACACCTTCGCGAGCTTCTACGCCCACGCGGGGCCGGGCTGTATGCACATGCGGCCGCTGGTCGACACCAAGAGCCCGGCAGGGCTGAACCAGTTCGAGGCGATTTCCGACGCCGTCACGGACCTCGTCGTCGAGTACGGCGGTTCGGTCTCGGGCGAACACGGCGACGGTCGCGCCCGGACCCAGTGGAACCGCAAACTCTACGGCGAGGACGTCTGGTCGCTCTTTCGCGACGTGAAGACCGCGTTCGACCCCGACTGGCTCCTGAATCCCGGCAACGTCTGTGGCGACCACGACATGACCGAGCACCTGCGGTTCTCGCCGGACTACGAGTTCGAGGCCGGCTTCGAGCCCGCGCTCGAGTGGGAGAACGACAACGGCATGCAGGGGATGGTCGAACTCTGTCACGGCTGTGGCGGCTGCCGGGGATCCCAGGAGACGACCGGCGGCGTGATGTGTCCGACGTATCGCGCGGCCGAAGAGGAGAGCCTGAGCACCCGCGGGCGCGCGAACATGCTCCGCGGGGCGATGAACGGGGAACTCGACGCCGAGTCGACCGATCCGGAGTTCCTGGCCGAAGTGATGGACCTCTGTATCGGCTGCAAGGGCTGTGCGCGGGACTGTCCGAGCGAGGTCGACATGGCAAAACTCAAGGCGGAAGTCGAGCACGCGAATCACCAAGAAAACGGCGCGAGTCTCCGCGACAAGCTGTTCGCGAACGTCGACAGACTGAACGCCGTCGGCTCCGCGCTCGCGCCGCTCTCGAACTGGGCCGCGTCGCTTCCCGGTGCGGGCACGATCGCCGAGAAGACGGTCGGCATCGCCCGCGAGCGCGACCTCCCGACCTTCGCCGGCGAGAGCTTCGAGGACTGGTTCGAGAAGCGAGGGGGCTCTCGGATTCCGCTCGAGGAGGCCTCTCGCAAGGTGCTACTCTTCCCCGACACCTACACGAACTACAACCATCCGCGAGCGGGGAAGGCGGCCGTCCAGGTGCTCGAGACGGCGGGGGTTCGCGTCGAAATCCCCGACGGCGTCACCTCGACCGGCCGGCCGGCCCACTCGAAGGGCTTCCTCGATCGCTCGCGCGAGCGCGCTCGAACCAACGTCAAGGCGCTGGCTCCGCGAGTCGAGGACGGCTGGGAGGTCGTCCTGGTCGAGCCCTCGGACGCGGTCATGCTCCAATCGGACTACCTCGATCTCCTCTCGGGACGCGACGCCGAGCGGATCGCGGCGAACACCTACGGCGTCATGGAGTATCTCGATCGGTTCGACCTGGCGGCCGGACTGCCGACCGCCGAACTCGGCGAGCGGTTGACCTATCACGGCCACTGCCACCAGAAAGCGACGAAGAAGGACGGCCACGCGGCCGCAGTCCTGCGGACGGTCGGCTACGAGGTCGACGCGCTCGATTCGGGCTGCTGCGGGATGGCGGGCTCCTTCGGCTACGAGGCCGAACACCACTCGCTGAGTCAGTCGATCGGGCGGATCCTCTTCGATCAGGTCGACGACAGCGACGGCGAGACCGTCGTCGCGCCGGGCGCGTCCTGCCGGACGCAGCTCTCGGGGTACGAGAACTGTGACGATCCGCCCCATCCGATCGAGAGCGTCGCGGCCGGCCTCTCGCGGTAACGCACCGTCACACCCTCGAGCGGGTTGCAGTTACTCTTTGTCCGTCGAGCGGGTCGCAGTTACTCTCTGTCCGTCGAGTGAGTCGCAGTCACTCTTCGTCCGTCTATCGGCCGCTGGTCACTCGTCGTCCGTCGACCGCTCGTCGTCCGCCTCGAGCGGTGCCCGCGGCCGCTCCTTTCTCGGATGTTTCGACTCCCCGAATCCGCCGCTCAAGACCCGCGCAAGCGTCTCTTCGACGGACTCGTCGGTTTCGGTGACGCGGTCGGGGTCTGCCTCGACCGTGAACCCCGAAGAGATGTTCGGCGCCGTCGGGATGAAGAGGACGATCCGTCCGTCGCTCGTGGTGTGTCCGGTCTTGAACGCCGGCATCTGGGTGCCGTCCCAGCTCTCGACGCTGACCGATTCCTGGAGCGCCTGTTCCTCGCCGAACGTGGTCTCGGCAGCGACCTTCGACGCGTTGTAGAGGACGCGAAGTCCCGGAACGCGGTTCACGACGCCGTCGACGCTCCGCGAGAACAGGTCGCCGACCCTCGTTCGGGTGAACGAGCCGATGACGATCGCTATCAGGACGAACACCCCGAGCGGAACGACGGCGCGGAGAAGATAGACCGTGAACTCGCGCGCGGGCTCGTGACCGATCAGGCCGCCTACCAGTTCGCTATCGAAGACGAACACTGGCACGACCCCCGCGATGATCGCGTAAACCCGATAGACGACGTACAGCGTGACGAGTATCGGACCGATGACGATCAGCCCGCTCGCGAAGACACGCTTCCACGACCTCATGTTCGTAGCGTGTGACTGCTGGGACATGATAGCTTCCATTCGTCGGCATCGTCTCGTTCAGCACCTCCGCAGCTGGCGTTCGGCCATTCGGCGCTCGATTCGTGACGCGCCAGGCGGTCAGATAACTGCCAGCGTCGACGACGAACTCCGTTTCGGCGAGATCGCATCTCTCACCTGAACAGTACCTTTTTCAGGTCGTTTGATCGGAACAAATATGCTCTCGAGGTCGGAACGCGTTCAGCATGCAGCGTCGATCTATTCTCGCGTCTCTTGGAGTCGGTGTGGCCGCTGGTAGCGCCGGTTGCGTCGAATCCCTCGGCGATGCAATTGACAGTTCAAGTAGGATCGGCTGGATGGGCGTAAGTAACTACGATACTGTGCCTCACCGATTCGAGGTACAGGTGGAACGCGATGGTTCCACTGTTCACGAGTCCTCACACAAGATTCGAGGCAGAGAAGACGACACGCTTTCTGGAGAGGCGTTAGAGTGTACGTGGGGTGACGCGGAGGGAACGTACAGTATCCGTTCAAGAATCGACGAAAGTGAGTGGGTCGAACGATCCGTTGATGATGCGATAGACGGTACTGTCGACTGTGTCACAGTGAGGGTGAGTTACGGAGATCTCGGGGATGCGCTGGACGTGTTCATCAGAGAGAACTGTGACGACGTTCCGACGTACGATGGAGGGTGTGCATTCGCAAACGAATGAGCGAGCGTGGATCGCGACGGCCGGCCCGTGGGCTACGGCCAGAGCCCGCGCGTCTCCTTCGCCTCTGCGATCCGTGACAGCGCCACCACGTAGGCGGCGTCGCGCCACGTCAGTCCCTCGGCGTCGACCTCGGCGCGGACGTCGTTCCAGGCGTCGAGCATGTGCTCCTCGAGTTCCTCGTTGACCCGCTCGAGCGTCCACTGGCGGCGGTTGATGTCTTGCAGCCACTCGAAGTAGCTCACCGTCACGCCGCCCGCGTTCGCCAGGATGTCCGGAATCACCGGCACGTCTCGCTCCTCGAGGATGGTGTCGGCGGCGAACGTGGTCGGGCCGTTCGCTCCTTCGACGACGATATCGGCCGCGATCGCGTCGGCGTTGTCCGCGGTGATGACGTTGCCGACGGCCGCCGGAATCAGGACGTCAGCGTCCAGTTCGAGTAGTTCGGCGTTCGAGAGCCGACGGACGCCGTCACCGTCCTCGAGGTCGTTCGCGAAGCTGGTGACCGCTTCCGGCTCCTCGTCGTGGGAGGGGATCGCATCGACGTCGATCCCGTCGGGATCGTAGACCGCGCCGTTGACGTCCGAGACGGCGACGATCGTTGCGCCCCACTCCTCGAGCAGGCGGGCGGCGTTCGCACCGACGCTGCCGAACCCTTGGACGGCGACCGTGGTCTCCGAGGCCTCCCGGCCGTAGTACTGGATGGCCTCGCGGGCGGCGATGGCGGTCGAGCGGCCGGGGGCCTCCTCGCGGCCGTAGGAGCCGCCGATGACCGGCGGCTTGCCGGTGACGACGCCGGGGATGGTCTCGCCCTGTTGCATCGAGTAGGCGTCCATGAACCAGGCCATCGTCTGGGCGTCGGTGCCCATGTCGGGCGCGGGAACGTCCTTCGTCGGCCCGACGGCGTCGCGCAGTTCCTCGGCGAACCGGCGGGTGAGCCGTTCCGTCTCGTCCGCAGTGAGCGACTTTGGATCGACGGCGATGCCGCCCTTCCCGCCGCCGAAGGGTAGGTCCATCACCGCGCACTTCCAGGTCATCCACATCGAGAGGCCCGTACACTCCTCCGCGCTGACCTCGGGGTGGTAGCGCAGGCCGCCCTTGTAGGGCCCGCGAACGTCGTCGTGCTGGGCCCGATAGCCGGTGAAGACCTCGACGTCGCCGTCCTCGCGCTCGAGGGGGACCGAGACCTGCTGGACCCGCGTCGGGTGTTTCAGCCGTTCGACGACGCCGGGGTCGACGTCGACGTGGGTCGCCGCGCGCTCTAACTGCCGGCGGGCGGTGATCAGCGCCGAGTCGAGGTCGTCGTCCGATACCGTCTCGTCCGCGGATGGTGTCGTGCTCATAGGTATCTGTTTGCGGTGATGGGAAGTCGTGGTAGCCGGCGGCGTCAGGTCGTGAACAGCCGTCGCGGGAAGTCCGCCAGCGTCTCCGCGCCGTCGCTGGTAACGTGGAACGTCTCGCTGATCTCCATGCCGATCTCGTCGGTCCAGATCCCCGGGATCATGTGGAACGTCATGTCTTCCTCGAGGATAGTCTCGTCGCCCGGCCGGATGCTCGCGGTGTGCTCGCCCCAGTCCGGCGGATAGCCCAGCCCCATCGAGTAACCGATGCGATCCTCCTTCTCGAGGCCGTACTGCGCGATGGTCTCGCGCCACGCTTTCTCGACCGACTCGCAGGTGACGCCGGGTTCGGCGGCGTCGAGCGCGGCCTCGAGTCCCTCGACGACGATGTCGGCGGTCTCCTGGAGTTCGTCGGGCGGATCGCCGACGAACGTCGTCCGGGCCAGCGGCGAGTGATACCGGTGGCGACAGCCCGAGAGTTCGATGATGACCGGATCGCCGTCCTCGAACTCGCGGTCGGTCCAGGTCAGGTGGGGCGTCCCGGTGTGGTCGCCCGACGGCATCAGCGGGACGATCGAGGGGTAGTCGCCGCCGTACTCCTCGGTCCCGGTGATTAGCTGTTCGTAGATCGCGGCCGCGGCCTCGTACTCCGGCACGCCCTCCTCGATGACGTCCAGCCCCGCCTGCATCGCGTTCTCCGAGATCCGGGCGGCCTCGCGCATGTACTCGAGTTCCCGCTCGGACTTCTTGATCCGCACCCAGCCGACCAGCAGCGTCGCGTCCTCGAATTCGGCTTCGGGGAGATTTTGCTGGAGGCGGGTGTAGGACTTCGCGGTGAAGTAAGCGGCGTCCATCTCGAGGCCGATCCGGCCGTCCGCGACCTCGAGCTCCTCGAGGACGCCGGCGACGTAGTCCATCGGGTGGAGGTCGTGAGGGGAGTGGACGTGGTCGTCGCTGTACGCGCGGATACTGTCGTCGCCGAGGTGGGTCGTCGCCCGCGCGCCGCCGCCGTCCATGTCGCGGCCGATCCAGACGGGTTCGTCGCGGTCGGGGGTAACCACGACGGCCTGGTGGACGTAGAACGACCAGCCGTCGTACCCCGTCAGGTAGTTCATGTTCGCCGGATCGGCGACGACGATCGCGTCGAGGTCCTCCTCGCGCAACCGCTCTTTGGTCCGAGCGACCCGGCGCTCGTACTCGGCCTCGTCGAAGATATGCTCTCGTGGCATGATAACAGGGCGTCTACGAGGAGCATCGATCAGGAGTGCTAAAAGTTTTTCGTGTACATAGAATACAGATACTGTTTACAACTGTGGCCGCGCCGTCGAGAGCGACGGACGGCGACTCGAGAGCGGCTGAGAAGCAGCCGGTTCGCACACGGTCACTCCGCTCCCGGCGAACCACCGCCCGTTAAGACACGTCGGTTCGTCCCGGCGGATATGGCAATCCTCGAGACTATCGCGATCGCGTTCTGGGCGATGTTGCCCGCCTACGTCCCCAACAACGCCGCGGTGCTGGCCGGCGGCGGCCGGCCGATAGACGGCGGCCGAACGTGGGGCGACAAGCGCGTACTGGGCGACGGGAAGACCTGGCGCGGGACGGCCATGGGAATCGCCGCGGGCCTCGCGCTCGCGGCCGTGCTCACCCTCGTCGAGCCGGCCGTCAGCGACGCGCTCGGCTTCGCGCTCCCCGAATTCACGCCGCTCGCGGCGCTCGGCCTCGCCGGCGGCGCGATGCTCGGCGACATCCTCGCGTCGTTTCTCAAGCGCCGAAGCGGCCGCCAGCGCGGCGCGATGTTCCCCGGTCTCGACCAGTTGGACTTCGTCGTCGTCTCCCTCCCGCTGGTCGCCCTGTTCGATTTCGAGTGGTTCCGCGAGTGGTTTTCGCTCGAGGTCATCCTCGTCGTCGTCGTGCTCACGCCGATTCTCCACGTGACGACGAACATGATCGCGTACGAGCTCGGGCTGAAAAACGAGCCGTGGTAGCCGACCTCGAAACTCAGCTGGGGACGTACATTTAACCCACTGTACTAGTTATGCTATTGTACGATGGGCGGTGTGTATGGGTCTGAGTAGCCCCTCACGATTCCGATTGATCGAAGTGGGGCTCGCGTTACTGGTCTGTCTCGTTGCGGGAGCGTTTCTCTCTGACTTCGTCCAACTATACCCTGCATGGCCCGCTATAGCGGGGGTCCCCGTCGATCCCGAACTTCTCGCCCCGGGACTGCTCGGTATCGTCGCGCTCGTCGGAGCCATTCGGGATGGGATTACCGTCGGTTCGATCGCAGTCGGTATCCTGAGCAGCATCACGGTCGGTATCGCTGCGATGAGCCTTCACTCGCTGTACACAAACACTAATACGGGAGGACTGTTCGGTGGTAGTCTTCTCGTACTTTTCGTCGGAATTCCGCTCGCTATCGCAGTCCTCGTACAGAATGTTGCCCGTCAGATGGTGTAACGGCATCTCGTATCGGGTTCGGAATCGGTTCGACGGCGCGTGACGCCGCCGTAACGCTTACTCGAGCGCCGCGTCCATGTCCGCAACTGCGGCGGCGTGGGCCTCGTGGGCCCGATCCAGATCGATCGGATCCGAGATCATGCTGAAGAAGCCGTGGATCATGTCGTCGTAGTTGTGGTACTCGACGGGGACGCCGGCGTCCGCGAGTCGGTCGGCGTAGTTCGCACCGATGTCACGCAGTGGGTCGAAGCCGGCGGTGATGATCGTCGCGGGCGGCAGCCCCGAGAGGTCGTTCGCTCGCAGCGGCAGCGCGTAGATGTTTCCGAGGTCGATATCGGTCTCGTAGAGGTGGCCGCGGAACCACTCCATATCGTCTTCCGTGAGGAAGTACCCCTCCTTGTTCTCCTCGTAGGCTTCGGTCACGGTCGCGTCGCCGACGCTGGGGTAGAGCAACAGCTGATACCCGATCTCGGGGCCGCCCCGATCTCGAGCGAGCAGCGACAGTCCCGCCGCGAGGCCGCCGCCGGCGCTGTCGCCACCGACGACGATTTTCTCCGGATCCGCGTTCAGTTCGTCGGCTTCCGCGCCCGCCCACTCGAGGGCGGCGTAACAGTCCTGTAACCCCTCGGGGAAGGGGTGGTCCGGCGCGAGCCCGTAGTCGACGCTGACGACGGGGTAGCCGGTGTCGTCGGCCAGCTTCCGACAGACGCCGTCGTGGGTATCGATGCTGCCGACGACCCACCCACCCCCGTGGAAGTACAGGAGTAGCGGCCGGTCCTCGCCCTCGGTCCCGGGGTCGTAGCTCCGC
Organism: Natrinema sp. LJW11; assembly: GCF_056135975.1. Taxonomy (NCBI): domain Archaea; kingdom Methanobacteriati; phylum Methanobacteriota; class Halobacteria; order Halobacteriales; family Natrialbaceae; genus Natrinema; species Natrinema sp. LJW11. The sequence continues at coordinate 478,203 of NZ_JBWBDM010000003.1, read as the reverse complement.
ACCGCGAGGTCGCCGTGTGGCCCGTCGATGGTGTGGTCCTCGACGGACGCGAGTTCGATGTCGGGCTCCTCGACGGCGCGCATCTCCTCGAACATCCGTCGAGCCTCCTCGGGCGTGATCTCGCTGAACTCCGGGGTGTCGAGGGACTCGTAGAGCTCGAGAAACGCCTGCATGTCCGGATGCGGCTCGTCCGCACTGGATGGTGTCATCAGGGAACACACGCGCTGGCAGCTATAAAAATGTATACGTACTGGCACTCTCCGCACGGTCGCCCGGCGTCCCGTTCCACACCGCTTATTTCGGTTCGGCGCGCTCTCTCGAGCAATGACGAACCAGGAGCTCATCGACGCCCTGCGCGCGGCCGAGGCCGTCCGATTCGGCGAGTTCGAACTCTCCCACGGCGGCACCAGCGAGTACTACGTCGACAAGTACCTCTTCGAGACCGACCCTGACTGCCTCGAGCTGACCGTCGAGGCCTTCGCGGACCGAGTGTCGGCCGACGACAAACTCGGCGGCGTCGCGCTGGGCGGGGTGCCCCTCGCCGCCGCGACGAGCGTCGCGGCCGGCGTTCCCTACGTCATCGCGCGCAAACAGCGCAAGGAGTACGGCACCGGCAACCTGATCGAGGGGCGACTGGCCGAGGGCGAGGAGGTCGTCATCGTCGAGGACATCGTGACCACGGGGACGAGCGTCGTCGAGGCCGTCGAGGCGCTCCGCGAGGCGGGCGCGACCGTCGAGCGCGCGCTGGTCGTCGTCGACCGCGAGGAGGGCGGCCGCGAGAACATCGCGGACGCCGGGGTCGAGATGGAATCGCTGGTGACCGCGAGCGAGTTACTCGCAGATCGCGACTGACCGACCGGCGTCCCGGCAGCGAGCGGAACGGCAATTCACTGTCCGTAGGATTCGAACTTCTCGAGCACCGTCTCTAACTGCGCGTCCGACAGCGTCTCGGGCTCGAGTCCGGCCGCGCGGGTTTGCAGGTACAGCTGCGCGAGGCTCTCGACGTGGTGGGTGTTCTCGAGGGCGGTTTCGACGTCCGACGCGGTGACGACGAGGCCGTGGTTCTCGACGAACGTCGCCGTCGCGTCGGCCTCGTCCATCGCGCGGACGATATGTTCGGCCAGTTCGTCGGTGCCGTACGGCGCGTACTCGGCGACCGGGACGCGCTTCCCGACCGCGACGATCATGTAGTGAATCGGCGGCAGCGGCTCGTGTGCGACGGCCATCGCGGTCGACCACGGCGAGTGGGTGTGGACGATCGCGCCGACGTCCTCGCGCCGGTAGATCGCGGCGTGCATCGGGACCTCACTGCTCGGGGCCATCTCGCCGTCGCGGCGGTCGCCGTCGACGCCGACGACCGGGACGTCATCGACGTCGAAACTGTCGTAGGGGACTCCGGTAGGCGTGACCGCGAAGGCGTCGCCGCTGACACCGTCGCGGACGCTCAGGTTCCCCGTCCGGCCGGGCGTCAGCGCGGCGAGTTCCGGCGCGTGCTCGACCACCGCTCGTCGCTGGGACTCGAGAATCACAGTACCACCTCCGTTAGCGCCCCGAACGAATCTATCCTGTGGTCCGGTCGGCGATTCCCCTCGAGCGCCTCGCCGTCGTGATCGCCGTCGGGGTCGAACAGCACCGTCTCCAGCCCGACGGCGTTCCCGCCCACGACGTCCGCCTCGACGTCGTCGCCCACCATCACCGCCTCCGACGGCCGCCGGTCGAGTCGCGACAGGGGCAGCGTGAACATGACCGACCCCGGCTTCTCCCGGCCGGTTTCTTCGGAGGTGAGAAGCAGGTCGATATGGGACTCGAGTCCCAGCGCGGCGAGTTTCTCGAGTTGGACGCGCGTCGTGAGATTCGTGACGATGGCGACATCGATCCCGTTTTCGCGCAGCGTCTCGAGGGTCCGCTCGACCCCGGGATAGAGCGCCATTTCGTCGATGTACGCCTCCCAGTAGGCCTCGCCGAGCGCGATCGCGTCCGCCGGTTTCGGACGACCGACGCGGCGCTCGAGGGCGCGTTTGAAATAGAGGAAGCGCTCGTGGGAGGCGGCCGTCCCGGGGAGTTCGCGCTTCGTCGCGCGGCGCCCCGCCTGGTAGAACGCCTCGAACGACTCGCGGTCGAAGTCGTAACCGAGGTCCCGTGCAGTCGCTCGAGCGGCGTCCTTTCCCGCCTCGTTACACGGCGAGTAGGGATAGAACGTGTCGTCGAAGTCGAAGAGAACGGCGTTGACGCTCATACCGGCCTATCGACGGGACGCGAAAAACGAGTACCGGTCGCACTCGCCCGTCGAGCGGACGCGACGATCGACCAGTTCCGACTGGCTCGGCCCCATCATAATACTTTTATCCCGCTCGAGAGTAGCCGTAGCCACGATGGTAGGTGTCCGCTTTACAGGGGCGTTTGCCCGTTTCTAATTCCCACCTACCGCGTATTGCGTCGGCCACGGCCGACCAGTGTGCGGGACGCGGCGCGGACACGCCACCGGGATTTTCACCACACCCACAGTCATGTCAGAATCAGATTCACAGCGGCAGATAGCGGTCGTACTACCCGACGGATCGGAACTCGAGGTCGCCGAAGACGCCACGGTCGAGGACTGCGCCTACGAGATCGGCCCCGGACTCGGCAGCGACACGATCGCCGGCAAACTCGACGGCGAACTCGTCGCCAAGGAGCAGCCGGTCTACGACGGCGCGGAACTCGAGATCGTCACGGACCAGTCCGAGGAGTACCTCCAAGTCATGCGCCACTCCGCCTCGCACTGTCTCGCCCAGGCCGTCGAGCGCCTGCACGACGAGGACGAGGTCAAACTCGCGATCGGCCCGCCGACGGACGAGGGCTTCTACTACGATTTCGACAACCTCGACATCGACGAGGAAGACCTCGCCGCCCTCGAGGACGAGATGGCGGAGATCATCGAGGAGGACTACGAGATCGAGCGCGAGGTCGTCTCGATCGAGGAGGCCGAGGAGCGACTGGCCGACGAGCCCTACAAGCTCGAACTGCTCGCTGAGTTCGCCGAGGAGGGAGACACCGTCACGTTCTACACGCAGGGCGAGTGGGAGGACCTCTGTGCCGGCCCGCACGTCGAGTCGACGGGCGAAATCGGCGCGGTCGAACTGCTCGAGATCGCGGGTGCCTACTGGCGCGGCGACGAGGCGAACACGATGCAGACGCGCATCTACGGCACCGCCTTCGAGGACGAGGGGGATCTCGAAGACTTCCTCGAGCGCAAGCAAGAAGCCGAGAAGCGCGACCACCGCCGGATCGGCAACGAGATGGACCTCTTCTCGATTCAGGACGTGACCGGCCCCGGCCTCCCGCTCTATCACCCCGCCGGGAAGACCGTGCTCACGGAACTCGAGGGATTCGTCGAGGAACTCAACGAAGACGCGGGCTACGACTACGTCGAAACGCCCCACGTCTTCAAGACGGACCTCTGGCACCGGTCGGGCCACTACGAGAACTATCAGGACGACATGTTCATCTTCGACGTCGGCGACGACGAGTTCGGCCTGAAGCCGATGAACTGTCCCGGCCACGCCGCCATCTTCCAGGATCACTCCTGGAGCTACCGCGACCTGCCGATCCGCTACGCGGAAAACGGGAAGGTGTATCGCAAGGAACAGCGCGGCGAACTGTCGGGCCTCTCGCGGGTCTGGGCCTTCACCATCGACGACGGCCACCTGTTCGTCCGCCCCGAACAGATCAAGTCGGAAGTCGAGCAGATCATGGACATGATCACGGACGTGTTGAACACGTTCGACCTCGAGTACGAGATGGCGCTGGCCACGCGCCCCGAGAAGTCGGTCGGGAGCGACGAGATCTGGTCTCGTGCGGAGGAGCAACTCGAGAGCGTCCTCGACTCTCACGGCCACGAGTACGAGGTCGAGGAGGGCGACGGCGCGTTCTACGGGCCGAAGATCGATTTCGCGTTCGAGGACGCCATCGGCCGCTCGTGGGACGGCCCGACGGTCCAGTTGGACTTCAACATGCCCGAGCGCTTCGATCTGAACTACGTCGGCGAGGACAACGAGGAACACCGTCCCGTCATGATCCACCGCGCGCTCTACGGCAGCTACGAGCGGTTCTTCATGATGCTCATCGAGCACTACGAGGGTCGGTTCCCGCTCTGGCTCGCTCCGGAACAGGTCCGCGTGCTGCCGATTTCCGACGACAACCTCGGCTACGCACACCGCGTCGCAAACGAGTTCGACGACTTCCGCGTCGAGGTCGACGGGCGCGACTCCACCCTCGAGCGGAAGATCCGTGCGGCCCACGACGACCGCGTCCCCTACCAGATCATCGTCGGCGACAACGAGGAAGACGACGGCAACATCTCGGTGCGGGATCGCTTCGAGGACCAGGAGTACGACGTCGAGATCGACGAGTTCCGGAGCCATCTCGAGGACGAAATCGAGGAACAGCGGACCGAACCGGACTTCCTACAGTAGCGGCCTCGCTTCGACGGTCTCGCTCTTTTCCGCCGCCGTCGCGCCCCGTCGATACCGTCCGCTCGAGCCGAGTGCCGCTCGAGCCACATTCGTGCTGATTTCACGAGTAGAACACGATCGTAATATCCATACTTGTGGAATGATGCATATCCGTATGAACAGAGCCGAGAAGGCAGCCCTCCAGTTGCGGGCCGTCGACGTGTTGCGGATGTTGAAGGAGACGAGAACGTACGACGAACTCGCCGAGACGACGGGGCTGCCTGCGGGCGATCTCAACCGATACGTCAACGGGCACGTCCTTCCGGGTACCGATCGCGCGCGCGAGGTCGTCGACGAGCTCGGCCGAGCGGCGTTAGCCGAGGAACTCGACGAGCGCATCCGCGTCGACGACGAGGGGTACGTGGACAATTCGGCGACCGTCTTCGATCAGCCCTTCCTCGACCTGGCCGCCCCGGTCGTGGCCAACGGCTTCGACTTCGAGCGACCGGACGTCGTCCTCACCGCCGCGACCGACGGAATCACGCTCGCGGCCGCGCTCGCGAGCTACTACGGCGTCCGGTGTGCCTACGCGAAGAAGCAAAAGGAGACCGCCGTCGAGGAGTTCATCGAGGCCCGCCAGCGACTCCAGTCCGGAATCGAACTCACCTACTACCTGCCCGCCTCCGCGATCGATCCGGGCGAGTCGGTACTGGTCGTCGACGACCTCATTCGCTCGGGTGAGACCCAGGAACTCCTGTTGGACATCGCCCAGACCGCCGAGGCCGAGGTCGCCGGCGTCTTCGCGCTCATCGCGGCCGGCCAGGACGGGATCCGACGCGCCCGCGAACGCACCGACGCCCCGATCGGCTCGCTCGTCAGCGTCTGAGACGGACTGCCGTCCGTCGTGTTCGGCCCGGTCGTCGGACGGCCGCAAGCCGGATGGTCGCAATCGGACGGCTGCGGTTGCGCCGGAAACCCGATACGGCAATCCGTTCGATCGAGTGCCCGACTGACTCGAGTTTCGATCCCCGACGTGACGATCGGACGGCGATCGCCATCGAGATCGAACGGACGATTCGTCGAGCGATTCGTTCGCCAACGGCTGCCGAGTAATCGCCCGAGGGGAACCGTGCGAACGGTTAGCACATTATTAATCATTAGGTTTATAGTGGTGCCGCCAGTTAGTGGAGGTACGCACATGACGAAGACAGTCATCCTCGGCGTGATCGGGTCCGACGCACACGTCGTCGGGATTACCATCCTGGAACAGGCGCTGGAGGCAGCCGGATTCGATGTCGTCAATCTGGGCGTGCAAAGCTCCCAGGAGGAGTTCGTCGAAGCCGCGTCCGCCAACGACGCCGAGGCTGTACTCGTCTCATCGCTCTACGGCCACGCCAAACAGGATTGCGAGGGGTTCCACCAGCGAATCGCCGAATCCGATATCGACGTTACGACCTACATCGGCGGCAACCTCGCCGTCGGACAGGACGACTTCGACGAGACGCGGTCGTTCTTCCGAAAGATGGGCTTCGATCGGGTTTTCGACTCCGAAACCGACCCCGAGGAGGCCATCGAGGCCCTGAAGGCCGATCTCGACATGCGCTCGACCGAATCCGAACAGGAAGGCCAGACCGTCTCGGTCTAATCGGCACTATCTCTCGTCGTTTCGTTTCACGTCTCACCGCTCGACCGGTAGTCGCTGTACTCGCTACGCCGAGTCATCGCTATCGACTCTGCAACACGGACTCCGACAGCGACGAACGATTACCGAACGATCGTCACCGGCACCGGCGACCGGCGGGCGACCGTCTCCGCGACGCTGCCGAGGAGGATTCGACTCGCGCCCGTCCGGCCGTGGCTCCCGACGACGATGTGGTCGATGTCGTTCTCGGCGGCGTAATCGACGATCGATCGTGAGACGCTCCCGAGGACGTGCTCCGTCTCGAGGTCGACGCCGTGTTCGGCCGCCTGTTCGCGCGCCGTCTCGAGGATGCTCTCGGCTCGCTCCTCGTGGTGGCCCTGTACTTCGTCGTAGTTCGCCATCGCGGTCCCTTCGATGCCGCTGACCGCGTAGAAGTCGCCCGGATCGAGGACGTAGAGCGCGGTGATCGTCGCCTCCGGATACTCCGTGCAGGCGAACTCGAGCGCCTCAGTCGACTGCTTCGAGTCGTCGACCGCCACGAGAACGTGTCGTGCCATACGCGACCGTACACGTGCCGGCGGAATAAGTCCACCTCTGGACCTGACGAGTTGGGAACCGGAGACCCCTACGGAGCGAGTACCCGTTCGATCGCCGCCCGAATCCGATCGGGGCCCGGCCGGTACGCGTCCTCGCGGGCCGGAAGCGGAACCGGCACGTCGTAGCCCGTCACCCGTTCGATGGGTGCCTCGAGCGACCAGACGGCCTCGTCCGAAATGCGGGCCGCGATCTCGCCGGCGAATCCGCCGGTCCGCGGAGCCTCGTGGACGACGACGCAGCGACCGGTCTTGCGGACGGACTCGAGGACCGTTTCGGTGTCCATCGGGCTGATCGTCCGCAGGTCGATCACCTCGATGTCGGCCTCGAGATCCGCGACCGCGTCCTCGACCTCCCCGACCATCGCGCCCCACGCGACAACCGTCGCGTCAGTCCCCTCCTCGACCACGCGCGCTTCACCGAGCGGGACGACGGTTTCGTCGGGGACCGGTCGCCGTGCCGCTCGGTACAGCGGCATGGGTTCGAAGAAGAGAACCGGGTCGGGACTGCGAATCGCCGAGCGCAGCAGTCCGGCCGCGTCCCGTGCGGTCGAGGGGATCGCGACTTTCAGCCCCGGGATGTGAGCGTACCCCGCTTCGTAGCTCTCGGAGTGGTGCTCGAGGGCCGAGACGCCGAGGCCGTACGGCGCGCGGACGACCATCGGACAGGTGATTTTCCCGCGCGAGCGGCCGCGAATTCGCGAGAGGTGCTGTTGGATCTGGGCGAACGCCTGGAAGCTGAACCCGGCGAACTGGATCTCGGCGACCGGCCGGTAGCCCGCCGCTGCGAGGCCGACGCCGAGGCCGACGATGCCCGCCTCGGCGACCGGTGCGTCGTGAACTCGTCCGGGGAAGGCGTCGAGCAGCCCCTGCGTCGCCCGAAAGACGCCGCCGTCGACGCCGACGTCCTGGCCGTAGACGAGCACGTCATCGTCGCGCTCGAGTTCGGCGCGGAGCGTCTCCCGGATGGCTTCGACCATGTTCAGTCGCTCGGCGTCCTCGCGGTCCGCGTCGGAGAAGCCGTCGGCATCGTCAGCCCCGTCCGAATCCCCACTTCCCACGTCCGCGGCCGAAGCCCCGCCGTCGCTGCGCTGCCCTTCCGCCGCTGGTGCGACCGTATACCCCTCGTCCGCGACGAACGCCTCGCGCTGGCGCTCGAGATACGGTGGTCGCTCCGCGTACGCGTAATCGAACATGTCCGCCGCCTCGGCGGTCGCTTCCGTCTCCCGGGCCGCTTCGAGTGATTCCTCGAGATCGGTTTCGATCCCGCCTTCGATCGAGTCGATCGTCTCGTCGTCGAGCAGTCCCAGTTCCCGAAGGTAGCGTTCGAACCGCAGGATCGGATCCAGCGGTTCCCACTCCGCTTCCTCCTCGGCCGTCCGGTAGACGGAGGGATCGTCCGCCGTCGTGTGCATCTCCCGTCGGTACGTGGTCGCCTCGATCAGCGTCGGCACGCCGCGTCGAGCGCGCTCGATCGCTTCGTTCGTCACCGCGTAGACGCCCAGAATATCGTTGCCGTCGACCTGAATCGGTTCGATCCCCGCGGCGACGGCCTTCTGGGCGAGGGTCGCGGCCCGCGTCTGTTTCGACAGCGGCGTCGAGATCGCGTACTGGTTGTTCTGACAGAAGAAGACGGTCTGGGCCTCGTAGACGCCGGCCAGATTCATCGCCTCGTAGACCTCGCCCTCGCTGGTCGCACCGTCCCCGAAGTAGGTGAGCGCGACCGACTCGGTGTCGTTCATCGACTCCGCCCACCCGATCCCGGCGGCGTGGAGCGGCTGGGTCCCCACGGCGATCGACGGCGGCATCATCGGTACGTCCTCGGGTGGCACCCCGCCTTCCTCGAGTCCCATCGCGTATTCGATGATCTCCTGCGCCGATCCGCCGCGGGCCAGCGCCGACGGCTGTTCGCGGAACGCGGGCACCGTCCAGTCGGTCTCGTCGAGCGCCGCGGTGCTTCCGACCTGAGCGGCCTCCTGCCCCGTGGCGGGCGCGAACGTCCCCAGCTCACCCCGTCGCTGGAGGGCGATCACCCGCCGGTCGAGTCGCCGCGATCGCTTCATCGTCCGGTACCACTCGAGCAGGCGCTCGTCGTCGATTTCGGGCTCGAGGGACTCGTCGACCCGCCCCTCCTGATCGAGCACCTGGACGCGATCGATCGAGAACGCAGCGACCTGAGAGCGTGGCATATCGCCGGTACGACGGTTGGCTACTTAGTGCCCGTCTCGGCCATCGCGTGGCCGGCGCTCGGCGCTGCCGTGGGCGTCGTCGGATCGGCGACTGTGCGGTCGGGACGGTCGCTCTCGAGTGGAATTGCGGAAAAATCGGCGTGAAATCGGCTGCGGTGACTGCCCGCGTTACTTCGCGCGGCCCTGACCGCCGGTGTTGGACGGTCGGACCTTCTCGGCACCTTTGCCGCGGTTGTTGAGGCCGCGGTTGGCCTTGCCGGCGTTGGTGAGTCCGCGGAACGCGCGGTTCGTGTGGTCGTCGTCGCAGATCCAGTTGAGATCGTCGTCGTTCTCGATCGCGGGGTGGTTCGGATCCACGAGGATCATCTCGAACCACTTCTGCGAGCCGTCTTCCCCGACCCAGTAGCTGTTGAGCACGCGCAGGTTGGGGTACTTCCGGGAGACGCGCTCCTCGCCGATGCGCTGGATGTTCTTGCGCCGCCCGATGCGGTTGACACCCTGGCGCTTCGAGCGACGACCGGCCTTGTGTCGCTGTTTCCGGGCGGTCCCTTTGCGGACCGAGACCCGGGTCACGATGATGCCCTGTTTGGCCTTGTAGCCGAGTTCGCGCGCCTTGTCGAGTCGCGTCGGCCGATCGATTCGCTCGATCGCGCCCTGCTTGCGCCACTCCTGTTTGCGCTGCCACTGCAGCTCCCCGAGCTTGCCGTCGTCGGGGTCTTTCCATGCGTCCTTGATGTGGGAATAGAAGCTCTTTGCCATTGTATTCACCCGCGGGCGTTGCGTGGTTCAATCCCGACCGGGGCCGAGCCCCGCGGATCACATCCCGACCTGTGACGTGACGTCGTGCAGGTGCCCGCTGATGCCCGCGCGAACCAGCGAGTCTACCGAACCTACCCAACTCTCGAGTATAAGGGCTTCGAACTCCGATGCGGAACGTGTTCCAGCGAGACGGATGAACGCCCGCCTATCGCGTCGACCGGGTCACCGCACCGGGACGCGCTCGCGCACGCCGCCGGGCGTAATTCCGTTGACCGTCGCGAAGACGGCTCCCAGAACTAGCCCGTAAACGAGGTGGCCGAAGCCGAACACGAGCGCGCTGAAGAGCTCGGCCGTGGCTCCCGAGACGGGAAGGAACGGCAGCGGCAATGCCGCGACCTCGGCTCGCTCCATTGCCAACGGGAACACGACGCCGCCGGCGAAGAGCCCGATGACCGCACCGAAGACGAGCCCCATGATGATGTAATCGCCGAACGAGGTGAGCAGTTGCTGAACGAACGACCTCGAGGCGACGGCGGCGAACAACAGCCCGAACGCGACGCTGATCATCAGGTGAATCGTCCAGCCGACACCGATCGCCGTACTGGGCTCCGTCGCGAGTCCGCCCAGCAGTTCGATCTGGTTCCCGCCGAGGTGGAGGACCAGCCCCATAGCGATCCCGGCGACCAGTCCGCTCGTGATGCCACCTCCCCACACGCCGATGCCGTCGAGAGGCTGTTTGTCATCCTCACTCATGGGTGGTAATACGGACGCGTGCGTGTTCAATTCTCCCATCAACCGCTTTCCGAGAAAATAGTTCTCACGCGAAATATAACGGCCGTTGATAGACCCACTGTTATAACAGTCACAATATTTTTAAATTGGTTCGTGAATGGTCGTTTCGGGTTATGAAATGGAACAACTATTAGTAATGTCTATTGGTGGAAATGGCAGACTTCGCACGGTTCCGGCTTCGACGGCGTCTCGAGCAGTAGCCGAGACGAACCACAGCCGTCCAACCCGCCATTCGCCGCGGCGCGTAGGCGCCACACTGGCTCAACGAGGACGGGGACGAACCCGCCGGTTCGCGGTGACGACGGATGACTGACGACGATCCCACGACCCGTCCGACTCGTCGAACGGTCCTCGAGGCGTTCGGGACCGGCGCCGCCGGTACCGTCGCGTTCTCCGGATCCGCCGCGGCGCTCGACGACGGTCTCGTCAGTGACACCCTCGAGGGGCTGGTACCCGTCGTCGACACGCTCGTCGACGACGACCTCGACCTCGAGAGCGACGTCCTGCAGGAGGTGCTGATCGTCTTCGAGTCGACCGCGGACCTCGTCCGACTCGAGGCGCTCGACGTCGAGGTCGCGATCGGCTTCGACGTCCTCCCGATCGGCTACGCCGAACTACCGGGATCGCTCATCGAGACCGTCGCCGGCTGGGACGCGGTGCGGTACGTCTCCGCGAACTACGACCTCGAGTATCACAACGACGGAGCCCGGGAAGGCACGAACGCCGACGCCGTCCAGGCCGGTGAGGGACTCGAGACGGCGTATTCCGGTGAGAACGTTCACGTCGCTCTCATCGACTCGGGGATCGACGGCTCCCACCCCGATCTGCGGGCGAACGTCGCGGCGAACTACCAGTACGTGGGGATTCCCGTCGTCCAGGACGAACCCCTCTGGTGGCAGGATGTCGGCGGCGTCGATACCGACGCGAACGGTCACGGAACCCACTGTGCGGGGAGCGTCGGCGGGACCGGTGACCGGAGTAACGGCGAGTACGCCGGGATGGTCCCGGACGCCGATCTGACGATGTACGCGACGGGGCTGGGGCTGTCGATCGTGTTCATCGTCGCCGCGTACGACGATCTGCTCCGCCGCCAGCGCGAGGGCGAGCACGACGTTCAGGTCGTCTCGAACTCGTACGGACCGGCACAGGACGACCGTTCGTTCGTCCCCGACGATCCGATAAACGTCGCGACGTGGCACGCCCACGAGGCTGGGCTCCTCCCGGTCTTCTCGGCGGGCAACGACGGCCCCGAATCGGGGACGCTGAACCAGTACGCGACGGCCCCGCACGTCCTGGGCGTCGCGGCCACCGACGACGAGGATGCCGTTGCGGACTTCTCCTCGCGCGGTCGTCCGCAGAACGGTTCGGCCGATGCGGCCAACTACGACCGCAGCGCGGCCTACGAAAATCTCACCGCGTTCCACGAAGGCACCCCCGAGGACGAGATCGACGGACCGCTGGGCGTCTACCGTAACGGCGTCGCCGCCAAAGGCGAAGACGTGATGAGCACGCTCGGTCCGCTCGACGCGTTGAACGTCACCGCACCCGACGACGCGCTCTACTACGGCCCGATGTCCGGGACCAGCATGTCCTGTCCCGTCACCGCCGGCTGCGCCGCACTGGTCTACGACGCCGCTATCCAGCGACGAACCGACGATGACGCGCCCGGCCCGATGGACGTGCTCGTGACGCTCGAGGCGACCGCCGACGAACGACGGCTCGAGTCCTACACCGCGGAATCAGCCGGTTCAGGGTACGTCGACGTTCACGCGGCCGTCGAACGCGCCGAAGCGGGCGACTTCGCCACGTTCGACGAAATCGAGATTGCCCCGAGCAGCGACGAGCAGTAACGGACACGACTCGGCGGCGCGGGCGAACACACACTGTGACGCCGGTTCGCGTCACCAGTTCGCTCCCGTGGCATCCGTCTTTTATTTGGCAGTCAAATACTACTGAAAAATTTATAATTTAGATACGCTGTATACGTCGTTCAGGGATCTATAAACATCTGTTTTCCAGATAAATGTAATGATTACTATATATCCTTCGACCGCGTACTACACCTATGGTCTTTCACATCATCGATGCGATGACTGACGGATTTTCCCGCACCACCGAACGGAACGGACTCGTCTTCGTCGCCGTATTCGCCGTCCTCGCACTGTTGAACGCGCTCGTCGCCCCGGTGGAAACCGGGACTGCCATCGGCGTAACGCCGACCACGGGACTCGTCGGGTTCCTCACCGGACTCCTCTCGCTCGTGATCGGCCTCGTAACGATCGCCGCCGCCATCGTCGCACTCCGGACGTTCGCGTCCGACGAAACCGAGACGATCCCCCGCGAGTTCCGCCGCCGGAAGATCGCTATCGCCACGCTCAACGCCTTCGTCGGGACGATCGTCTTCGTCTCGCTCGTCGCCGTCGGCAGCGTCTTCTTGCTCGTCCCGGGGCTGTTCTTGCTCGTCAGCCTCTACTACTGGAGCGCGTTCGTCGCGATCGAGGATCAGAACTTCGTCCGGGCGTTCCGGAGCAGCTGGGCGCTGACCCGGGGAAGTCGCCTCCGCCTGTTCGGTCTCGGCCTCGCCGTCGTCGTCCTCGGCCTCGCCGTCAACGCGACCGTGGCGATTCCGACGCTCCTGCTCGGCGGTGCCGCTGGACTCGTCCTCACGCAAGTCGTCGCTGCGGTCGTCACGGTGTACACTATCGCGACAACCGCCCGCGCCTACGACCAGCTTCGCGGCCTCGAGCCCCCCGTCGAAGCGGATCCGCAGCCGGGGTCCGCCGGGATGGCCGCCTGAGTCACTCCTCGAGCGCCTCGGACGGCTGCTCCTCGAGCGGACCGGTATCACGCCCATGCGAATTTCATATAGCATTATATAATTCATCTCCCGGATCGGGCCCCTATTCAGCCCGGCCCTGCTGCGTGCACGCCCTCGAAAACGCCGCTCGAGGCTGTCTTCGGCGGCAGCTCGACGCGGGTGTGAAGAAAGAATCATCGTCCGTCGATCGGCCTCGGTTCCGGTCGGTTCCACGGTCTCCGATCGACGATTCCGGGCTGTGATACGCTACAAACGGGGCCGAAACGCATGGCTCCGGTATTCCGGAAGCGGACCCCCTCGAACCGGTACCCGTAACAGATTCGGGACTGTCAGACGAATTCGGCGACCGTCCCGAACGAGTCGTCCTCGATCGCTCGAGCGATGTCGTCGCCTGCGAGCTCGTCGGGGACGTGTTGGGGGTACTTGCGCCGGAAGTAGCCGACGATGTTCGTCAGGTCGCGCCGGAGGAACTCGTCGGCGTTCTCGTGATCCGTCGGGACGGCCTGGGGCCAGTCGAAGACCGTCACCCCCTCCTCGTCGACGAAGACGTTGTACTCGCTCATGTCCGCGTGGACGAACCCCTTCGCGTACGCGCGCGAGACTTCCGACAGCAGGAGGTCGAGGACTCCGAGTACCTGCTCGTCCTCGAGTCGGGTCTGGGAGAGTTCGACCCCGTCCATCTTCTCCATGACGATGGCGTGGCGGTTCTGCCCGATCGGCTGTGGCACCGCGACGTCGGGGTAGAGTTCCTCCAAGATGTCGTGTTCGCGCTCGGCGGCCTTTCGGGCGGTGTACATCCAGGAAACGTGGTCGTTCTCCGACGTGTAATCGCGCTCCTTGTGGACCTTTCGGAAGTTCGTATACCCCTCTCGGTGATACTTCAGCGCCAGCGGCTTGTAGGACTTGACCTCGTAGACGTCGCTCTCCTTGCCGACGCCAAGCGGCGAGCCGAACTCGGAAATGACGTCCTGTTCGACGAGCGCCCGCAGGGCCAGGGTATCGTAGCCCTCGAACTGGAGGGTGTAGCCCTCGTACTGGATCGTCTTCTTCTCGACCAATCCGCGCTCGAGACAGCGCCCGAGCCGATATTCGACTTCCTCTTCGCTCAGATCGGAGAACTTCGGGAGCTTCTCCCGCTGGACCCACTCGGAGAACCGCATCCCCTGTTCGACCCCCGAGAGGAGATAGAAATCCTCCGCCTCGAGTTCCGGAAGTAACCCGGCGACGTTGCGCACCATGCGGGTGGATAACCGCCGTGTACGTAAAAACGGCGTGACGAGCGCTCGTACTCGGGGCCGATCGGCGGCATCGGTGCTCGTCCCTGGGATCGATCGGTGGCATCGGCGTTCGTACCGCGGTCGGGAGCGTGGCGATCCTCGCTCGTGACGTAAACTGACTCGAGGTGCCCGTTCGAGAGAGTGCGAAACCGCGTTTTCGGCCCTATATGAATTCCATAGTGCTATACGAAATGCCGAGGGCGTCGGAATTACTTTCCACTTCGTCCGCGTGGAGTCGGACATGACGGCACTGTCCGATCGGGACTGGCGACTGATCCGGGACGAACCCCGCGACGGAGCGACGCAGATGGCCCTCGAGGAGATCGCCGCGCGGACGGCGCTCGAGGACGACGTTCGAACCGTCCGCACGTACTCGTGGGAGCCGAGTACGCTCTCGCTGGGGTACCGGCAGGACGCCGAGACGGTCGACTGGGAGTTCTGTGAGCGCGAGGGGATCGACGTTACCCGTCGACAGACCGGTGGCGGCGGGATCTATCACGACCGGTACGCCGATATTTCGTACACGATCGTGGCTCCCGCCGACGAGGTTCCGGGGAACCTGATGGAGTGCTACGAACTGTTCTGCGAGCCGGTCCTCGAGGCCTTCGATCGGATGGGCGTCGACGCGGCCTTCGCGTCGGCCGAACAGGACGCGATCTACCACCCCTCGTGCTATCTGCGGGACATCAACCCGGCACACGACATCGTCGCACCCGCGGCGGCGGGCGCGGAAGCGCGGAAGATCAGCGGCAACGCCCAGTACCGCCAGCGCGACGTCGTCATCCAGCATGGGTCGATCAGTTACGATCTCGAGCCTCGGAACCACGTCGGTGTCTTCGATACCGAACTCGAGGAGTCGACGTTTACCAATCGAGTGACCAGCATCCGCGACGAGGTGGGGATCGATCGCGACGAAGCGGTCGAGACGATCGCGGGGGCGCTCGGAGACTGGTGTGACGCCGCGGAGTCGGTCTGGGGAGACGATGAACTCGAGGCCGCTCGCGACCTCGCCGACCGAAAGTTCGGTTCTGATGCGTGGGTTCGGAATCGGGAGGTGCTCGAGGTGGACAACCAGTGACCGTCGGCGATCGACCGGCGTCTCGTAGACGGACTCGAACGATTGCTGCGGTGGCGCGTGCTGTCCTGCGATGAACGACCAGTGAATCGCAGGTAAAACACCGCGCGAGGGATGAGCGAGGGAATGAAAAGACCGAGCGAATCGGCTGGGGAGGGTGTGGAAATCCCTAGATGCCAGTATGAGAACCGGTGATCGATTTTGAACAGAGAGGTTGTATCATACCGGAGTAAATAGCTGTCACCTACTTCTGGCAACTAGGAATACCACGTCCTCCCCAGCCGATTCACTCACTACGTTCGCTCATCCCTCGCGCGGATTCGAGCGACGGTTCGCCGGTGGCGAACCGTAGCGCGGCACGCGCCACCGCACGTCTCTCGGCTGGTATGGAGACGCCGTCCGAACTCGAGGCGCTCCGTTATACCTATCACGGCCCGGTACTGACGGGAATCCATGACGATGAAGGTCGGCGCACACGTTTCGATCTCCGGTTCGCGCGTCTCGTCCGACGAGGAAACACCGCCGTACGACGACCTCCGCAACGCGGTCCACCGCCAGACCGCGTTCGGCGGCAACTGCGGGCAGGTGTTCACCACCTCGCCGCAGGTCTGGGCACAGCCCGAGATCAGCGACGAGGCGGCCGCTGGCTTCCGCGAAGCGAGCGACGATCGACTCGAGGGCCCGTGGGTCATCCACTCGGCGTACCTCGTCAATCTCTGCACGCCCAAAGACGACCTCCGCCGGAAGTCCACGGAGAGCATGCAGGCGGAACTCGACGCCGCCGAGCGACTCGGCATTCCGTACGTCAACGTCCACCTCGGCGCCCACACCGGCGCGGGCGTCGAGGGCGGACTGGACAACGCCGCGAGCGTCATCGACGACCTCGAGGTCCCAGACGACGTCCAGATTCTCATCGAGTCCGACGCGGGCAGCGGGACCAAGCTCGGCGGCGAGTTCGAGCACCTCGCGGGGATCATCGACCGCACCGAGACCGATATCGGCATCTGCATCGACACCGCCCACACGCTCGTCGCGGGCAACGACCTGACGACGCCCGAGGCCGTCGACGAGACCGTCGGCCGCTTCGACGACGTGGTCGGCCTCGAGCACCTCGAGTACATCCACCTCAACGACTCGAAACACGACGTGGGCACGCACAAGGACGAGCACGCCCACATCGGCGAGGGCTACATCGGCGAGGACGGCATGCGCGCGATCGTGAACCACCCGGCGCTGCGGGACCTGCCCTTTGCGCTCGAGACGCCGACGGAGGACGGCCGCGGCTTCGCGTGGAACATTCAGCGGGTCAAAGAGCTTCGCGACGACGAGTAGCCGAGACCGCCAGGGGGACGCCGACCGTCACGGACCCGCAGCGGATCCGAGAAATCGACCCGTTTTTACTCGAGACCCTCGAAACGCCGTCCGTGCGCGAGTTCTCCGAATCCTACCTCACTCGGACCCGCGAGGGGATGTGGGCCGATTCCCGCGACGCGCTCGAGCCGCTCGCCCTCGACTCTCGCGACCGAATCCTCGACGTGGGCTGTGGGACCGGCGAGTTGAGCCGCGTCCTCGCGGCGGAGTCGCCGGGCGAGGTGATCGGCTGCGACGCGGATTCCGACCTGCTCGCGGCCGCGAGCGAGCACGTTCCTACCGTCACCGGCGACGCCCTCCGCCTGCCGTTTCCCGACGACACCTTCGACCTGGTGGTCTGTCAAGCGCTCCTGATCAATCTCCCCGATCCGACGGCCGCGCTCGAGGAGTTCGCCCGCGTCTCGACGGACCTCGTCGCGGCCGTCGAACCCGACAACGCCGCGGTCGAGATCGACTCGAGCGTCGACGCGGAAGGCCGACTCGAGCGACGGGCGCGGCGGGCCTACCTCGAGGGCGTGGACACGGACGTAGCGCTCGGGGCCGGCGCTCGCGACGCGTTCGAGACGGCGGGGCTCGAGGTGCTCGCAACTCGCCGGTACGACCACGTTCGAACGGTCGAACCGCCGTACAGCGACGGCGCGCTGACGGCGGCCCGCCGGAAGGCGACCGGTGACGGCCTGGCCGACGACCGGGAGACCATCCTCTCGGGGGCGGTGACCGAGTCGGAGTACGACGACCTCCGCAGTTCGTGGCGGGAGATGGGGCGAACCGTCGTCGAGCAGATGGGTGCGAAGGAGTATCGCCGCGCGGAAACGGTCCCGTTTTTCGTCACCGTCGGGCGGGTCGCCGAGAGGAGTCACTGAAACGAGTTACAACCGATCGCAACGCCATCGTGCGAGCGGGTGTGCAGTGACTGAGTGCTACTATCGTTCAGTTCCGAGAGAGTGAGACGAGCGCCAGCGGCGTCGGGCCACCGCTCACCACGGGAGAACCGCCCGCAGCCCGCTGCCGACCAGTCCGCCGACGAACCCGTCGATTGCGGTCAGCACCGAGAAGGCGAGCACGATCAGAACGACGCTCGGCAGTCCGAGTCCCGTGAGCATCGGGCTGATCGGACCGATGGACTCGAGCACGAGCAGCGGCGGCTCGTTGTACAGTCCGAGAAGCGTTCCGAGGAACGCCGTCACCGTTCCCGCGACGCCACCGACGATCGCGCTCGCGATCACCGCGTGACCGATGCCGGAGACGATCCGACCGACGGCGTACGCGGCGATGAATCCGGCGACGACGCCGCCGCCGAGACGAGTGAGCAGCGGGACCATCAGTCCGGTGAGATTGACGAGAACGCCGACGGTGGCAGCGCCGACGATGATCCACGTGTCGACCGCCTCGATCGACGGGTCGTCCGCTTCGACGCCGAACGTTTCGTATTCACTCATCTCTCACTCTCACCACGGTTCTGAACTGCGTTTTTCGATTGCGTGCGTCTGCATACTAGCTCAGCGGCTCCGTCGTCTCTTCGGTCGTTTCTCGAGGTAATTCGGTCGATTCCTCGGCCGTTTTCTCGACGTAGTCCCCCGTTTCGGTGGCCGTTTCTTCGACGTGATCACCGGTCTCATTGACGGTCTCCGTCGTCTGATTGACCGTCTCTTCGGTCGATTCGACGAGCTGTTCGTCCGTCTCGTTCGGTTCGCTGGTAACCGTTTCCGTCACGTTTTCGGTGGTGTTCTCGACGTGTGAAACGGTCTCGTTAACCGTTCCCTCGGTGTGGTCGACGGTGTCGTCGACCGTCTCCTCAGTGTGATCGACGGTGTCGCCGACCGTCTCTTCGGTCCGATCGAGCGAGTCGTCGACCGTTCCAGTGGTCCCATCGAGGGGATCATCGGGTTCGTCGACCGGTTCGGTCACGGCGTCGTCGTCCCGTCCGTCAGTCTCGTTCGACTCGTTTTCGGTGTCGTCGTTTCCGGTGTCGTCCGACGTCTCATCGGGTCTATCCGATCCGTCGGGCCAGTTTTCGGAGTTGCCGGTCTCATCGCCGTCCGGCGTCCCGTCGGTTTCGTCGTTCGCCCCGCCGCTCTCGTTTGCGGATGCGCTCCCGTTGGCGGGCGCGTCGAATATCGCAGCCTCGGGGATATCCGTGCTCGAGCCCGTTTCGACCGAGTAGCCGCTCGTCGAGAGCCCCCGCACGGCGATCGAGCGAGCGTCGACGACGACGTCGCTCCGGTCGGCGGTGACGCACTCGCCGACCTCGGAGAGGTTGTTTATCCCCTCGTTTTGCCGGTCGGTCCGCAACACGATGGTCGCCTCCGGTTGCGTCTGCTCGAGTTCGACCCGTCTGTTCTCGTCGAGATAGATGGTGATGTCCTCGTACGCGTCGTTCCGGACGACCACCCGATTGGTATCCGACGAGAGCTGCTGGACGCAGACGGTAGCACCGTCGATCACGCCGAGTTCGACCGTGGAGAGGCTGTCGGCTTCCTGCGCGGCCGCCGGGAGTGCACCGATTCCGGTCGCGACACTCCCGACGACGACGACCAGCACGACGACGAGCGGACGAACTCGGCTCATGAATCGGGCCGGTCCACCGGTCGCGTCCGCGTTGGTTGTAGTGCCGTCGGTCGTGCCGGTATCATTCGTCGGCACTCGATCGAGCGTTGGTTTCGGCGCTCTCGCGGAGCCGCGCGCTCGCTTTCCCGACGACGCGTCCGACTCGGCTTCGCAATCGCGCGACGGCCCGGTCGACCGTGCTCGGTTCCGCCAGGGTTTCGTCGGCAACGTCGTCGCGGGGTTTCCACGCGATGCAGAGGTTCCCGCCGAGGATGCCCAGAAGCATCCCCACGAACAGCCCGCCGAGCGAACCGAACAGCGAGAAGATCGACAGCACGACGCCGATCACGCCGATCTCGTGGGATTTCGACGGGCTGTACAGCGCGTACGCGCCCGTCAGAAAGACGAACACGCCGATCAGGGCGCCGATAGTGAGAAAGCCCGCCATCTCTCCGCCGATGAAGATGAGATCGGGCAGTATCTGCATCGGTACCCAGGTGATGAGAATCCCTGCTAAACAGAGCAGGACACCGCCCATGAACGGGCGTCGCGTCCGCCAGTCGTTGAACCGGTTCCATCGGCTCCCGATCGACCCGGTCGTCCGCTTCCACCGGCTCTCAAATCGGTCGGGGTCAGTTTCGGAGTCGTTCTGGCTGTTTTGGGTTGCCATTGGAAATCACCCGCTCGAGTTGTATTCGACGCCGACGTCGAGGCCGGGGAGGGTGATCTCGTTCGACGCGAGGTACACCATCTCGATTTCGACGTCTTCTTGCACCATTCCGGGTCCTTCTCCGTTGATGTCGGTGAGTCGCCCTTGTTCGGGGTCGGCGTTCTCACCGGCCGTCTGTTCGAACTGCTGTTCCGGATCGTCGCTGGCCTGGGCGTTGATGACCTGGCCGTTGAATTCAGCGTTCTCCGCGTCCAACCCTGTGAGTTTGATGTACTGCTCGTCCGCCGTGACCGTCTCGTCGGCGGTGAACGAGATCTCCATCGTCCCGTCCATCATGGGCACTTCCTGCTCTCTCGTCAGCACCAGGCCGTCGATTTCGACGCCGCGTTGCTCGACGACCGCAACCGGCGTCTCTCCTTGATCGTTTTCACCGGCGCTGGGGTAGAGGAGGAACTCGTCGGATCTGATCTCGTCGGCCTCGACGGTGAACCCGCTGCCGCTCGCCAGTGGCGCGGCGTAGGCCGTTCCCGACGAGAGGACGATCATTCCCACTAACGCGACGACCAAGAACGATGCGCCGGTCCCACCCAATAGTCGTTTCTTATTGTACATATTACACCCTTTTATCGGTCAGTATTTCTGCGGCTTCGCGCTTATTCGCCGGAATCGGGCCCGAATCGTCCGCATATCGGCCGAGTCGGTGTTGCATTGTGAGTGACACAGGAACACACCCAACACGATTTGTAATCATTTTACCTCCTCGTATGCGGGGGAGTTTATACGAGATTCGGCCACAACTATTATATATCTGAGAAGACCTCAACCGCGTTGCAGCTCTTCGTTGCGGTCTCGACGGGCCGAGAGAAAAGCGAGTGACACCGTTCGTGAGTGAGACGGTATAAAGCGGCGTGGAAACGCGGGAGAAGGACTATCGGAGAGAACGGCCCGCCTCAGAGCATGCAAACGCAACGGTTCGAGGCCGACGAAATCGTCGACTTTTACAACGAGACCGCGTGGGAGTATCGCGTCTTCTGGAGCACCACTAACCTCCACTACGGCTTTTACGACGACGAATCCACGACACACCGAGAAGCCATGACGAACTCCAATCGCGTCTACGCCGACACGCTCGAGGTCGACGAGACGGACACGGTGTTGGATATCGGGACGGGGCGCGGGGGATTCCCGACGCACGTCGCGGCCGAACGCGGGGCCGAGGTCCACGGCATCGACATCGATCCGCTGCACGTCAGCGAAGCCCGGACGAACGCCCGCGAGCGCGGGGTTTCCGAGTCGACCGAGTTCAGCGTCGGGGACTACCACGACATTCCGTACCCGGACGATACGTTCGACGCGGTCTCGGGTATCGAAACGGTCTGTCACTCGGAGCGCAAGGAACGGGTCCTCGAGGAGATTCGTCGCGTCCTCGCGCCGGGCGGCCGTCTCATGATCGCCGACGGCTTCAGGAGTCGAACCGCGCTGACCGACCCGGAGGCGGAGAAGCTTCGAACGGTCCTCGACGGCTGGGCCGTTCCCGACTTCGCGCACATCAGCGAGTTTCGGGAGACCCTCGCGGAACTCGGATTCACGGACGTGACGTTCGACGACCACTACGAGCAGATCATTCCGTCGTCGCGACGCCAGTGGTTGCTCTCACTGGCCGTCACGCCCCTCCTCAGGATGGCGGCCGCGCTCGGCCTCAAGAGCGAGTCGTCCGTCGAGCAGGGCGTGACGCTCTACCATCAGTACGAGATCATCGAGCGCGGAATCGCAGTCCACGGCAACTTCACCGCCGAACTTCCCGAGTAGCGTCTCCGATGTCATCCCCAGTGATCTATCGCCGATTTCGAGCTGAGCACTGTCATCGACGGCAGACGGCAGTCTCGGAGCGCGAACCGACCGATGGATCCCCTCGCTTCGCAACGCCACTGACAAACGGTAGCAAGAAGTATGTTCACATTGAGGGGGCGGTCGTGCGATGAGATACGCAAAATGCATCATCATTCCCGACGACGAGGGATTACATCCCGTCGATACGCGGATCGCGGACCATCCCGAGGTCTCGCGCGAACTCCTTCACAACGTCAACCTCCTCGCCGACGAGACGATCGTCACGATCTATCAATTCGCGGGCGACCGGGACGCCCTCGAGACGATTCTGGAAGACTCGCCGATGGTGCGCAAGTACCAGCTCTCGGGCGTCGACGACGAGATCCACGCCTACATCCACGTCGAGGCTCACGAGCGACTCGTCGGCCTGTTGAGTATGCTCAAGGAGTTCGAGTTCATCTTCGATACGCCCCTCGAGTTCACGCGCCGCGGCGGCTTGCGCGTCACGATGATCGGCGACGTCGGGAGCTTCCAGGACGCCATTCCGGACGTTCCCGACGGAATCAGGCTCAAGCTCCTCAAGACCGGTGAGTACGAACCGAACACGGATCGCCTGTTCTCCCAGCTCACCGAGCGCCAACAGGAGATCCTCCAGACCGCCGTCGATATGGGCTACTACAACGTGCCTCGAGCGGTGACCCACGAGGATATCGGCGACGAACTCGGCTGCACCGGTGGGACGGTCGGCGGCCACCTGCGGAAGATCGAGTCCAAAATTCTCGCACAGATCATTCCGTGACGACTGCGGTCACGCCGGCGCAGTGCGAGCAGTGTCGGCTGTGACTGGTGCAGTACGAGCAATGCCGGCTGTGACTGGTGCAGTGTGAGCGGAGTGAACGGCCGTTTTTCTCGCGGAACCGTGTTCGTGCGGTTGTGGTACGTCGTCGTGGCGATCCATCGCAGGCAGTCTCGAGCACCGACAGCGACCGATCCGGTCACCGATCTCGCGGGATCGGCGGCTCGACAACGATGTCAATCGGGCGTTGGAGCGGCGGCCGGCTAGAAACTGAAGAGGTCGACGCCGCCGGTCACGCCGACGACCTGCCCCGTGACGTATTCGGCCTGTTCGGAGCAGAGATACGCGATCAGGTTCGCGACGTCTTCCTCCCGTCCCAGCCGTCGCATCGGCGTGGCCTTCGCGATCCGGGCGAAGTGCTCGTCGACCCCCTCTAACTGGTCGATCGGCAGGTCCGCGAGCGCGCCGACGACGATGCTCGGCGCGACGACGTTGCTCGTGATACCGTGCTGGGCACCCTCGAGGGCGAGCGTCTTGCCGAAGCCGATCAGCGCCGACTTCGTCGCGCTGTAGGAGGCCTGCCCAAACCCACCGTACCAGCCGGCCATCGACGACATGGTGATGATCCGGCCCCACTCCCGCTCTTTCATTCCGGGGTAGACCGCGCGGGTGACGTTGTAGGTCCCCGTCAGGTTGACCGCGACGTCGCGATCCCAGATCTCGTCGTCGAACTCCTCGATCCTGTCGCGGGCGTCGACCAGCCCCGCGTTGTTGATCAACACGTCGATGCCGCCGACGTCCTCGTCGATCGCCGAAACCGTCTCCGCGACAGCGTCGCGATCGGTCAGGTCGCACTCGAGCGCGCGGGCCGTTCCGCCCGCGTCCTCGATGTCGTCGACGACCGTTTCGGCGGCGTCGATGTCGACGTCCAGCGCGATCACGTCGGTGCCTTCCGCGGCGAGTACCTCGCAGTCGACGCTGCCGATCCGACCGCCCGCCCCCGTGACGAGCGCGGTCTTGTCGTCCAGTCCGAAGTCCATGCGCCGAGAGTGGCCGGCGACGACGAAGGACGTTGCTCGACGGATCGCAGGTCGTTTATATGGTCGCCGGGCCCGTTCCGGCGTCTCGATCGCGGTTCGCCCGCTGTCTCAGTAGACGACCCGACGCACGGAAGTCGCGAGTCCATCGGTGTCGACCTTTAATTCCCCCGGATGGCAGTGGGTATCCTTTAGCGAATCTGGAGCGGTAACGAGAACGAATGTCCCGAGACGCGACACTCTGGTCGACCGCCTACGAACGGTTCGGCATTCCCGAGACGCTCGAGCCCTATCCCGACGAACCGGTCCACCGATTCCTCGAGAACGCCGCGGCTGACCACCCGGAACAGGGGATCGTCCAGTACGGCGAGCGGTACAGCTATCCGGAGCTACTCGCGGACGTCGAACGACTGGCGACGGCGCTGCGCGAGCGCGGCGTCGAGAAGGGCAGCCGGGTCGCGACGATCCTGCCGACGTCCGTCCAGTTCGTCGTCGCCTCGAACGCCATCTCGCGGGCCGGCGGCGTCCACATTCCGAACGACTTCCTCGACGCCGAGGAGTCGCTCGCCTACCGGCTCGAGCAGGGCGACCCGGAGGTCCTGATCGGCCACGACGAACACCTCGAGCTGGTGCGCTCGCTCGCGGACGACCTCGACCTGGACGATGTCATCCTCACGTCGCTGGACGACTACTCGGCGGACCCGCCGGCCGACCACGAGCCGGTCGACGGAGCCGAGTGGCTGCCGGCGGTCATCGAAGCGGCCGAGCGATCGCCGCCGGACGTCGACTTCGACGTCGAGACGGACGTTCACACGCTGCTGTTCACCGGCGGCACGACCGGCCTCCCGAAGGGGTGTCTGCTGACCCACCGCAACCTCGTGGCCAACGCGTTACAGGGCGTCGCCGCGCAGTCCCAACTCGCCGAGATGATGCGCGGGAGCGAGGCGGCGGTGATGGCGCTGCCGATGTATCACTCGTACGGTTACTCGATCACCAACAGTCTGCTCGAGCTCGCGCTCGACCTCCTGGTCGTTCCCGATGCGCGGAACACGGCACAGATGAGCGACCTGGTCGAGACGCACGATCCGCTGATCATGTTCGGGGTTCCGACCCAGTTCATGGAACTCGTCGACGAGGAGCTGTCGGCGGAGGTGCTCGGCATCTCCGGCTCCGCACCCCTCGCGAGCGAGACGAAATCGGAGTTCGAGCGCGAGTCCGGCGGCGTCTCTCAGGGGTACGGGCTCTCCGAGATGTCCCCGATCACGCACTTCAACATCCACGGCGTCCACGGGTTCCTGACCGGCTCGTCGGACGACGACGGCCTCGAGCAGCCGACCATCGGCATCCCTGTCCCGGACACGGACGTCAAACTCCGCGACGTCGACACCGGCGAGGCGATCCCGCTCGAGGCGGCCGCGGCCGACGGACTCGAGGGCGAGATGCTGGTGAACGGCCCCCAGCGGATGAAGGGATACCTCGACGAGGATAGGGATCCCTTCGACGACGAGGGGTACGTCGCCACCGGCGACATCGCGAAAGTCGATTCGGCGGGGCGGTTCTACGTCGTCGACCGCGTCAAGCACATGATCAACGTCTCGGGGCTGAAGGTCTACTCCGAAGAGGTCGACGAGGTCCTGTACGGTCTCGAGGGGGTCAAACGACCCGCGACGGTCGGCGTCCCCGATCCGGAGCGGCCGGGCAGCGAACGGGTCCGGATCTTCATCGAACCGAAACCGGACGCCGACCTGACCGAGGCGGACGTGATCGATCACCTCGAGGGGAACGTGCCACAGCACGCGATGCCCTCGAGGGTGACGTTCGTCGAGTCGATTCCGCTGACCGACATCGAGAAGACGGACAAGGAGGCGCTTCGCGAGCGCGCGACGGCGGAGCCGGCCGACTGATCCGTTTCGTCGCGTCGATCGCGTCGAATACGAGCGGGTCGCCGCCCGCTCACCCGTCGGCTCGCTCTGTGCGCAGATCGACGACGTCCAAAAATAGCGCGTTCGAGGACCGGTATCCTCAATTCGACCGACGGCGCTCGGCTATCGGTTTAGCCGGCGAGCCAGATGATGGCCCCGACTGCGATCAGTGCGAGGCCCGCGGTCGACGTGATCGGTTCCGGGAAGACAAAGAGCACGACCCCGGCGGCGACGAGCAGCGCACCGAGTCCGTACTTCGCTCTGGCTCGATCGAACCAGCTCCCCGACTCGTCCCGGGTCGGCTCTGCCGACCGTCCTCTCGCTCGGTCCAACATACTTCTCGAGTCGTCCTGCGTCGGCTCTGCCGATCGGCCCCTCGCTCGGTCGAGCAGGCCTCTCGAGTCGTCCTGCGTCGACTCCTCAGATCCTCCTCTCACTCGGTCGACGAGGCTTCTCGAATCGTCTTCGGTTCGCTCGGTTTGGTTTCGTCTCATACATCTATCTTCCGTGTCACGTGGGAACTGCAGCGTGCTTTCCAGTGCGTGCCTTTGAAATTCACACCGATAGATAGGATTCCATAGCGCTCTATACTGGTGCGTTTCAGCGAAAATTCACCGGTCATCGGCATGATCGTATAGTGATGACGTTTCCCCATGTCCGCAACGACTATGAATAGCAAAACTGACAGATAACGGATCGTCTACTGAATACAATGCTCGAACTAGCGGAGACGCCGGTCAGGAATCGTCTGCATCGGAACGGGCTGACACGCTCCCCATTCTGAAGGAGAGACACGTGACTCGAGTCGGTATCGATCCGGCGACCGTCACGGGAGAGAATATAAACCTCCGCGTATTCCACGGATCACACTGTTCGTCGGTTGTTCCCTATTCACGGGTAGCGGGACCCGCCCATCCGGCGGGCCCGAACCGATAAGCCATGACGAACGACGAACTCATTCAGGAGATCGACGCATCGCTCGAGAAGTCGAACGACGAACTCGAAGACGACCTGCCGGCGCTGCTCGGCGAGATGGAGGGGCAGACCGAGGAACTCGTCCGCGAATACCCCGAGACGTTCGGCCGCGTGGTGCAGCGAATGGAGTCGATGGACATCGCGTCGTTCGTCTCCGAGAACCCCGACACCGCCGACCAGTTCCAGGAACTGCTCTGGGCCGGCATGAACGTCCTCGTCGAGACCTCGCCCGAGGTCCGCGAGAGCATCGACGAGGACATCACCGTCAACTTCGAGGCCGACGACTGCCCGATGGAGGGCCACCTCGAGGTCGACGAGGACGCGCAGACGATGCGCGGCGGCGCGGGCAAACTCGACGATCCGATGCTCGAGATCACCGGCCCGGCGGACACGCTCGTCGGCCTCATCGTCGGCAGCGTCGATCCGATTCAGGGCTTCATGAAGCAGAAGTACGAGATGGACGGCCCGGTGCAGAAGGGGACGCGCCTCGCGCCGATCATGAACTCGCTGTCCGAACAGGTCCCCGCGGAGTCATAGAATGCGACTGACCGAGGACCAGACGGCGTTTCGCGACGATCTCCGGGCGTACCTCGAGTCCGAGATCGAACCGATCGTCGACGAGGCGGATCGCAACGGCCCGATGACGCGCGACGACCTCGTGGGCTACCTCGACGGGTTGCACGAGCTCGGGATCGGCTTCACCCCCGACACCGTCGACCGGTACTTCGGCGACGTCTGGCGGTTCGTCATCGCCTCGGAGGAGATCAGCCGCGTGTGGCCGAGCCTGAACGTCGCGCTTCAGATGTCGTTCCCGTCGCTGTTCGTCCGCTTCGCAGCCGACGAGACGCGACAGGCCATGCTCCCGA
Source organism: Natrinema sp. LJW11 (assembly GCF_056135975.1). Taxonomy (NCBI): domain Archaea; kingdom Methanobacteriati; phylum Methanobacteriota; class Halobacteria; order Halobacteriales; family Natrialbaceae; genus Natrinema; species Natrinema sp. LJW11. The sequence goes on along the minus strand of NZ_JBWBDM010000003.1, from coordinate 450,611 downwards.
AACTCGAGGAGAATCGCTGTCTCGGCTGTCTCGCGGTGACCGAACCCGAGGGCGGCAGCGACACGGCCCACCCGAACACCGTCGCGCGCAAGGACGGCGAGGAGTTCGTGCTCAACGGCGAGAAGGTGTGGGTCGGCAACGCCCAGATCGCCGACGTCGCGCTCGTCATCGCCCACGATGCATCCGAGGACGCCCAGGACATGTTCCTGGTCGACCGGGCGAACGCCGACTTCGAGACCGAGGAGATGAACAAACTCGGCTGGAAGGGCGTCCCGAACGGTCGAATGGTCTTCGACGACGTGCGCGTCCCGGTCGAGAACCGGTTCTCGACAATCTTCGGCGACGCGATCGCCGACGGCCACGACATCCACGATATCGTCCCGTTCCCCGAGAACGTCAGTCAGCTGTTCTTCGAGCACAAGCCGCTCAACGTCATGTTCTCGTTCATGCGAACGGGGATGGCGTTCATGGCGGTCGGGATCATGGAGGCGGCGTTCGAGGACGCGCTGGAGTACGCCCGAGAGCGCGAGACGTTCGGCGAACCGATCGGCCAGCACCAGCTGGTCCAGGAGAAGCTCTACGACGTTCGGACGTCGATCGAGGCCTCGCGCGGCCTCTCCCGCAGCGCCGCCGAAGCGCTCGTCGACGGGGATCCGGACGCTCGACTCCTCTCCTCGCTCGCGAAGGGGTACGCCTGCGAGCAGTCGATCGACGCGACCAGCGACGCGCTCCAGGTGCTCGGGGCAGCGGGACTCGACCTCGAGAACCGCATGGAGCGCTACTATCGGGACGCCCGCGTGATGACGATCCCGGACGGAACCACCGAAATCCAGAAGCTCATCGTCGGCAAGGAGCTGACCGGGATGAGCGCCTACTGAGCGGTCGGCTCGCTCGCGCTTCGGGTCCGATCGGTTTTTCGGTTCCGATCGATTTTCTCGAGCTCGTCCGGTTTCCTCGGTCTCGCCGGTTTCCTCAGCCCGTCTGCTGCGCTGTCGCGAGCCGCGCGGACCCGCATACGGACCGTTGTCAGTCGGTTCCGGCGCAACCGCGGATCGTCCCGCGATTGCTTCGGGAAACCGTTACGACGGACCGTCTCAGTCGTCGGATCGAACGACGATCCGATCGTTCACCGTTTCGATGTTGCTGACGGGGATTCGCAGCCGACCGGCGTCGTCAGCTCGGCTGGCGAGCACCGACGACGGGCCGCTGTCGGAGTCGACGACGAGCTCGCGGAGGGAGCCGGATTCGGGGTCCATCGTGACGGTAGCGAGCGTCCCGTAGTCGGTGCCGTCGATTCCGACGATCGGTTTGCCGCTGAGACTTCGCACGAATAGTTCGCTCATACAGTTTCGGCCCACATCCCGTAGTAAATGATTTTGGTCGCCCATTCGAGAAACTCAGTTCAGATGGGATGTCCGCCGACCGACGCCTGACGGTATAAATCACCGCGGATACGCGGAAGAAGGCTGAGGCACGTCACCGATGATCGATGGATACGCATCGACGATGGCAGATTCCAACGCCAGTACCGGACCCGACGCCGGCTCGAACGCCGACCCCGACGAGCCGTCGTCCCGCCTCGCGCCGACTTCGCTCATCGAGACGATCGAGTCCCTCGAGTTCGACGTGCGAGAGATCGAAGCCGCCATCGCGGGCGGACTCGCCGGCGGCTTTCAGGCCGCGCTGGTGATCCAGTTGTACGATACCGACGCGATCAAGCGGATCGGTGCGGTCTTCGGGAGGGCGACCATTGACGGCGGCTGGCTCGGAATGTTCGCGCTCGGAGTCCTGTTCGCGCTGCCGTTCAGCGTCTTCGTCTCGAGTTCGATCGACGCCTTCGTCTCGAAGGTCATGCTGCTCTCGAGTCGCAACGACGCGCTCCAGAAACTCCTCGTTCCGCTGCTCAAGCGATCCGCGCTCACGACGACGACGCTCGCGCTCGGCAACGGCTACGGGGTCGCCGTGGGCGTGGTCCTTTCCCTGTTCGCGTTGCCAATCTGGCTGACGGTCGCGATGGGTGTGCCGATGGCCATTCCCAACGTCACCGTCGGCGGCTTCGTCGGCGTCGTCGCGTGGACCCTCTACGGCGGGACGCTCGGACTGGTGTACGGACTGATCCTCGAGTACTGACGGAACCACCGGTCGAACGGCCGCCGGACAGCCGACGGTAAACGGGGTATCGATACCAATTCGATTCGGCACCGTACTTTCTTCTCGATAGACTCGAATGGATACGCCCATGAATTGGGCCAGAGTCGCGGGTGCCGGTTTGTTTGCCGTCGGATTGACCGGGTACGTCGTCGGGATCTACGTCGAGTACCCCGGGCGGGCGTTTTCGATCACGGCGACCATCGTCGGCGTCGCCCTCGTCGCGATCGCGGGACGGTCCGACTCGGGAGAGCGCGTATGAGTCTCGACGCGATGGTGTATACGGCCGACGGCGCGGAGCAGTACGACGATCTGGCGACCGCGATCGAGACGCCGGGAGAAACGTGGATACACGCTGCCGACCCCGCGCCGAGCGAGATGGATGCGCTCGCGGAGCGCTTCGACATTCACCAGTTGGCCATCGAAGACGTGCTCGAGGGGGGGACGCGACCGAAGACCGAGGAGTACGAGACGCACACGTTCGTGTTGCTGAAGACCGTCCGGCTCAGTCAGCGCGACGATGTCGCGTTCCACAAGGAGGTACAGACGAACCCCGTCGGCTTCTTTATCGGTACCGACTGGGTGGTAACGATGTCGACGGCCGACGTCGAGCTCGTCGACCCCTCGGCGTCCCGGTGGGCGAAGAACGGTCGCCGGTTCGCCGACCGGGGGACCGACTTCCTCGTCTACCGGATCATGGACGCCATCGTCGACGACTACTTCGGTCTCCTCGACGAGATCGAAGACGATATCGAAGCGGTCGAAGAGCGCGTGCTCGACGAGCCGGACCCCCAGCTGTTAGCGACGCTGAACGACGTCCGGCGGGACCTCCTCGCCTTCCGAAAAGTCGCCTGGCCCGCTCGAGAGGCGATCTCCTTCCTCTCTCGCGGCGACGTTCCCCAGATCGCCGATCAAAACGAGAAGTACTTCCGGGACGTCTACGACCACCTCGTGCAGGTCGTCGACCTCATCGAGACGTACCGCGACCTCACCGGCGGATCGCGGGACATCTACCTCAACACCGTCTCGCAGTCGACCAACGACGTGATGAAGACGCTGACGGTCGTCGCGACGATCTTCATCCCGCTGACGTTCGTCGCCGGCGTCTACGGCATGAACTTCGCCGAGACGCCCCTGGCCATGCCCGAACTGTACTGGACGTACGGCTATCCGGCGACGATGCTCGGAATGGGAATACTCGCCGTGTTGATGCTCGTCCACTTCCGCCGACAGGAGTGGCTTTGAGACGGTCTGCTGTCCCGATGTCCCGGCGCGACCGCAGGCCGGATCGGGGTCGCGACGGAACTGACTGCTAGCAGACCGTCTGAATCGGTCGCCGGGAGACGGTCGAGGTCGGAGCGAAAGGGTGCGTAGTCGTGGACGGAACGGAGACGATTCGCCGCGCTCGAGCGATCGCGAACGCGGCCGCCACCGGATCGCCGCCGATCGGTGGCTGACAGACCGTTCGTCACCGGGGGTGCGTTCAGAAGATGAAACGGGAGTCGACGTCGGCGGACACCTCGGCGAGGTCGACCGCCGCGTCGGAGTACTGCAGGATCTTCTGCATGTCGCCGTCGATCTCGAAGTCGCCGGACATCAGCATGTCGATGACGCCGCCCTCGCCGCGGACGAGCGTCTTCCACTGCTCGAAGTCGCCGACGAGGCGGAACCCGTACTCCCGCTCGTCGAGGTCGGTGATCGTGTCCACCTCCCGGCACTCGCCGTCGTAGAGGTCGAGATACGAGTACACGGTGCCGTCGTCGGCGATGTTCTCCTCGAGTTGCGTGATCAGTTCGGCGAGGAGGTCGGGGAGTTCCGCCCGCAGTTCCGGCCAGGTGCGGTCGGGAATCTCCGCCATCGTCGTCTCCAGGACCTCCTCGGTGACCCGTTCCTCGAGCGGCCCGCTACGGGACTCGATGCGCTCGCGGGCCTCGGCCGGTGCTCCCTCGAGAATCGCCTCGAGTTCGCCCTCCGAGAGCCCCGAGAGTTCGTCCTCGACCGCGTCGACGATCTCCGGCGGCAGGTCGGCGACCGCGTTGCTCTCGAGGGGGACGCCCTCGATCTGGAAGATGAACGAGCCGTCGAAGTCGACGCCCCAGCCCGCCGAGTGCTCCGCGTACTCGTCGCTTTCGTTGATCGCGTCTCGATACGCCTCGAGCCACGGTGCGGTCGGGAAATACTGTTCGATCGGTCGGAGTCGTTGCGTGCTCATGTGTGGCCACCGGGCCGCGACGGACCCGATATAGAACTGTGCACAGTGTGAACGCCTGTTGTGATTGCTCCGCGTATCCGAGGGGGTTTATCAGCCAGTCGGGGACGCTCGAGATGAGCCGCTCGCTGCCGTCCGTCCCCGGTCGGCGAATTTCGGTCGCCATAGTAGCCACTGACCTCCGCGTCCGTCGATCGGTTCCCGTGCGAACTCCTCGCACATATATCGCCTCGGATTCGCGGACGAACGCTGAAGCCGCCGAATCCCGTCCGTGAACCCATGACTGACTGGTTTCCGTCCAGAGAGTGGTTGGAGAGTTACCGCGCAAATCTGAACGAGGACGACGCGTATGCGGCCGAGAGCGACGGCTGGGGCGTCGATTTCGACGGCGACTTCCGGTTCGTCCTGACGCGACTCCCGCTCGAGGAGACCGCGCTCGGGGACCTCCCCGACGAGCTGACCGCCGACCTCTACGACCGGATCGACGCGCTCCCGGACGACGAGTTCGACCGGCTGCGGGAGACCGCGACGCCGGCCTTCGAAGCGCGACTCGAGTCGGCTGAGAACGGGGGTAACGACGGCGACCGAGAGCGGTTCCGGCGGGCCCTCTCGGGCGTCGCGCTCGCCGACGTTCCCGACGTGGCCTGGCCGGCGCTCGAGGACCGGATCCGGGGCGACCTCGACTCGCTGCTCGCGCAACTGGAGACGTACGTCGTCGACGATTCGCGGGTCCACGCGCACCTCGAACTGGAAGACGGCGTCTGTCGGCGGGCGCAACTCGTCGAAGAGCCGTCGGCGCGGGATGTAGGATTCGAACTCGAGGCCCCCTACGAGACCTGGACGGACCTCCTCGAGGGCGCGGACGTGATCGAGTCGGTGATGTCCAACGAGATGTCGCTCGAGGGAAGCGTGACGCGGGTCATCCACTACGGCGACGCCGCGGCGGCGATGGGCGACGTCGCCGGCGAGACCGACGCGCGATACCTGTTCTGATACGGTCTGCTGTCAGTCATTTCCGGCGCGACCGCGATCCGGTCTGCGGTCGCGCCGGTAAATCGTTACAGCAGACCGTCTGAGCGGATCGGTCGAGCGCGGAGTCCCGGCGTGACTTCAACTGCCGGTTATTCGAACGAGTACGCTCATTGTCGACACCGGCGATCTACGCTTGTGTCACAAGTTACCACGACAGACGGGTTTCGGGCGGAACGGATCGACACCGAGAGCAAGTGGTACGACCTCTTCCAGAAGGGGGTCGAACTCGGCACGTGGAACGTCGAGAAGCTCTTCGAGGAGGTCGGCTTCGAGGAGGACCGCGAGATCTGGCGCTCGCTCGAGCCCGTCGAACGGAAGCAGATCCGGTATCTGGTATCGGGCTTTCTCGACGGCGAGTTCGCGGTCGGCGAGGACGCGAGTCACCATCTCCAGCGCATCATGGGTGCGCCGTGTTTCGACGACAACGAGGAGATGGAGATGTACATGACGATGTTCACGCTGACCGAACACAAGCACACCCAGTTCCTCGACGTCTACATGCACGAGGTGATGGGCGAGCAGGACGTGTTCGCCGACCTGAATCCGAAACGCGGCGGCGCTCGCGTCCCCATCGTGCAGGCGACCGGACTCGGCGAGATCTTCGATCGGCAGGGACAGCTGACCGCCAGAGCGGCCCACTCGCAGGACCCCGTCGACATCGCGAAGGCGCTGACGGTGTACCACATGATCGTGGAGGGGCTGCTCGCCCGCGGCGGCTTCTACGCGATCAACAAACTCTCGCAGAACGCCCCGTTACCGCTGTTGAATCACGGGTTCAAGTTCATCAGCACCGACGAAGGGCGCCACATGACTCACGGCGTCGAGGCGTTAGGCGAACTGCTCGAGAAGGAACGCGCCGGCGAGCCCGAGTTTCAGGGCGTCGGCCGGGCCATCGAGGACGTCCTCTACGAGAACGTGGCGTCGGTCGCGGACTTCGGCTACATGTTCACGGACGCCGTCGGCGACCCCCTCGAGATCGATTTCGACGACCTCCTGATGCGGGTGGGCCACCTCATCGACGGCCAGTTCAACGAGACGCTGGCCCTCGACATCGATCACCGGAAGATCATCGGGCTCGTCGCCGACCGCCACGAGGAGTGTCTCGAGACGGACATCGACGAGGAGGTCCGGGAGTACCAGGAGGTCTACCAGCGCAAACGCGGCGTCGCGGCGGACGGAGGGCGATAGGATGACGGACGACGCCGAGACGACGACCGATTCCGGCGCATCGACCGAGACCGAACTGGAGGAACTGTCCCGCGGCGCGGAGTTCACCGCCTCGGAGGACGAGGTAATCGACGCGATCGAGGACGCCGCCGACGAACTCGGCCAGAGCTTCGAGACGGTGCGCGATAACGTCGCCTACATCATGGACTCGACGTTCGAGGAGGAGGGCGTCAGCACGTCGTTCAACGAGAGCATCAGCGGTGCCAGCCTCGAGCACGACGAGGTCGGCACCGGCGACCCGCGTCTGGAAGCGCTGGAACTGTACAAGCTCCGCCAGCGGATCTAGATGTACGAGATCACGTTCCACCTCGAGGACGGGACGGAGACCGTCGCGGTCGGCCCGGACGAGTACGTCCTCGACGCGGCCGAGCGCGCCGGCCTCGAGCTGCCCCACTCCTGTCGAAACGGGATGTGCACCTCCTGTGCGGGCGAGTTGCTCGAGGGCGAACTCGACGGGCGCGAGGGGACGGCGCTCACCCCCGAACAGGCGGACGACGGCTACGTGCTGCTGTGCTGTTCGTACCCGCGAGCGGACAGCGAGATCCGGGTCGGCGAGCGGGTGCAAGACGACCTGCTCGGGCTCGACGCGCTGTGAGCTGGAACCGGTTCTAACTGCGGCCGCTTTTTCGGGTGCGTCTGGTGCGATCCGAGCGATTACATTTCCGTGGAGAAGCGGTGACGGCGCGCCACTACAGCAGGCGACCGGGCCGAAGAAAGGCGTCGCTTCCGATACGAGTTAGTCCGCGGGATGGACGTCAGTCACCGTCCCCACGCCCTTACTGCGGCCCTCGCGGAAGACGAACTTCTGGCCCTCCTCGACGAGGTACGGGCGGAACTTGAACCGGACGGTGGTCTCGCCCGTATCGCCCGGCAGGAGCCGGCCGTTTTCGGGGTAGAAGGTCGCGGCCTCGCCGATCGTCTCGAGGTGAACCACCGGTTCGTACCCCTCGCCGATTCGGGTGGGGTGATTGAGCACCATGACTTCGGCCTCGAACTCCCGGACGGGTTTCGGATCGGTATCACGGGGCAGGAGGACCATGCCGCGCTCGATCGCGCTTTCCTTGATCCCCTTGAGTGCGATGCCGACGATTCGGCCCGCCTGGGCCGTGTCGACCCGGTGGTAGTGCATCTCGATCGAGCGAACCTCGACCTCCTGGAACCGGCCGTCGGCCATCGGGCCGAGCAGGAGCTCGTCGCCGGCCTCGACCTCGCCGGCCATGACGGTGCCGGAGGCGACCGCGCCGACCCCCGTGACCGAGTAGCTTCGGTCGACGTACATCCGGAACTCGCCGGCGTCCTGGGACGTCTTCGGGAGCCGATCGAACAGTTCGTCCAGCGTCTCGAGGCCCTCCATCGTGATCGCGCTGGTTTCGACGATGGGAACGACGCGCTCGCTGACCTCTTCGACGGCGGCGTCGACGCCGTGGCGGGCGACCCGCAGCGGCGACTTGTCGACCTCACGCAGGAGTCGCTCGACCTCGCGTTCGACTTCCTCGATGCGCTCCTCGTCGACCGTGTCGGTCTTCGTGATCGCGACGATCGTCGGAAGGTCCGTGGCGAGCAAGACGCCGAGGTGTTCGCGGGTCGTCCGGGTCGGCCCGTCGTCGGCGTCGACGACCAGCAGGCCGTAGTCGAGCTTCTGCCCGACGAGACCGCGGATCGTCGTCCGGAGCCAGGGCTCGTGACCGACGGTGTCGACGAAGGACACGAGCCGATCGGCCTCCTGGACGACTTCGGCGCGGTCGGCCTTGCGGTTCGGGTTCCGCACTCGAACGGGTCCGTCGTCGTCGTCGAAGCCGTAGACGGCGTAGGAGAGATCGGCCGAGAGGCCCCGCTCGACCTCGTGGGGTTGCACGTCGAGGAACGCGCGCGTTGCACCGTCTCCGTCGTCGGGCTTGCCCGTTACGAGCGACCCTACCAGGGTGCTCTTTCCGTGGTCGACGTGGCCCGCCGTCCCGACGACGACGTGTTCGTCGTCCGTCTCGAGGACGCTCCCTTCCCGAACCTGAGCGACGCCGACGATGCCACGATCGGACGCCTCCGACGACCGATCTGCTTCGGACTCGATCGAGTCCGAAACCCCGTTGATCCCCCAGGTCTGGACGTCTTCGATGTGCGCGTCGGCCTCCTCGGCCAGCAGCGAGAGGACGTCCATCGTCTCGGAGAAGGTGTCGGGATCGATCCCGGCGAGTCCGCCGTCGTCCGTGACGCCGACGACGTACGTCGCTTCGCCGTCGCCCGAAAGGAGTCGGTGTCGGAGTTGCGCGGCCAGGCTCTCCCGCCGTCCACCCTCGAGGTGGACGTCTCGCGACAGTCGTTCCTTGAACTCGACGTTGCCACCGTCCTGTTCGCCACGGTCCAGGGCTCGCTCGAGGAGAGCCCGGTCACGGCTCATACCCCCTGGTAGCCGGGCACACGGCAAAAGCCTTCCCGTACATTGACAATATATGTCATGGTATTACCGTCGAGTCGGCGAAAACTACGCCGGCAGGTATTCGCACTCCCCGAAAGCGTCCGAGCTGTCGCGTGACCGCGCGGCCGGGCCGAACGTGCCGGGGCCGCTTTCAAGCCCCTCGAGTCCGTAGCTCGAGCCATGAGTGTCAGTGGCCTCTGTCAGATCTGTGAATCCCGTCCGGCACAGGAGCGGTGTTCCAACTGCGGGACGCTCGCGTGTGAGGTTCACTACGAGGACAGCATGGAGTTGTGTGCCGACTGCGCCTCGCAGGCCCAGCCGGGGCCCGGGAACGACGACGTGGAGATCAACCGGCTCTGACCCGACCGGCGAAACCGAGGGCAGCCATCCCGTGACCTCGATACGAGACCTGCTCGGCGAGTCACTCGGCGTCGGCGAGCGGTTTCGCTGCCGGCTCGAGGAGCGCGACGGAACCCTCGTCGCCGACCATCCGAACGACGCCAGTCCGATGGACATCGCCGTCGTCGAGGGACTGGATGGTCTCGAGGAGCGGCCGCCGGCGGAGCCGGTCGCGGTGGAAGTCGTCGCTCGAGTGGTCGACGGTCGGATCGCGGGGCGGGTAGTCGATGCCGATCCGGACCACCGGTAGAACGCCGGCGAGACGGCGACGGATCGCTACTCGCCTCGGTACCAACGGACTGCTACTCGCCTCGGTATTGATTGAGCCGCTTTTTGAGTCGCTTCGCGGCTTGCCCGCTGGCGGTCGCGAAATCCTCACCGCGATCCTCGCCCGCGAAAATGATGCCGCGCGAGGAGTTGACCAGTCCGACGCCGTCGGCCAGCCCGTACTCGATCGCCGCTTCGGCGTCGCCGCCCTGCGCCCCGATTCCGGGGACGAGGAAGGGGAGATCCGGCACCTGTTCGCGGAGGTCCTCGAGCTCCTCGGGCTGGGTCGCGCCGACGACGAGCCCGACGTTGTCGTTCTCGTTCCAGAGATCCGCCAGCGCGGCCACGCGCTCGTAGACGGACTCGCCGGTCTCGAGGTCGAGATCCTGCAGATCCGCGCCGCCGGGGTTCGAGGTCCGACAGAGGACGAAGACGCCGGCCTCCTCGTTCGCCAGGAACGGCTGCAGCGAATCGCGCCCCATGTAGGGGTTGACGGTGATCGCGTCGACGGTCTCGAGCAGCCCCGCGTACTGCCGCGTCGTGTTTCCGATATCGGCGCGCTTGGCGTCGAGCAAGACGGGAACGCCCTTCCCGTGGGCGTAGGCGACGGTCTCCTCGAGAGCGCGCCAGCCGTCGGGGTCCTCGTAGAAGGCGGCGTTCGGCTTGAAGACCGCGGCGTGCTCGTGGGTCGCGTCGATGATGCGCCGGTTGAACGCCCACCTGGGGAGGTCGTGTTCGTGGAGGTGATCCGGAATGCGCGACTGGTCGGGATCGAGGCCGACCGAGACGACGCTGTCGACCGTTCGGATACGGTCGTGCAAGCGATCGAAGAAGTTCATGCCGAGAGTGGTTCCGCGATAGTCGAAAAGGTTACTATACGCACCCATCGACCGGCAACGAATCGGTATGGGTGTCGATCGGCCCGACAGCGGACGAGCAGTGGCGTGCCACGCTACACCGAACCGTTCCAAATACTTTAGACATCAGCTACTTCGTTCGTATAATCGTTTGCCACTGTATGGGAATACGACAAAACGCGACGTCTGTCTCGCAGCGACTTCGCGACCGAGTCCGATCGACGCTGACGAACGAGACGAAGACAGCGGTCGACGAGAGCGATCACGGGGGAGGGGACAGCGTCTCGAGTCGGTTCGGCAATCTCTTCCACTGCTCGCGGTGTGGCGACGTCTACATCGCCACCGAGAAACGCGTCTGCTCGGGCTGTGACGAGGAGGTCGAACAGGTCAGCTCGACGCTGGCCTGCAACGGCCGCTAACGGCCCCGGACTTCCGGTCTCGATCGCTCGGATTCGCGCTTCGTTTTCGTTACGCCTCGAGCACTTCGATCAGGTTCCCCTCGGGATCTCGCAGGAACATGATCGTCGTCCCGCTCTCGGTCGTTCGGGGCTCGCTGAGCGTCGGCACGTCCTCGGGGAGCGCCTCGGCGAAGGACTCGAGGTCCTCGACCGAGAGGCCGACGTGTGATGCGCCCGGCTGATTGAGCCCCGCCGGCGGGGACTCCCTCGCTTCGGGCTCGTACTCGACGAGTTCGATTCGGGTGCCGTCGGCCTCGAGATGTGCGAACGCCGCGCTCGCATCCTCGACGCCGACGGCGTCGGAGAACGCCTCGCCGCCGACGCTGAATCGGTCGGCGAGCGGGAGCCCGAGCACGTCGCGGTAGAACGCGAGCGTCTCCTCGAGGTCGGCGACGGTGATCCCGACGTGGTGTGCGCTGAGAGCTGCCATGTGTCGGGCGTGTGTTCGCGGGAGAAAAACGCTTCCGTCTGTGCGGCCTCACGCCCGGCGGCCCGTCGGGACTCTCCGGCGGTTACGAATCGATTCGTGGGAGTCGCGACCGGATCGACGAGTCGAATCCCGATCGACGGTGGTTCGGCCGTCTTGCGCCCCGAACGTGCCAGGATAGCGGGCGCTGTCGGCGATCTCGGGGTGACTGACGCGAACCTCACCGCCGACGCGACTCCGTCAGTCGTCCACCGTCGAGGCCTGCTCGCTCGTCTCCGTTCGCGGATCGGAGGCCATCGTCGGCGCGTCCTTCGTCGAGACGGCCCCCTCCGCCCGGAGTTCGGCGAGGGACTTCGGGAACGTGCGGAGCTCCTTGTGAATCGCGAGCCCCGCCTTCGCACCCTGCCCCATCGCGACGGGGATCTGGTTGTGGCCGGGCGTCAGGTCGCCGACGGCGTAGAGGCCGTCGACCGAGGTTCGGCCGTGGTCGTCGACGGCCACCGTCCCGTCGTCGTTCAGATCCGCACCGAGCGACGCTGCGAGGCCGTTGTTGTACTCGCTGCCGTACATCGCGAACCCACCTCTGTACTCCCGAACCGTTCCGTCGCCGGACTTCGTCCGGCTATCAGTGGGACGTGGTCCCACGCTGTCGGCGAATTCCAGCGCCTCGAGCCAGCCGTCGTCGCCGTTTCGAACGCCGGTCACGTCCTCGTGGACGATATCGACGGGGTGTCCCTCGAGCACGGTCGCCGTCTCGTCGCTCCAGGTCGGCTCGTCACCGCGGAGCAACAGATCGACGTCGTCGGTGAAGTTGAGCATGATCATCGCGACGTGGGCCGCGCTCTCGCCGTGGCCCATCACGTAGACCGGCTCGTCGACGAACATGTAGGCGTCGCAGTGCAGACAGTAGTGGAGTCCGCGCCCGGTTCGGGGCAGCGGTGGCTCGGGTCGCTCGTCGGTAAAGCCGGTCGCGAGGACGACTCGCTCCGCGACGGCCGAGCCGTCGGTCGTCTCGAGCGCGAACGAGTCGCCGACTCGTTCGATCCCCGTCACGAACTCCCGTCGGTAGTCGGCGCCGTACGACCGGAGCTGGTCGACGGCCGTGGAGAGGAAGTCGGCCCCCGACACCGATTCGGGGGTCCCGATGACGTTGTGCGTGTCCCGCATCATCGCGGCGCGGCCGCCGCCGCGGTCGAAGACGGCGGTCTCGTGGCCGAGACGCGCGGCGTACAGTGCGGTCGTCAACCCCGCCGGGCCGCCACCGACGACGGCGACGGCGTATCGATCATCGTCCGTACTCGACTCGGGAGTCGTTCCGCTGAGGTCACTCATAGTAACTCGGTAACGCTTCCTCACCGATAAGTATCAGCTAACGATACCGTTACTCGGTTACGAGACGGTAAGCCCCCTATCGGTGACGGCGGTTCGGTAACGGGAGCGGCGTTCGACTGGTCGCTCAGGAGTAACTGAATGTTAGTAGGTTACGAGATATAACTATAAGGGGCGGCGACTCCTCACCGCCGACTATGGACGAGTCGACACGGGGAGTCGAAGTCTGGTGTTCGGGCGAGGACTGGTGTCCGATCACCTCCACGGCGACGCTGATCGGGAAGAAGTGGCACACCGTCATCATCCACCGACTGCTCGAGAACGGGCCGCTCGGGTTCAACGCGCTCGAGGAAGAGGTTGACGGCATCTCGAGTAAGGTCCTCTCGGACGCGCTGGACGACCTCGAGGAGAAGCGGCTCGTGAACCGCGAGATCGTCAGCGAGAAGCCCGTCCGCGTCGAGTACTCGCTGACCGAACTCGGCGAATCGCTCGAGCCCGTCATCGCGGAGCTGCGCGATTGGGGGCGCGAACACCTCGAAGCGGCGGCGGACGAGGAGAGTTCGATCGCCTGATCGGTCGCCGCGGACCGGCTCGAGCGAGACGCGGATCGGCGTCGAAACCGAAGTCGGGCTATCGGGAACGGGACCGGCGTGCGCTTCGGAACCGTCGGACGCGACCGGTAAGCAATTATGTGGGAGTCGCTCGTTACCGTCGCTATGAGCGATCCGTTCGTCGTCGTCGGCGGTGACGCAGCGGGAATGTCCGCGGCGAGCAAGGCGAGACGCGAAGCGCCCGACCGCGAGATCATCGTCTTCGAGACGGGCGAGTGGGTGTCCTACGGCGCGTGCGGACTTCCCTACTACGTCAAGGGGGAGATCCAGTCGCTCGAGGGCCTCGTCTCGGTCACCCCCGAGGAGTTCCGCGAGGAACGCGACATCGACCTCCGGACGGGTCACGAGGTCGTCGATATCGATACCGAGGCCTGGACGGTCACCGCCGAGAGCGAGTCGGGGACGGTCACGGAGTCCTACGGCGATCTCCTGCTCGCGACCGGCTCGGAAGCCGTGGTGCCGCCGATCGACGGCACCGACCGCGAGGGCGTCTACACGCTCGGCTCGATGAGCGACGGGAAGGAACTCCGCGAGTACGTGGCCCGCGCCCGCGACGGCGAGGGCTTTCAGCAGGCCGATCGGGGGCCGGCCTGTCGCTACCTCGAGGACTGTGCCGGTCCCGTCGGCGTCGTCGGCGGCGGCTACATCGGGATCGAGATGGCCGAAGCGCTTTCGGCGAACGGGTTCGAGGTGAACCTGTTCCAGCGCGGCGACCGGGTCCTGAAAGGCTTTAGCGAGGAGACCAGCGAGTACGTCGCCGACCACCTCCGAGACGAGGACGTCGCGCTCCATCTCGGCGCCGAAGTCGCGGCACTCGCGGGCGGCGACCGCGTCGAGGCCGTCGTCACCGCCGACGACCGGATTCCGGTCGAGATGGTCCTGATCGGCACCGGCGTGCGACCTCGGACCGATCTCGCGGAAGCCGCCGGAATCGAACTCGGCGAGACCGGCGCGATCGCGGCCGACGCCTACCGCGAGACGAGCGCGCCGGACGTCTACGCCGCGGGCGACTGCGCCGAGGCCACCCACGTCGTCACGGGCGAACCGGCGTTCGTCCCGCTGGCGCTGACCGCCAACCGACACGGTCGGGCGGTCGGTCAGACTGTCACCGGGACGCCGACCGAAGGCGGCGGGGTCGCCGGGACGGCCGCCGTCAAGGCCTTCGACGTCGAGGCCGCGCGAACCGGACTCCTGGACCACGACGAGGCCCGCGCGGCCGGGTTCGATCCGGTGACCGAGACGGTGACGGCGAAGTCGCGCGCGGGCTACTACCCCGACAGCGGGGACGTGACGATCACGCTGACCGCCGACCGCGACTCCGAGCGCGTCCTCGGAGCCAGTCTCGTCAGCGAGTACGGCGAGGGGGCGGTGCATCGCAGCCACGCCGTCGTCGCGGCGCTCTCGGAGCGAGCCACCGTCGCCGACGTGGAGAACTACGACCTCGCGTACGCGCCGCCGTTCAATTCCACGTGGGATCCCGTCCTCGTCGCCGCGAAGGTCCTCGGCGGAACGCTTCGGGACTGACGGGGCTCGAGTCGCGTTACTCCGCTGAACGGAGTTCCGGCAGGCCGGCTTCGATCTCGTCGCGCCGGTCTTCGAGCCACTCCGGGAGGACGAGGCGCTCGCCCAGTTCCGCGAGGTCCTCGTCGACCGTGTATCCCGGCTCCTTCGTGGCGAACTCGAAGAGGACGCCCCCGTGTTCGCGGGCGTAGACCGATTCGAACCACTTGCGGTCGATGATCTCGGTCGGCCGGAGCCCCTGCCCCTGGAGCACGTCGCGCCACTCGGGCTGGTCGTCTCTCGTCGTTCGAAACGCCACGTGGTGGACGGTGCCGGCACCGGGCTGTCCGCGCGGAGCCTGTGGCTCCTCGCGGAGGTCGACGACGTATCCCAGTTCGCCGTCGCTCTCGAATCGCCGGCGACCGCCGGCGTCGTCGGTTTCGCTGTAGCCCATCGTCCGCAGAAGTTCCGCGGTTGGATCGGCCGTCGCCAGCGACAGCGTCACGCCGAAGAAGCCCCGAATCGCGTGCTCGTCGGGAACCGGTCCCGCGGGCGGATCGCCGGCGGGTGCGTCGGATCGAGCGACCAACTCGAGCGGGAGGCCGTCGGGATCACGGAACGAAACGACGGTGTCGCCGAACCGCGTTTCCGTCTCGGCGTCGACGTCGGCGTCCGCCAGTCGATCGGTCCAGAACTCGAGCGACTCGGCCGGGATCAGGAACGCGACCGCGCTGGCCTGTCCGGTGCCGACCCGTCCCGGACGGGCGTCGGTGTAGGGAAAGAACGTCATGCTCGTCCCGGGGCTCCCGCCACGGTCGCCGTAGAACAGGTGATAGACCGAGACGTCGTCCTGATTCACGCTCCGCTTCACCAGACGGAGCCCGAGCGTCTCGGTGTAGAACTCGAGGTTGCGACGGGGGTCGCTGCCGATGGCGGTCACGTGGTGGATGCCGGGAATGTCGTCGGGCATACGCGGACGTACGCGAGGCAATGTCAATAAACCCTGGAACGAACGAGGCGGACGCCGAGGCCCCTTCGGCCGTCACGGACGCTATTCTCGCGCGTCCGCCTTCGCGAACCGATCGCCGTTGAGAGAGTACACGTGCTGTCTGGCGTCCGCGAACGAGATCTGCGAGTCGACGAGGTCGTGTTCCTCGAGTTGCTGTAACGCGTAGCGGACCGTTCGAGCGGGGAGCATCGTCTCCTCGGCGAGTCGAGACTGGGTGAGACTTCCCTCGTGTGCGAGGACCGTCAGCACGAGTTTGGCGCTCGGCGGCGTCTCGTCGACGGCGTCCGGGGCGGTTTCCGCGGTGAGAACGATCTGGTCACTCATGTATCGTTCCTCTCGCCGCGAACCGTCTTTAATGATGCCATGCAACGTCTCGCCCTCGTGAACCCGGCGCTATCGACTTCGTTCGAACCCGTCTCCACCTCGTCGACGACGTCACTCCCGGAGGAAATCGCTCGCGAGGCCGGGGAAGATCGTCTCCCCGAAGTGGACCGCGAGGACGACGACGATCGGACCGAGGAACAGCCCCCACCAGCCGAAGGCGAGCGTACCGAGGAAGTAGCCGAGGAGGACGAGCCCCATGTGAACGCCGCTGCGCGCGGAGAGGAACGACCGCGCGAAGAAGTCGGGGACGGTGTCGATGACGACGAACGTGAGCGCGAAGAACGCGATCGGGTGCCAGAGCGGTTTCGGGGTCGTCAGCGCGACGCCGAGGAGAACCACCCCGTATGGGACGTAGACGAGCTTCATCCCGACGGCCGGGATCAGCGTCCCGATTCCGATGAGCAGGGAGAGCAACACCGGCGTCCCGACGACGGTCCCGCCCGAGGCGACGACATTGAGCCCGTAGTACGTGACGGCGGCGGCGGTAGCTGCCACCAGGATAACCGCCAGATTGCTGAGGAAGACCGTCTCGAGGTCGTCGTCGACCGCTCGAGTGTACGAAACGATGTCGTCGTCGTGATCGATACTCTCGTAGAACCACTGACGCAGCTTCCCGTCGTCCCGCAGGAGGTAGAAGAGAATCGTGAGCATGAGAAAGAACCGGGCGACGACTGAGAACACCGCTCCAGCAATCGACAGCAGCTGACCGACGGCTCCCGGGACGCCCCGTCGAAGCGCGCCCGCGAACGAGCCGCCGGAGCCGCTCCCGAGCGCGTCTCGAAGTTCGCCCACGTTTCCCTGACGAACCGGCTGCAGATACGGCTCGAGGGCCGACCGGTAGGCCTCGAGGTCGCTCGCGGCGAGGAACTGATCGAGTTCCCTGAGCCCGACGACGGCCGCGTAGGCGACGACGGCGAGCATCGGTAGGATGACGAACAGGATCGTGGCCGCCGCAGTTACGTTCGGATGGTCGATGACCCGATCGAGCTGGCGGTAGAGCGGCCGCGTCGCGTAGTACAGGAAGATCGCGAAGAGGAACGGACCGATGTACCTGAAGAGAGCGAGTCCGATCAGCGCCGCGATAACCCCTCCGAGCACGACCCAAGCGACGCGCTTGCCGTCCCAACTGTCGAACACGCCCATAATCACTGCTACAGGAGTGAGCGTCAAAAACGCCCTGCCGGAAAGTAAAACGGTACTCGATGCGTGACCGTCCGCTCGAGGAACCATCGTGCGCGTCTCGCCGACGGCGCGCGACCGCGCTGACGGCGTTACTCGATCACGGCTCGCGTCTGCAGGTACTCGACGCGGATCGCGTTGTCTCCGAACCAGTCTTCGAGCGCGGCGACGGCGTCCCGGCGGAGCGCGGCCCGCGCGTCGTCGTCGTTCATGCGCCGGAGGACGGGCGAGAGCGGGCCGGACTCCTCGGCGAACTCCCGCCAGAAGTGACTCGGGGTGGCGTACCGGAACTCGAGCAGTCGGCGCTGGAGCGAGCAGTCGGTGACGTCGGCGAACTGGTCGCGGACGAAATCCGGCTCGCCCCACCGCAGGTGCGACCACGGATCGCTCGGCGGTTCGGCGACGTGGTCGGACATGACTTCCGTGAGGTCCCCGACGACGCCGTTGGGCGACCAGGCGGTGAAACAGACTCGACCGCCGGGTTTCGTCACGCGTCTGAGTTCCGCGCCGGCGCGGGCCGAGTCCGGCGCGAAGACGTGGCCGAAGTTCGAGAGGACGACGTCGAACGCGTCGTCCGGGACGGGGAGCGTCTCCGCGTCGCCGGTGATCCAGTCGATATCGGCTTCGGCGAGCAAGGCGTTGTCGCGAGCCAGCTCGAGCATTCCGTGAGCGAGATCGAGGCCGACGACGTTCGCGCCCGCTCGACGGGCCGTCAACGCGGCGTTACCGGTCCCGCAGCCGACGTCGAGGACGCGGTTGCCCGGATCGATACCGGCGGCGTTGACCAGTCGCGCGATGGCGGGCAGCATGTTCGGCGCCATCGCGGGATACCGACCGGCCGACCAGACGTGTCTCGCCGATCGATCGTCGGGCTCGGTGGGGTCGTCCATAGTCGGTGATCGGTCGCCAGCGGCAAAAGTCGATAGCCGCCTCGAGTCCGCTCGTCGAGGTGAGCGAATCGTCCCCGCGAGCGAGCGCTTATCTGCCGCGAGGTGGACGGGCCGGGTATGACTCGCGTCGCGCTGATCGCCCACGACGAGAAGAAGCCGGCTCTCATCGAGTTCGCGCAGACCCACGAGGAACAACTACGGCGGTACGACCTGATCGCGACGGGCACGACGGGACAGCGGCTCGTAGACGAGACCGACCTCGCGGTCGAACGCAAGGAGTCGGGGCCGCTCGGCGGGGACCTGATGATCGGCTCGGAGGTCGCGGCGGGGAAACTCGACGGGATCGTCTTTCTCCGGGATCCGCTGCGAGCCCAGCCTCACGAGCCCGATATCTCGGCGCTCCTACGGATCTGTGACGTTCGAAACACGGCGCTCGCGACGAATCTCGCCTCCGCGGAGTTCCTCATCGAGGGGCTCGCAGAGTAGTTTCATCGAGGGGCTAGGTAGTTGCACCGGGGCCTCGAAGAGCAGTTCGTCGTCGGCTCCGAAGAGCGATCACTGCGCGGGTGAGCACCGAGCTCGCATCTCCGCGAGGACAGGCTACTTAATACGTCGGCTTCGAACGTACTGGTATGACTGTCTACGAGAGCGACCTCCCCGGCGTCGGAAAGAAGTTCGAGGTCGAACTCGAGAACGAGGAGCGACTCGTCATCGTGACGCACAACACGGGGAAACGTGAGGTGTTCCTGAAGGCGGACGCGGACGCGGACGGCGACAAGCTGTTCGAGGCCTCGGATCGGCTCGCCCGGAAGATCGGCACCATTCTGGAGGGGGCGTACTTCCAGCCGGTGCAGGCCGACCAGGTGGAGACGATGCTTTCCGAGGACACCTACCTCGAGTGGTACGGCGTCGCCGAGGAGGCAGAAGTCGCCGGCCAGAGCCTCGCCGAGGCGAACATCCGCGAGCGGACGGGCGTCTCGATCGTCGCCATCCAGCGCGGTGAGACGCTGATCTCGCCGCCGACCCCGGAGACGGTCCTCGAGATCGGCGACACCCTAGTCGTCATCGGCGACCGAGAGGACTGCGCCCAGTTCGAGGAGCTGCTCGGAGCCGGACTCGACGAGTGATCGCCACAGATGCATCTTCCGGAGGCGACCGCTAGTGGCGACTGAAACCGCGCTCGTCGACGTCGGCATCCTCTTCGCTGCGGTTGCGTTCGCCGGGATCTGCTCGAGTCGAATCGATCAGTCGGTGATCCCGTTCTATATCATCGTCGGGGTGTTGCTGGGGTCGAACGTGCTCGGCGAACTCCCCGCGCTCGTCGGGAGCGAGGTCGGCGTCGGCGGCGTCTCGGTCGTCGTTCCAGAAGTGACGGTCGGCGGGATGGACCTCCTCGCGGCGCTCGGCGGACTCGCCCTCGGCGAGACGGATTTCATCGTCGTCGGCGCCGAGATCGGGATCGTCCTCCTGTTGTTCTTCCTGGGCCTCGAGTTCAACCTGGATCGGCTGCTCGCGAGCAAGGATCGGATCGGCAAGGCGGGGAGCGTCGATCTCGCGCTCAATTTCGGGATCGGATTGGTTTTCGGCTATCTCGTCTTCGGGAGCTTCCTCGCGGCATTTCTCACCGCCGGGATCGTCTACATCTCCTCGAGCGCGATCATCACGAAGTCGCTGATCGATCTGGGCTGGATCGCGAACGACGAGGCCGAACCCCTGCTCGGGACGCTCGTCTACGAGGACCTCTTCATCGCCGTCTACCTGGCGATCGCGTCCGCGCTGGTCTTGGGCGGCGGCGACATCGGCGAGGCTGCGGGCCAGATCGGGATCGCGATCGGCGTCATCCTCGCGCTGCTCGCGCTCGTCACCTTCGGGACCGACTTCTTCCAGCGGTTTCTGGACGCCGACACCAACGAGTTCGTCGTCGTCCGTGCGCTCGGCGTCACGATCCTCGTCGCCGGGATCGCGCTCGCGCTGGGCGTCAGCGAGGCCGTCGCCGCGTTCTTCGTCGGGATGGCCTTCTCGTCGACCGACCACGTCCACGATCTCGAGCGACTGCTCGAGCCGCTCCGGGACGCCTTCGCGGCGATCTTCTTCTTCTGGATCGGCCTCGTGACCGATCCGGGGCTGTTCACGCTCTCGATCCTCGGAATGATCGTCGCCGCCGTCGTCGTGACGACGCCGACGAAGATCGTCAGCGGCTACCTGGGCGGCCGGATCTACGGGCTCGACGACCGTCGCTCGCTCCGAGTGGGCTTCGGGATGGCCACCCGCGGCGAGTTCTCCCTGATCATCGCGAGCCTCGCGCTCTCGGGGGCCGGCACCGGCCTCGCCGCTGAGACGGCACAGACGATCTACGCGTTCACCGTCGGCTACGTCCTCGTCATGAGCATCCTCGGCACGTCGCTCATGCAGTACTCGAGTCGGATCGAACCCGTTGCCGTCGCGGCGCTCGAGCGCAGGCGAGGGGGGACAGACCGGCCGGCCGACAACTGACGCGGTGCCGTCGGTCCCGTCTTCTGACCGCCGCGGTACTGTCTCCGGAACGCCGTCGGTCCCGTCGCTGGAACGCCGTCGGTACCGTTCCAACTGCGAGCAGTTCCACGCCGGATCGGAAGGGATAGCTTCAACCCGCTCGAGTCCCCTGTCACTCCTATGCTACAGGCGGTCGTCTTCGATCTCGATTACACGCTCGCCGTTCCCCGGCGGGATCGAGCGACGATTCTCGAGGATGCCACGACCGCAACCGGCGCGCCGTCGCTCACTCGCGACGCGTATCTCGCGGCCCACCGCCGGAACCTCACCACCGAGACGCGCGAGCCCATCTTCGCCGACCTGCTCGCGGACAGCGAGAGCGACGCCGATCCGGCCGCGGTCGCGACGGCCTACCGCGAGACGATCGCCGACGACCTCGAGGCGCTCCCCGGCGTCGAAGCCATGCTCGCGGACCTGCGCGGGGAGTACCGGGTCGGCCTGCTCACCAACGGCCCCGTCCGCGCCCAGCGGGACAAACTCGAGACGTTAGGCTGGGAGGACGCCTTCGACGCCGCGCTCGTGACGGGCGAACTCGAGGCCGGCAAGCCCGATCCGCGCGCGTTCGAGGCGATCACCGGCGAACTGGGCGTCGACCCCGCCGACGCCGTCTACGTCGGCGACGAGGTCGAGGCCGATATTCGGGGCGCGACCGAGGCTGGAATGCGAGCGATTCAGGTGCTGCTCGAGGACGGCCCCGATCCCGATCCGCGGGCCATCGCCCACGTCGAACAGCGGGAGATCGCAGCGACGATTCCGGGACTCGTCGCGACGCTCGAGTGAACCGGACCCTGTGAGAACCGCTTCGTTCCGGTGGCCGGTTTCTCCGGGCGAGCCGATGCGCGCGCCACAGAACCGTTCAGTACAGGGGAAGAGCACGTCACTCGAGATTGGTCAACCAGCGTGCGGTGGCGCGCGCTGTCGGCCGACCGAACGCCAGTGAGGGCGGCCAACGACGTTGCGCGAGGGATGAGCGAACGCTAGTGAGCGAATCGGTTGGGGAGGGTGAGGCGCTCCTAGTTGCCAGAAGGAGTCGTTGTGGAATAACAGACGGGTTGTCTAACCAGATAGGTTCTAATGAGAAGGGACGCGCCCGAGTGTCCTGCGACCGTGGCAACAGGGAATTTCCACACCCTCCCCAGCCGATTCGCTCGGTCATGCTTCCCTCGCTCATCCCTCGCGCAGTGTCGTGCCGCGGTTCACAGTGGTTCGCGGCTCCCTGCGGTCACCGCTCACACCATCGAGGCCTTCACTTCGTTCAGGCCTCGCAGTTCACCGCGGCCCAGCGCGCGCCGCCGCTCGAGGAACAGTCGGTCAGGAGAGATCCGTCCTACGCGTCGGGTTCCTCGAGCCGGCGGCTCACAGCCTGTAACACGTCCGTGGCTCGCTTGACCTCGGCTCCGCTCTCGACGAAGACGAGCGTTTTCGGCGGCTGCGTCGCCTTCGGCCGGACCCGAAGGTCCACGTCGGCTGCCGCCTCGGCCGCGACGTCCTGTCCCGCTTCGAACTCGAGGTGTGCCCTGTCCTCGTGAACGAACGCGCGAGCGATCCGCTCGTCTCGACGCGTGACGTCGTAGGCGCGAGCGCCGTCGGCCGTCGGCTCGACGTCTCGATCGGCGTTGGTCACGGCGAAGCGCGCGAGTTCGCCGTCCTCGCGGCCGTCGATCTCGCTCGAGAGGAGTTCGGCGATCCGGCGGCCGTCGGTGATTCGGTCGTCGACCATACCGGTCGGTCGGGGCGGCGGGATTAACCGTCTTCGGTGTCGAGCACGGCCTCCCGGGCGATCGGGGCGAGGTCGCCGACGTCGATTCCCTGCCGGCGGGCGTAGACGACCGCGGCGGCCTCGATGGTCAGGCCGAGTTCCTGCTGGAGCGTGTTGATCGCGCCGACGGCCTCGTGTTTCTCCATCCCGTCGGCGACCAGCGAATCGAGCACGCGTTCGAACGCGGAGCGCTCCTGCAGGAGGTCCTCGTTCGGGGCGAACTCCTCGGGTACCGTCACCGCGGCGGGATCGAAGGTCACCTCGAGACCGTCGTCACCGCGCTCGAGGAGGCCTTCCCGCGTGGCGACGTCTATCAGCCGTTTGGCCTGATCGGGGGAGAACCAGTCCCGATCGAGCGAGAGGGCGACGACGACCTCGTTTTCCTTGAGGCGACGCGCGCCGTGCTGGATGAACGGGGCGGCGACCGCGACGCGAAGGCTCATCGGAGACGACTTGCTCGAGCGGTGAGAAAACGATGGCGGTTCCGGGCGATACTCGTCTCGGAAATCGGGGTCGCCGCCGAAATCGGGACCGGCGGCGATCAGTCCGAGGCGCGTCCGCCGCTGCCGCCGTTGCCGCCGTTGCGGTCGGCTCTCGACGGCGGCGGGAACTCGGCCGCGGTCGGCTCCGGCGTTTCGGGCAGGACGCAGCGGTCGGGCTCCCGATTGACGTGATAGTACCGTTCCGGCGCGTTCGCGAGGGGGTGTGCGGGGTTCTGATCGCTGTCGATGCGGGCGGCCCGGACCTCGTCGAACCCGTTGAGTCGGGCCTGAATGCCGCGCCAGTGATACTGCGTCGCGGTCGGGACGGTGACCGGACGGGGCGATTTCCCGTCCGGATGGCGGGTCGCGAGGATGGCGTTGTTGACGTTGCTGGCGAGCGCGTCGTGGTCGATGAGGACCCCGACGGCGGCGTCACGCGGCGCTCGAGCGGCGAGGACATCTAATCCGAGATGCAGCGCCCGATACTCGGCGACGTTATTATCCGGCGGCGTATCCGCGGTCGCGACGCGTGCGACGCGCGTGCCGTCGCGCGTTTCGATAACGGCACCCAGCCCACCGCCGGAGTCACGGAAGGACCCGTCGGTTGCGACGTAGAAATCACGATGGTGGGTCCGCGGGGGGTGGGCGATGTGGGGAGTGGGCGACTCGTCGAACAAATCCCGCAGTGCGGGCCGGCCGTGAGCGGCCATACCAACGCGTAGGCTATTTGGACACTTAACGATACCGCCCGTGGTAACAGATGACAATATTTCACACGGGAGTCAGCCGTTCGACGCCGTATCGGTACACATCCCGCGAGGAAGTACTAACTGATTGTGAATGTCCCTTCGAAAAGATTATTTTCGGCATTTTGGGCCTGAAACGGCTGAACTACCGATCAGAGGGAGATCCCGGTTTCGACCGATCGATCCGGACCCTATCTGTGTTGGCGGTAGGTGTAATACCGCCTGGTACTTGGTCAAAGTATGAACCAGACGAACGCCAGTCGGATGGAAGCGGCGTGCTCTCTCCTCGCGGAATCCGAACGGCGGTACCTGCTCTACCAGCTGGCGGACGACCGAACGGCGAACCTCGAGGATCTGGTTGCGCAGGTCGCCGCCTGGGAGCTCGACGTCCACCCCGACGCGATCGACAAGGAGAGCAGACAGCGAGTGTACGTCTCGTTAGTCCACAATCACTTGCCGCGACTCGAGGATTACGACATCATCGAATACGACCTGCGAAGCGGCGACATCGTGCTGGCAGCGGGATTCGAAGACGTCAAACCCCTCCTCGAGCAGTTCCGGCAGACCGAGGACGAACCCGAGATCCGCCAGCGACCCCCGCTCTAAGGCGCGTATTCTGAGCCGTTGTAATACGGCGGACCAGCTGTAACACGGCGGGTCAGCCGTAATACGGCCGGCCGAGGCTGCGATCCGGCGGCGACAGGTTTTCGACCCTTCAGGCCACGACGGAGGCGGCTCAGTGGCGGCTCGCTTCCGACGTTTCGAATCGAAACGAATAGGAGACTTTCTCCCGAACGGGACAGCGTGTCCCGGTATCGAAATCTCGCTCTCTTTCTGACGCTCGCAACGCTGTGGGGCGCGGCGTTCGTCGCGATCAGTGCGGGACTCTCGTATATCCCGCCGATCCTGTTCGCGGCGTTGCGCTACGACATCGCCGGCATCGTGATGCTCGGCTACGCCGCAGTCGCCGTCGATCGGTGGCGGCCTCGCACCGGAGCGGAGTGGCGGCAGGTCGCCGTCGGCGCCGTGCTCCTGATCGCGGCCTACCACGCCTTCCTGTTCGTCGGCCAGCAACACACCACGGCGGCGGCCGCCGCTATCCTGGTGAGTCTCTCGCCGGTTCTGAGCACCGGGTTCGCTCGAGCGCTCGTCCCCGCGGACGCTCTCTCCCCGGTCGGCATCGTCGGCGTCGTCGTCGGCCTCGCCGGCGTCGCGGTCATCGTCCGGCCGGATCCCTCGAACCTCCTCGCGACCGGCATCGTAGCGAAGGGGCTCGTCTTCTGTGCTGCGGCGGCGTTCGCGCTCGGCAGCGTCCTCACCCGCCGTTTCGACACCTCGCTGCCGATCGAGACGATGGAGGCCTGGTCGATGCTCGGCGGCGCGCTCGTGTTACACCTCGTCAGCGTCGCGATCCGCGAACCGCTCGAGCCGGCCGCGTGGATCCACCCAGAGGCGATCGGCGCGCTGGCCTACCTCTCGCTCGGCGCGAGCGCGATCGGTTTTCTCGTCTACTTCGACCTGCTCGAGCGACTGGGTGCCGTCGAGATCAACATGGTATCCTACGTCGCACCGATCGTCACCGCGGTGGTCGGCTGGTTCTATCTCGACGAAGTGGTCGATGCGGCGACGCTGCTCGGGTTCGGGCTCATCGCGGTCGGTTTCTGCCTCGTCAAACGACGGGCGATCCGACGGGAGTTCGGCCACGTTCGATCGCGCGGCTCGAGCGAGTGATCCGCGCGCCGCTACCGGCGATGCGCGTGGCCGACGTACAGCGCGAGGAGGTTGCCCAGGAGCAAGCCGAGAAACAGGAGCCCGTCGAACGAGGACGACAACCCGGTCGCGAGCACCGGGACGTACAGAATCGGCATCGTGATCGCCGTCCAGAATCCCGCGGCGCGGATCGGAGTGGCGAGCCCCGGTGTCGCTCGCTCGAGCATGCCGTCCTCGTCGTCACGACGTTCGCTCGGCGGGCTCGAGTCGGCGGATCGACGGTCGGTGAGGGAGGGCGGGCTCGCCATTGGGGGAGGTAGGTATTCGCTTCGGCGACGCAAATACCGGTCCCACCGTTTCGAACGATTGTGACTGATTCAACGGAATCGTCCGCAGTGAACGAGCGGTTTACCGATCGAAACGATGATGGCACCCCCAATTAGGAAACAGATTCGATCCGATTCGGATGAGAGTTTAAATGGGAAGGGGCGGCAACGCTCGCCATGAGCGATATCGAACGCATCGAACGGCGGCTGTCGACCGTCGAACGCGCGGTGGTCGACGGCGACCTCGAACTGGCTGCCGTCGGCGACGCCGCGTCCCTCACCGAGGACCTCGCGGCTCTCGCCGAACTGATCGACGCCCACGAGCAACGGATCGCCGATCTCGAGGGCCGGATCGATGCACTCGACGGACTCGTCGGTTCCGTCGAATCGGTCAACGAGACCGTCGAGCAGCGGGCCAACGGGGCTATCGCGGCCGTCGATCGGCTCGAGTACCGCATCGACGAACTCGAGCGCGTTGTCGACTCTAGCGGTACCGGCGATTCCGACGTTGGTGGGGCTACCCACGACGATCGAGCGGGTATCGGGCCCGACCGTGGAGCTGAGACTCCAGATGGTGGAAGGGAACCGTCCGATAGCGACGGAGCGGGGGCCCGAGGGAAGACGGCCGCGGCAACCGTCTCAGCCACCGATGGATACGGTTGCGGGGCACCACTGCCGGTCAGTTCGAACGAGCAAGCCGATGGCTCGCTCTCCGTCGAGCAGACTGCAACGGAAATCGTCGCACCACCGACCGGCCGAGACGAGCGGCCGAACCGACGGGACGCTCCAAGGTCCGACGATCGAGCGGATTCGACGGCGACGAGCGCCGATAGCACCCGGACTAGGAGACGGGCCACGCAGGACGCGCTCGACTGTCGGCTCGCGGACCCGGCGAACGGCGATCGCTCGAGCGAGAGATCAGCGTCGAGCGAGGGATCGGCGTCGAACGAGGACGACGAACCCGGGGGCGGCGTCTTGGAGTCGCTTCGGTCGAAGCTTCCGTGATCCGAATCGTCGTCGCCGTTCTGCTCGCGATCGCCCTCATCGTACTCGCCGTCCCGGCGATCGAGCGGGGTGCATCGCTGAACACGCAGCGGCAGGTCGAAACGAGCATCGCGGCGATCGACGATGCGGCGACGTCTCTCGTGGAAACGGAAGCAGTCTCCCCCGACGACCATCCGAACCCCAGGCGAGTCGTCGACGTGCGACTGCCTCGAGGCTCGCTCACGACCGAATCCGTCGTTCACTTCGAGATCACTGTGGCGGAGAACGGACGGTATAGCTCCGTTCGGTACGTTCTCGCCGACGGAACGACGCGGACCGAGGTGATCGACGAACCAGTGGTCTGGGACGACCCACGCGGCACCGAATCGGTCGAACTCGACGGAGCCGGTGCGGTGCAACTCGTGTTGTCGCTCCGAGCTGACGAGAACCGAACGCCGGTCGTCGTCGCCACCCGTGCTCGAGTTTAAATTGGATGCCGCTGCCAGCATCGGTATGTCTCCGGACGGGACCACCCGCCTTCGATCGGTCATCGACGATCTGGCCCTCGGCGGCGTGTTCGGAAATCGAACCGACACTGCCTCGTCGTGTGACTGCACCGTATCGTTCGACGACGAGACGCTCGTTCTCGACACGACCGACTGCGACGGCGACCTCGAGGACGCGACCGATTGCCGTCGAACGGCGATCGAAGCGCTCGCCGAGCGAGCGGCCACGCGGATCGTCGTCAGATCGAACGGCCTGGAACGCCGGTACGCCGACCGCGGCGTCGACCTCCTCGAGTCCGCCGGACGGTTCATCTCGCTTCTCGGCGAGCGCGACGAGCGGCTGGCCGCGGCCGCTGCGCGGGATCCGATCGCCGTCGCTTCGGAGGTTCGAACGAGAGCCGGACCGATCGCCGATATCGGCGTCGAATCGGGGCTGATCGCGGCGGCGACCGATCTCGAGAGCGACGAGACGGTCCTGCCCGCCACCGTCGGGCTCACGATCGGCCAGTACTTCGTCGACCGAACGATCGACGACGGCGCGCATCTCCGGGACCTCCAGTCGTTGCGGACGGGAAGCGAGGCGCGAATCTACGGCCGGCCGGGCGACGTTCCGCGATACGCTCTCGACGTGGTCGATACGGCCCTCTCCGAGACGGACCGGCGACGGCTCCTCGAGGGATACGAGGCGATCGCCGAGGGGGTCGTCGAGGGCGATCGCGCGGCCTCCCGTGCGATCGAGTACGCCGGCGACGGGCCGGCCGACCCGCTTTTGACGGCTATTCTGACGAAGCACACGAGCGGGTACGGGATTCTCGAGGACCTGTTCGCCGATCCGCGTGTCACCGACGTGTACGTCACGTCGCCGGTGGCAGCGAACCCGATCCGCGTCGTCGTCGACGGGGAGTCGATGCCGACGAACGTTCAGCTCACGCCCAACGGAGCGCGAGCACTCGCCTCGCGGGTTCGCCGCACCAGCGGGCGAGCGTTCTCCCGGGCGAGTCCGACGGTCGACGCGACGGCTTCGCTCGGAGACGGTACCGGGATTCGGGTCGCGGGTGTCACCGATCCGGTCGCGGACGGAATCGCCTTCGCCTTCCGGGAGCAGCCCGCCGACGAGTTCACGCTCCCGGCACTCGTCGCGAACGGAACCGTCCCGGCGGCGGTCGCGGCGTTTCTCTCGGTCGCCGTCGAACGCAACGCCGCGACCCTCATCGCCGGAACTCGGGGATCGGGGAAGACGACGCTACTGGGGACGCTTCTGTACGAACTGACTCCGAAAACGAGAACGGTTCTGATCGAAGATACGCCCGAGCTCCCGGTCGAGGCGTTGCAGTCGGTCGGCCGCGACGTGCAGGCGCTCCGAACCGGAACCGGCGACGGGCCCGAAATATCGGCCGCGGAAGCGCTCAGGACTGCGCTTCGTCTCGGCGACGGTGCCCTCGTCGTCGGCGAGATCCGCGGTGAAGAAGCCCGGGTCCTCTACGAGGCCATGCGGGTCGGTGCGAACGCCAACGCAGTGCTGGGCACGATACACGGCGACGGTGCCGACGACGTCTACGAGCGGGTAGTTTCCGACCTCGGCGTCGAACCGTCGTCGTTCGGCGCGACGGACGTCGTCGTCACCGTTCAGGCCTATCGGGCCCCTGATGGACGAAATCGACGACTCGCCGGGGTCGAGGAAGTCGTCGGGACCGGCGACGACATCCGATTCGAACCGCTGTACGAACTCGAAGGCGACCGCGCCGTCGCGACGGGGCGGATCGATCGCGGCGAGAGTCGGATCGTGAACCGACTCGCCGGGCCGACCGAGGACTACGCCGCCGTTCGGCGGGCGATCACCTCGCGAACCGAACTCCTGTCGACGCTCGCGACCGACGGTCGGACCAGCCCGCAGGCGGTCGCGACAGCGTACGCCGATCGGGGCGGCGAGTGATCTCGAGATGTCGGTAGTACCGTTCCTCGTTCAGTCGCTCGCCGCACTGTATCCTGCTGATGTCGATCCCAGTGATGCCCTCGCGGAGTCGCTGTCGTTTACCGAGTCCCGGTACGACGGTGAGACGATCGTCCGAGCGGGATACGGAGCCGGTATCGTTGCCGCCGTCATGCCGCTGCCGTTGTTGCTGACGCCGGCTCCGATTCCGTTCGTCCTGTTTTTCGTGTTCGTGTTCCCGCTCGCGGCGATTCACGGCGTCCATTCGATGCCGCACTTGCAGGCGGCGTTCCGCAGAACCGAGGCGCTCGGCGAGACCCCGAACCTCGTCGGGCGGGCCGTGTTGCGAATGCAGGTACAGCCGGCACTGGAGAGCGCGGTTCGGTTCGCGGCCGAGACCGGCTCCGGCCCGTTGTCCACGAGTCTCGGCGGTCACATCGATCGATCGATCGGAACGGCCGGGACGGGCCTGCTCTCGTTTGCCGAGGAGTGGGCCGAGTGGTTCCCGGCGCTTCGGCGGTCCTCGCATCTACTCGTTGCCGCCCAGGACGCGCCAGACGCCGAACGCGTCCGAACGCTGGATCGGTCGCTCTCGGCCGTTCTCAACGGCACTCGCAGCCAGATGGCGGACTTCACGTCGGCGATCCGCGCACCGGCGACCGGCCTGTTCGCCTTCGGGATCATGCTCCCGCTCGCGCTCGTCTCGCTCGTTCCGACGGTGCCGATGGTCGGCTACTCCGTCAACATCTGGCTGTTCGTGTTGCTGTACAACGTCGTTCTCCCCGGAACCCTGGTCGCGGCGAGCCTCTGGTTACTCGTCCGTCGACCGGTCGCGTTTCCGCCTCCCACGATCGACCACGGTCATCCGGACGTTCCCGATCGGCTCCGATTGCGGTTGTTATGGGGAATCCTCGCCGGCATTTGTGGGTACGTAACGATTGCCGCGGTTGGCCCCGGTCACCTGGCACCGGTCGCGGCGATCGGCCTCGGGGTCGGCGTCGCACTGGTCGCAACTTACTATCCGATTCTCGCGGTTCGGCAGTACGTCCGCGACGTTGAAGCCCACCTGACCGACGCGCTCTACATCGTCGGCCGACAGGTCGCCGAAGGCGAATCCGTGGAGTCGGCGGTCGAACTCGCCGGCGACCGCGTCCCCGCCGAGACCGGTGCCGTCTTCGAAGACGCCGCCGGTGTTCAGCGGCGGCTCCATACGGGCGTTCGAGCGGCATTTCTCGGTCAGTACGGTGCCCTTCGGAACGTCCCCAGCCCCCGGACTCGAGGGACCGCCGCGTTGCTCGCCATCGCCTCGGACGAAGGGAAACCCGCCGGCCGCGCGATCGTCTCCATGGCCGACCATCTGGAGGAACTCGAGGCGGTCGAAGCCGAGACGAAACGAAACCTCGAGCAGGTCACCGGGACGCTCGACAACACGGCGGCGTATTTCGCGCCGCTCGTCGCTGGCGCGACCGTGGGCATGGCCGCCATGATGTCGAGCGAGGATATCATCGCTTCGGGCGAGGTGGACGCCGCCGCGTTCCCCGCGGAATCGCTCGCGATCGTCGTCGGTCTCTACCTGATCGCGCTCTGTTTCATCATCACTCCGCTCTCGATCGGGCTTCGTCACGGTCTCGATCGGGCCCTCGTCGGGTACCACGTCGGTCGAACGCTCGTCTCCGCGATGCTCCTCTACGTCCTGACCGTAGCCGTCATCGGCGTCTTGCTCTGATCAGTTCGGGCCCGCGCTCGTCGCGTCACGGCGCTCGATCCGGCCTCGTTTCGATCCGGACGCGGATTTAAATACGAACACGCGGCCACCAGCAGCATGGATCTGGAGACGCCGATCGATTCGTGGTACGTCTGGCTCGCCGTCTCGATCGTCAGCGCCGCCGTCGCCGGTATCGCACTCGGACTGCCGACCGGACCACCCCCGGACGCGAATCAAGCCGCAAATACCATCGAACGAACCGCGGGGAGCTCGTACGGCGCGAGCGCGACGTACGGTCACGACGCGACCGAGATCAGGTTCGACGGCCGAACGCTCGCGATGCGAAACGAGCACGGCACCTCCCGGGCGAGTCTCAGCTACGGCCACGTCGTCCCCGTGATGGGGCACGAACGCCTCGAGAACCTCTCCGAGGGACGCTCCTTCGAAGAAGAGTACGCGGCGGAACTCGATGAGACGGAGACGAACGCGCTCGAGGTATTTCTCGAGGACATCGAAGATGCGTACGCGGATAACTCCGGCGAATGGCGGACCGCGGACGACCAGTTACGGGTCCGAACGGTCAGTACGACGCCGGTTCCGACGATACGCGCGTCTGTCGAAGCGATCACCGCAGGGCACTCGACTCACGACGTCACGTTCGCGTACGAGGCGAACACTGACACGAAGCTGACCTTTGACGTTCAAAGCGAGGAACAGGACGCATACATCGAGAAAACCGTCGACGCGACCCCCTCGAGAGAAACCGCGCCCGCTGGACCGTACGATTTCCAGAAGAACAGTTGGTTAGAGTTTCCAATCCGCGTCGAGGTTACCGCCGAGAGCACCACCCTCTGCGAGGAGACTATCCGAGCAGACCGCGGCAGTGAGATGGTACGCGTCTGTGAGTCCGGGGGAGAAACCATCGACATCTCGGACGAAATCGTCGAGACCCACGGATACGTGAACCGAAACCGGGAATCGGAGTCGTTCTATGTCACGCTCGTCACCGTCTAACGGACGGCGCGGGCAGACCGAGCCGCTCGCCGCGCTCGTCGCCGTTTCGGCGCTCATCGTCGGTATCGGACTCTACGGCCTCTATCTGACGGATACGCTCCCCGGAACTACCGACCGGACGACCGAGGAGACGGCAGTGACTCGGATCAAAGGGGACATCGAGACCGACGGCGTCGTTCGCAGTTCCGATCACGACGAACTCGAGGCCCTGATCGAGACGGAATCGCTCCCTCACGGACGGAACGTCTACGTGCAGGTAACGATCGTCGAAGACGGCCGCGAGACCGTCGTCGCCGACGCGTTGTTCGGAACTGACGGGCAGTCGAACCGAGACCCGATCGAGAGCGGCGAGTTCGAGGAACCGCCGGCCGAAGCGGGCGTTGCCACCCGTCCCGTCGCCGTCGCCACGAGGCCCGGTGCGGTCCGCGGTGGAACCCTACTCGTAGGGGTGTGGAACGGATGAGACCGAATCGGGCTGTGAGTACGGTCATGGACGTCGCGATGGCCCTCCTGCTCGTTAGCGCCAGCGTCCTGCTGATCGGGATCCACCTGCACGACTCGGACGACGGAGTCGACGAGCATCGAGCCGATCGGACGGCCGAACTTCTGGGCGAATCGACCATCAGCGTTCAGTACAGCCTCGAAGACGCTGCGCCGATCGCCGATCGGCAGGGGGAGTACCACCGCACCGAGTATGGCTCGGCCACCGGACTCCTCGCGGAGGCGGCCGTCGCGAACGTCAGCGTCGACGGCACTCGAATTCGTCCCGCCGGCGACGAGTTCGAAACCGCCGTCGGTGCGTCCGTCGAGAGCGCACTCATCGGATCGAGCCGAAATTTCTACGTCATCGCCGAGTGGGAGCCCTACGACGACGCGGCGATCAACGGTACGGCGACGGCCGGCGAACGACCGCCACCGGACGAGGACGTCTCGAGCGTCACGCTGACGGCCTCGAGCGGTATTCCTGCCGTGAATTCGAACGAGGTTGAAACCGCGTACGTGGACGCAGACGCGTACGAAGCAGTTGGAATGCTGATCGGAGACACGATCGTCGACGGCTACTTCCCGCCCGCGCCAACCCAACGATCCCTCGAGAGTCAGGGGCTTTCCCACGAACTCACCGTCTCACAGTACGAGCGGATGGTGAAACCCCTCGAGTACGAGTTCACGGGGACGACGGCTCCGGCCCACCACGGCCCGCTCAAGCGCGAGGAGGCGGACGCGGTCGAAGCGAACGCGCAGGTGGTTCGCGGGATCGCGAACGCGGACACGTTCGGCCGACGCGGGCTGGGACACTGGCTCGGGGAGGATCTACAAACGGCGCTGGCAGACGAAATCGCGGCGATCGAGGGACAGTACGACGGCAAGCGACAGGAGGAGGAGATCGCGGCGTTGCTCGCCGAGAGAATATCGACCGACGAGGTCACGATTACGATTCAAACCTGGTACGTATGACACGCAGACCCCACACAGTTTCGATCGCAGCCGACGACCGAGCCCGGATTCCGTTCGCCCTGATCGCCGTACTGCTACTGGTCAGTAGCATCGCGATCGTCGGCGTGTTGGAGTCCAGAGAAACCCCAGACGTCGACACCGATCAGGCGCTCGCCATGGACCGCGCCGAGTCGGTCGCGGTCGCCGAACTGCGGCAGGCGGTCGTCCGCGCGACCGAGGATGCCGCCGGTGCTCCCGTCACGTCGACCGACGGGGCCGATGCAGCCGTCAGCGACGCGATGGACGACGACGAGGACGTCTTCGACCAGTACCTGAAACTCCTCATCTACCGAGAGGTTTCGGAGTCGTTCGCGAGCGCCCACCAGCAATTCGATGGGGAAACGACCGCGGCGGCCTCCGTCGAACGGATCGACTGGAGCGACAGCGACGACCTCGAGGCGGCGATCGATCGCGTTTCGCTCGAGAAGGGCGAATCGGGCGTCCTCACCGTCGCGGTCGACGGCATCGAACTCACCGTCGACGAAACGGGGAGCCAGCCAGTCACAGAGCAGCGGGAACTGTCGGTGACGGTCGGCACGCCACTCTACCAACTCAAAAACCGGACCGAGGAGTTCCAATCGCAGCTCAATACGGGCTTTTTCGAAAGCGACGGCCGTTACGACGGCTTCGGGCGGTACTTCGCCGCTCGGATGTATCCGTACGCGTGGGGGAAAGCCTACTACGACCGCCTCGGCAGCGGTGATCGCGCCTTCCACAATCTCACACCCAACGAGCACACCGAAGTCATGGTCAACGACGCCGTCTTCGGGCTTCAGGAGAAGACCTTCGGTACAACCGACCCGTATAAAGACCGGGCCATGCTCTTACCAACGCTCTGTATGGCCGGCGATCTCGCCTCGAGTGCGGGCGACATCGAAACCTCGGACTTTCTCCCGAACGGTGAGGCGAGTAATCTCTCCAATCGGACGGACCTCTGTGACAGCGATCTGATCGATCAGGAAGGGGAGCTCCCGGATCCGCCGACTGTACAGGATATCGTGCTGACGATGCTCGAGGATAACGTCGAGACCGACGTTGAGATCCAGGCGCATCCGTTCGCCGATGTCGCGTATATGCAGATGGCTAGTGGAGCGACTATTAATGAGGTAGAAGCACAATTCAACAAAACACTGCTTCAATCTGGCCGATTCAATGATAATTATTTAAATAGTTATTTTTCCGACCAAGTGGAAAACGGTGAGATAGCCGATAAATTGGGGGACTATGATGAAAATGTTATGTCGGGGATTAGAGGTATGTATGATAGCGCTGAGGATCAAAATGGTATAAAAGAAATAATTGAAGACATATATAAGGTTGAGGTTTATACAGAAGAGAATGGACCTTTCAAAGATGATGAGCTTCCAGTTCCCTCTCCACCGGAGAAATGGGCTAAATACCCTGGGAATTGGTCTGGTCCACTCAATGTAACCTATTATGCTAGTAACTCTCCAGTAGATGCTGATGTCTCAATTAATATAAGATCCAATAATAGAAATACCGAATTTGACAATCAGAATCTAGCTAAGATCGACGTTAAATACAAAAACTCGATTAATGTCCAAGCAGAATGGGAACACAAGGATGAAAACCGGTCTTCACACACATATCGGAACCGATGAAATAACATTACGTATAGCTCAAGTTATAAAATCATAGGTGATTTTGTCTCGGATACTATTGCGGCAAAACGTGAGTCTCGTCGTATTCAATCGCTCTTTAAGGAAGATACCTGGGAGGAGGAGTACGAGACTGTTCAAAACTTCGAAGGTATTGAAACAGAAGCTATCAGAGCGACATTTGATCTCAGTTCAACTTCTGTAGAATCACAGGAATTGGAACTGGAACACAAAATTGAGAGTGCAAGTGATTTGATAATCACGGAACACGATTTTGACAGAGTGATACCGTATTCCCCTAATCCAGATGTTGATGTCGAACCACGCGACAAGGGGGAACTGTATCGGTGGGCACTATCTGAACTTAATAAGACGCATCATGAGGTCGTGACGTCTACTGATCCGTATCAGACTGATCTCTGGAATATGCTGGAGAAGCCGAGTCCACTCAAGAAAGTCATGAGGAACGTAAGCAGGTTAGAAAATGAATTAGTATATAGAAACGTTTCAAAACCCTACGAGAATACAGCTGATATCTTCCGTGCAGAGGTTCGAAAGCAATATTTTGAGAATACATATGATAATATCGAACGAACTAGCGGCTGGCACGACGATACACTCGGTGAAAGTAGTGCCATACTCAATGGTCTCCTTGGCGGTCTTCTCGATACCAGCAATAATCTTCTCGGAGGCCCAATGAACTTCCTTGATCAGATGATGGACCCCGAAACGCGTCCTGAAGATGTACGAGCACCGCTCGAGGGTTCACCCTTGATGGAAGACGTGAACTATCAGATCGAAGCATCACCAACGTATCTTTCGCTAGAAACTGTTAATCGAACTGATGTCCCTGCAGTCAGACCAGAAGGCGGCGATACACTTGCTATTGATGATATTAATGAAACAGATCATGCTCCGTTGGGTGCTGGATACTTCGACGGTGTTGGATATCCCGGTTTCCCTCTCATGCCATGGCCATCATTGTTCTATCTGCAACTCGATGCATATTACCTCGAAGTACAAGGGGAATACGCCCGATTTGAAGTGCGTGCTAATAGTGGTGATCCAACGAGCAATAGCGAGATTACCTATGTACGAGAAGATACAGACGTGACGATTGAGACGCCTGCTTGGGCCAAGGAAAATGAACTTGTAGTCGGATCTGTCGAACCGATCTCGTTCGATAATGACCTCGTGGTTCCAATCGTTGTCCCAAGCCCACAGTTGATGGCCAAGGGGTCCCCAGGGGTTGGTGATACATGGCGATACAAAAGTTCGAAATCACCGCGACAAGAATGTTCAATCACTTGGAACAGTGCTGGTGCTAGCTTTAAGAATAATGGCAATAATAACTGCATAACAAAAGAGGCACCAGGCAGTCTGCCAGTATAAAACGGTATGAGAACTTCAATTTTTCATTCTACAAATTTGCCCCTTTTCAGTAGGAAGATATAAATATTCATCAGAGACTGAGGGCGATGCTGTAAAATTTTCTTTATAATTCAATATGCGCCACTGAAGTTCGCCATCTTTCGCATCGAACGAATATATATTATTTCTATTGGAGTGATAGACAGAACCATTAGCGATCACTGGCTTTTCTTTAAGCCTAGATTCGAGATTTTTCTTCCAGACTATCTTTTGCTCATCAATATCGATAGCGAGTAACCATACATCACCACCAGTAAGAACAGAACCACCGGCCATTAGATAGACGACACCATTTGCTAACGATGGACTCCCTGGATTTTCTAAAGTATCTACGGACCACTTCTTTGACCCATCTTTCACATCAATAGCATAGAGCTTCTCATCTTCTCCAGGAACATATACCGTTTTATCGTAAACTGTTGGATTGGCTTCACCCATTAACTCTCCATGAGGGTTCCTAAATGTCCATTCTAACTTCTGATCCTCTATATTCACAGAGAACAGGGTATCTCCTGCAGCAAAATATGCCATGCCATTATTTAAGGCGGGTACAGTTGAAATAGGTGAACTAGCAGACTGTTCCCGGGTATTATATATCGTATCATCGCTACCGTTCTCAGGATCAAATTGGTAGAGAATTCTGTTCTGAGTACCGATCACCCCCGCATTAGTTGGGACCGGAGCTACTTCCCAGGGAAGAGAATTTTGTTTCCACCTAATTTCACCGTCTTTTCGGTTAACTGCAGCTAGCCCTTGATCAATCGCAGTATAAATGTCCCCATCGTTTATAAGTGGGTAACCATCAGACGGAGTATTGATTTTTCTCTCCCATTTTAATTTGTTTTCTCCTATGTCTATTGACAGAAGACTTCCGTCGGCTGAAGTTGCATACAATTGATTGTTGTCAATTATAAGATTGTTGTGAATAGCACTATCTGCCTGAAAAATAGTATGGATTTCCACATCCTGATCGCCCGGTCCAGTCGCCGTTGGATGATGGCCGGTGTTCTGTGGGTCGACGCCGTACATCGGCCACCTGGTCGGCGAGAGGTCATCGCTGTCTTCGGGTTCTTCACTCGTCTTATCACTATTCGTACAACCTGCCAGCGTTGCAACTCCCGCAGTAGCGCTCGCACAACTCGCTAACCAGTTCCGGCGCGTCCGAATCGATTTCCGACCCATATTATGTACGGTTACTTCACTTCAGTAAAGTATAATTCTTAGGATTCTGTCTAGAATAGGAATGGCGGCGACGAATGCGATCACTCACGGAGTAGTTGTCGACTACCGTCGGGTTCGCCCCTCGAGCGACACCCATCCCGACAAACACGGAGACCAACATCCCGGTTCGGGGACGGAGATTCAAAAAGGATGCCGCACCACTCCCGGTATGATCGCTATCGCCGGCGCGAAGGGCGGCTGTGGAAAGACGGTAACGACGATCGGACTCGCGGAGGCCGTCGGGAGACGTGGAACGACGTCGATCGCGGTCGACGCCGACTGCCAACTACCGAACCTGCACGTTGCGGGCGGCGTCGATCGGACGCCGACGCTCGCTGCACTCGAGTCCGACGCCGACGTCGAATCGGCCGTTCAGCCGAGTCCGCGAACGTCGAACGTCGGGCTGCTGTCGGCCCCCGAATCGTCGAACCGGGTGAACTTCGAGGTAGCGCTCGATCGACTCGAGTCCGACACCGTCCGAACGTTCGTGGACTGTCCATCGGGGGCGGGGATCGACGTCGTCGAACCGCTCTCGGCGGCCCAGGGAGTGATCGTCGTCACGACTGACAGCGAGCGCAGCATCTCCGCCGCGGAGACGACGATCGAGATGGCTCGCCGACTCGAGGTGCCGATAGTTGGAACGGTAGTAAACAGATGCGAGAGCGTCCCACAGACGGTCAGGTCGTGGACCGATGTCCCGATTCTGGGCCGGGTACCCGACGGGACAACACCGCTGACGGACGAAGCGACTCGAGCGGCCTACGACGAGATCGCGGCGACGATAGCGACGAGAACCGCGATGGATGGATCGGCTCCGCCGCACGACGAAGACCTGCTGCGGACCGGTTACGATCAGCTCGATCGCGCGTTCGGTGGCGGGCTGGAACCGGGATCCCTGGTCGCGGTCGTGGCTGCCCCGGCCAGTCGCTCCGAACGGTTTCTCTCCGAGACGACCGCCGTCCGCGGAACGCTCTACCTGTCGACCGAACGGTCGGCGGCCAACGTTCAGCGAGCGCTCGAGTCCGTTCCGACGGCGACGGGAAATCCGACGGTTCGCCGACTCAGTGACGAGAACGGGGTCGCTGAGGCGAGATCGATGGTCGATAAACTCCCGGCGTCGTCCACGCTGGTCGTCGATCCCGTGAACGCACTCGAGCGGGGCGGTCGTGACGAGTACGTCTCGTTTCTCGACGACCTCAAAGAGCGACTGGTCGAAACCGAGAGCATCGGCCTGTTACACTGTCTGAACGGGCACACGGTTCCGTCGAATCGAACAGTGACGACGCACGCGGCCGATGCGGTCTTCGAGATAACGGCGGTCACGCCCGAGGCAGGCGCGAACGTGGAACACTATCTGTCGGTTCCGAAGTATAGGGCCGACGGGGCGACCACGGAGGCGATCGAACTCGAGTTCGGAGAAGAGACGATCGCCCCGAACGGGAACGGATTCTGACTTGTTCTCCGGGGAGCGGTCGGCTCATCCCCGATCGATCCGATATCGAACCGATCAGCGGACGCCGATCCGATCTGTGAGCCGGTTCTCGCAGCGTTCGATCCGCCGAGCGACCGTCCGAACGGCGTCGACGGCCGGACAGTCGGGATGGACGTCGCGAACGGGACGACGGCGGGCCTGCGCGTCGGCGACCGCCGGCAGTTCCTCGATCCCGATCGCCGGTGCGCTAAACCGTCGTTCGATGCGGTCACCGATCCGATCGATGGCCGCAGCGTCGGCCCTGTTGAGGACGACGGCTGCGATCGGCGTCTCGAGAACGAGGGCGAGTCGCTTCGTCCGGAGCGCATCAGTCAGGGCCGGCTCGGTCGGCGTCGTCACGAGGACGGTCAGCTGGGCGCTTTCGAGTTGTCGGCCCACGTCACGCGCCAGCCCGGCGGGGCAGTCGACGAGGACGCGACCGAACTCGCGTTCGATCCGGTCGATTACGCGCGCGAACGCTGTCAGGTCGGCAGCGCGAGCGCCGGCGAGCGTTCGCCCGCACGGAAGGACGCGCACCGCATCGCGGCGGTCAATCGCCTCGAGCGCTTCGGCGCGACCGGCGAGCACGTCGTGGAGGTCCGGGCCGCGACCGCGCGGGAGGTCGGCGGTCGTGAGGTCGCCGTCGACGACGACCGCGTCCAGTTCGCGACCGAGGTTCAACGCGACCGTCGATTTACCGACGCCGCCTTTGCCGCCGCTGACGGCGACGATCATCGCTGCCGTTCGAGAACGTCGGGCGTCGGTTTCCACTCGGTCAGTGACGCGAGGTGGTCGACTTCGTTCGCCGACCGATCGGTCGGGGCCCGCCGAGCGGACACCACTTCGAGCGGCGGCTCAGCGGGCGCTGCGGGACTTGCGAAACCGATACCGCGGTACTGATCCGGTTCCACGATCCCGTCCCAGCCCGCGTCGGTCCACTCGGGATCCGGATGCGGTCCGCGACCGGGATGCCAGAGGGCCCCGTCGAGTCGGCTCTCGATACGGACCCGCTGTGGCGTCGTCGCGGTGGTCGCGACGGTCGCGGAAACCAGCGTCACTCCCTCGATTCGGTCGATCTCCCAGTCGAGTTCGATCACGGCCGTGTTGGCCGCTCGCTATCGGATAAAGAATCGCCGAATCAGGCCCCGAGGTCGAACTCACCGCCCAGCGCGCCGGACGGTGACTCGAGTACGACGCTCTCGCCGGCGGTCATCGAGTCTCCGATGTCGACGGCGACGTCCTCGAGATCGACCGTCGGCGGAAAGAGCAGGTCGACGCGGCTGCCGAAGGCGATGTGGCCGATCCGTTCGCCCCGCTCGAGGTCGTCGCCGCGCTCGGCGTAGGGATGGATTCGGCGGGCGAACGCGCCGGCGATCAACGTTACCTCGGCGTCGCGATCGGGTTCGTCGGGGTGTGGTGCGTTCGGATCGTCGGTACGCAGTTCCATCCCGTCGCCATCGGTCTCCGCCGACGGCAGGTTCGGGGAGTCGGTCTCGAGGCGGACGTGGACGCGTTCGTTTCGGTCGGACTCCTTCGAGAAGGCCGGGCGGTTCGCACCGGAGACGTGTTCGACGTCGGTGACCCGGCCCGCGAAGGGTGAACGGACGACGTGGACGTGCCAGACGTTCATGAAGACGCCCAGCCGAACTCGATCGCCTTCCTCGCGGAGCACGGAGACGTTCCCGTCGGCCGGCGAGACGACGCCCGTCGGCGGCGGGGAGCGCTCGGGATCGCGAAAGAACGCGAGGGTCCCGGCACCGATCGCGAGCGCGACGAGGCTCGCCGTGACGCTGATGAAAATAGCAAACGGGGCAGCGAGCAGCGGAACGATGGCGTACTTCCAGCCCCCCGGCGCGAATTTCATGGGCGAAATGACGCGAGCGAGGCGTATGGCCGTTACGGATCGACGGATCGGAACGACGGGTTTCTCTCCGGAAGTGCTACCGCGGCTCGTCGACGGGAACCGTGAAGGTAAACGTCGAGCCCTCGCCGGGTTCGGCGTCGACCCAGATCTCCCCGCCGTGGCGTTCGACGATGCGACGGCAGAGCGCGAGTCCGATCCCCGTGCCGTCGTACTCCTCGCGACCGTGGAGTCGCTGGAATACCCGGAACACCCGATTCTGATCGTCGGGATCGATCCCGATTCCGTCGTCGCGAACCGATATCTCCCAGCTTCTACCGCGCTGCTCGGCGGTGACGTCCACCCGCGGCGGCTCGTCACCGCTGTACTCGATCGCGTTCGAGAGGAGGTTCTGGAACAGTTGGCGGAGCTGATGTGGGTCGCCTCGCACCTCGGGTAACGGCTCGATCGAAATCTCCGCGTCCGATCGGTCGATCATCACCTGCAGGTCGGTCAGCACGTCCTCGAGCACGGCGTCGAGGTCGACGGGTTCGAAGGGGTCGCCCTGCGAGTCGATCCGGGAGTACTCGAGCAGCCCCTCGATCATCTCGCTCATGCGATTCGCGCCGTCGACCGCGTACTCGATGAACTCCCGGCCGTCGGCGTCGAGTTCGTCGGCGTACCGGCTCTCGATCAACTGGAGGTAGCTCGAGACCATCCGCAAGGGCTCTTGTAAATCGTGGGAGGCGGCGTAGGCGAACTGCTCGAGTCGTTCGTTCGACGCCTCGAGCTCCGAAACCGTCTCGTTGAGGCGTCGCTCGTACCCCTGGCGCTCGATCGCCGTCGCGATGATCGTGGCGACGCTCTCGAGGAAATCGACGTCGTGGTCGGCGAACTCCCGTCGATCGGTGTCGTAGACGTCGAGGACGCCCCACGGATCGCTCGTGGGGCCGATAGCGACGGTGATTCCGCTCCGGACGTCGCGATCGGGAACCAGCGACGGACCGTCGAATCGCGGGTCGCTCTCGACGTCCTCGATCACGATGGGGTCGTTATCCGCCAGTGCGGCGGCGGCGATCGAATCCGCCGCGGGCGTCGTCTCATCCTCGACGACATCGAGGCCGGCATCGGCCCGGAGCCGGAGCACCTCGCCGTCGGGATCGTCCGCGTCGTGTTCGAAGACGATCGCGTACTCTGCGTCGAGCGCCGAAGCGACCAGTTCGGTCGCTTTCTCGAGCACGTCGGCGATATCCGCGTTCTCGAGGGCGCGCCGGCCGAGATACGAGACCGACTCGAGT
This sequence comes from Natrinema sp. LJW11, assembly GCF_056135975.1. NCBI lineage: Archaea > Methanobacteriati > Methanobacteriota > Halobacteria > Halobacteriales > Natrialbaceae > Natrinema > Natrinema sp. LJW11. Next base: position 408,204 of record NZ_JBWBDM010000003.1, on the reverse strand, counting down.
TGGACCACCTTCTCCGTCAGGGTCTGCTCGGCCTCTTTGCGCGGCGATATGTCCCGAAAGAGGCCGACGAAGTAGCGGTCGCCGTCGAAGGTAAAATCGTTGAGCGAGACCCCGAGGGGGACCTCGTGGCCGTCCACGTGCTGGCCCGGGAGCTCGACGTAGGTCCAGTTGATGTTTCGCTCCCCGGTCTCGAGGTAGCGCTGGAGCGCGGAGAGGTGGGTCTGTCGCAGTCGCTCCGGGATGATCTCGACTTTGCTCGAGCCGACGAGTTCGTCGGGGTCGTGGCCGAGAATGCGTTCGACGGCCGGGTTGGCGTACTGGACGTCGCTGTCCGTATCGAGGACGATGATGCCGTCGGGGAGCGCGTTCGCCAGCGCCTCGAAGGTCCGGCCGTACGTGAGATCGGAGTCGGCCGCCGCCGACGAGCGGGGGGAGACGCGCCGCCGGCGGACGATTCCGTCGATCACCTGTTCCCGATCGGTGTCGTCTCGCGGCCGTCGCTCGAGGTGGACCGTACAGGGGACGCTCCCCGTCTTCGTTCGGATCGAAACCGGCGTCGACGCCGACGACGAACTCCCTCCGTCGGGATCCGAACCGAGCGACTCGAGGCGCGTTCCGTCGTCGAAAAGCGCGTCGAACGGCCGCTCGTCGAGTTCGCTCCGCGCGTAGCCCGTCAGCCGCGTGAACGCGTCGTTGACCGCGACGATCGTTCCGGACGGCGTCGCCCGAAAGCAGGCGATGTCCGCCGCCTCGAGTAGCCCCGCCATCCGGTCGAGGAACGAACCGGTTTCGGACTCGTCCGCAGCCCCGGACGGGTCGTTTGACGGGCCGGAATCCATTGACCCGAGTTCGGGTGTTGCGTAGATAAGGGCTGTGGAACGGGTTGTGATAGGCGGATGTCAGTTAGTCGGAGAGAGATCGGAACAGCCGACCGAAATCGTCCCGTCGACGCGGACGCCGATTCGAATCGATCGCCATTCGGGACCGCCTGTTAGTCCCAGAACGCCTGCGTCCGTGCGTACTCGCGCTCCTTCGAGAGGATGTCCCGATAGAACTCGGCTTCGTCCTCGCGGAGTTTGTTGATGATCTGGGCGGCGTTGTGCGGGCCGACGCCGCGGGCGGCCATCGCGATGACGGCTTGCTTGCCGTGACTCTGAACGAGGCCCGCGGCCCGGAAGGCGCGTTCGGTCATCTCCCGCTGCTCGTCGTCCTTTTCCTGCGATCGGACCGCCTGCACGACCTCGTCGGCCCACGGGTTCAGGGAGGCGATCCGCGTCGACCCGCACTCGGGACACTCGGGCTGGTCGGGTACCCGCTTGACTTTCGTCTTCACTTTCCACTCCGTGCAGTGAGTACAGAGCAGGATGACGCGGTCGTTCTGAATCCGCTCCCTGACCGTCTTGATGACGCTCGCGTCGGCGTTTTCGGGCGCGAGGAGTTCCTTGCCGCCCGACGAACGACCGCCCAGCCCGACCGGCGTGCGCCCGCGTCGGGTCACCAACTCGAGGTCGCCCGACTGGACCCGTTCGAGCACCGAACTCGCGCGTCCGATATCGAGGTCCTCGTGGAACACCTCTCGAATCGCCTCCTCGTACATCGGCGTGTCCTCGAGCGCCGATAGCAGGCGATCGTTCGAGATCCGGCCAGATCCGTTGCTCTGCCAGCGCTTGAGGGCGCCGAACTTCGCCGACACCTGCGCGAGTCGGAAGGCCAGCGCGTCCGAGCGCTTGAGCCCGAGTTCGACGATCGCCTCGACGTGGTCGGGATCGGTCTCCTCGAGCACCGCGAGCACGTCGCTCGTCGCGATCGAGTTCGGCACCTCGAGTTCGATCCGGTAGGGATCGGTCTCGAGGCCGACGGACGACCCCGCACGCTGGCCCAACAGTGCGGAGAGTATCCGACCGAGCGTCTCGTTCGCCGTGTGGCCGAAGGGAGCGTTGAGCACGACCGTCCGTCCCTGTCGCTCGAGGACGAGTCGGTCGGCCGTCGGCATCGGCGCGTCGGCGTCGATCTGGGCCTCGAGTTGGGTGCAGGCCTCGGTCAGGGTGTACTCGTCGGACGGATAGCGGTCCGCGAGTTCGCGGCCGACCGCGGCGGCGTCGGCACCGGCCTGGAATTGGGGCTCCGCGACGGCCCGAATCTCGCCGACCTCGCCGGCGACCGCGGCGGGGACGGGGATCTCCTGGCCGATCCACGAGGGGACCTCGCCCGCGGGGTCCTCGATGGGACTGACCTTGACTCGAGCCTCCTCGTCGTCGATCTCGGCGATCCGCCACATCTCGCCGCGCTGGATGAACACCTCTCCGGGCTGGGCGAAGTTGACGACGAAGCGCTCGTCCAAGGTCCCGATCTGGCCCCCAGAGGCGATGTCGTGGACCTCGTAGGTCTCCTCGTCGGGGATCATCGAGAGGTTCGCGTAGACGTACTGCCAGGTGCCGCCGGTGGTCTCGATGCGATCCTCGGCCTCGTCGAACCACAGGATCCGATTCCGGTGGAGTTCGGCGACGATCTCGCGGACGGTCGCCTCAGGGACGTTTCGGAACGGGTACGACCGCGTGACCGTCTCGACGGCCTCGTCGACGTAGGTGTCGCCGCGGCTCTGGACGAGCGCCGGCAGCTGATTCGCGACCACGTCCAGACTGCCCTCGTGGATCGCCGCCGGCTCGACCTCGCCGTCGCGAGCCCGGCGGGCGATCGAAAGCGCCTCGAAGGTGTCGTCGGGCCGCGTCGTGACGATCGTCCCGCTCGAGACCTCGTCCTGTCGGTGGCCCGCGCGGCCGATCCGCTGGAGCAGACGGGTAACCTGTCGGGGACTCTTGTACTGGATCACGTGATCGACCTGCCCCACGTCGATCCCGAGCTCCATCGAGGACGTACAGAGGAGGCCGTCGATTTCGCCGGCCTTGAACCGGTCTTCGACGTCGATCCGGGCCTCTTTCGAGAGCGAGCCGTGGTGGACGCCGATCGGGAGGTCGAGTTCCTTGAACCGCGACCCCAGCGCTTCGGCGGTCTGGCGAGTGTTGACGAAAATGAGCGTCGATTCGTGTTCCTCGACCAGATCCCGGATCAGCCGGACGTGACTGGCCGTGTCGGCTTCGGTCATGAGTTCGCCGGCCAGCCGTTCGTCCTCCTCGGTCACCGCGGGCTCGCGGACCGTCACGTCGACGTTGCTCCCGACGTCGATCTCGCGAATTTCGCAGGGGCGACCGCCCGTGAGGAACTGCCCGACCTCGCCCGGATCGCCGACGGTCGCCGAGAGGCCGATCCGCTGGAACGGCTCCGCCAGGTCCCGGAGCCGCTCGAGGCCGATCGCCAACTGCGCGCCCCGCTTCGAGGCGGCGAGTTCGTGCACTTCGTCGATCACGACGTGAGAGACGTCCGCGAGCGCCTCCCGCAGTCGCTTGCCGGTGAGCATCGCCTGCACGGTTTCGGGCGTCGTGATCAGCACGTCCGGGGGATCCTCGGCCTGTTTCCCCCGCTGGTACTGGGTCGTGTCGCCGTGGCGGACGTCGACCTCGAGATCTAAGTACTCGCCCCACCACTCGAGGCGCTCGCGCATGTCGCGGTTGAGCGCCCGCAGCGGCGTGATATAGAGCGCGCCGATCCCCTCCGGTGGACCTGTATCGCCTGCCACGAGGTGGTCGAAGACGGGCAACATCGCCGTCTCGGTCTTGCCGCTTCCGGTGGGCGCGATCACCAGCGTATTCTCACCGGCCGACAGCGGCGGAATCGCCAGTCGCTGCGGTGCCGTCGGCTGCGAGAAGCCGCGTTCGGAGAGCGCCCCCCGAACCGTCGGTCCGAGGCGCGTAAACGCCGCGACGTCCCCGTCTGTCATCGAAACGCGCTAGGGACGAGCGGCGGATAAGGACCACGTTTCCGGCCAGTCGCCCGCGACCGACGCCGTGGATTGCTCCTCGCCTTCGTTCCACCTTCGCCTCGCCATTGCCGTGTTGTTGCCGTGCTATCGTCCCGCTTTCATCCCGCTCGGGCTCAGGTCTCGAGGCTCTCAGGCCTCGAGGTGCTCGATACGGGCGTAACGGCCGGCCCGCCAGCCGGCGACGATCGCGACGATCGTTCCGGCACCGAGCGCGAGCGCGAACCCGCCGGCGTAGATCTCGGGCGGCGTCCGGAGGAGCCGCTCGAAGCCGAGCACCGACGCCGAGAACCGGTTCAACCCGAGCACGGCCAGCGGCGTCACCGCGACGGCGAGCAGCCCCCCGACCAGACCGATGACGAGTCCCTGCGTGCCGATCGTGCCGGCGAGCAGCCGGCGAGAGAGCCCGATCGCGCGGAGCGCCGCCAGTTCCTCGCGCTGCTGGTGGGCCACGAGCGCGAACAGGTTGGCCGTCAGGACGATCCCGCCGAGGACGGCGAGCCCGACCAGCGTCGCGCCGCTCGCGAGCACCATCGTGCGCTCCTCGAGCATCGACCGCACCTGATCGTCGCTGGTCCGAACGTCGTACTCGGGATACGCCTCGCCGAGCTCGGTCGCGACGGCGTCGCGGTCGGCGTCGTCGGCCACGTCGGCGGTGAGGTAGGTCGCCCGATCGGTCCCCGACGTACCGGCGATGGCCTGCAGGTCGCCCAGCGGGACCGTCACCGCCGGCGAGCCGAGGTACTGCGAGTAGTAGCCCGAGAGCCCGATAACGGTGAGCTCGTTCGTTTCCGCCGTCTGTCGGCTGGTCCCGACGTAGACCGTGTCGCCGACCGAGACGCCCAGTTCGTCGGCGACCCGCGGATCGAGGATGATCTCGTCGCGCTGGGGCTCGTCGGGCGGGGGGCTGGCGGCGGTCTCCTCGTCGACCTCGAACCCGCGGCCCGCCTCGAAGTCGAAGCCGTCGTGGGTCTCCTGGACGCCGACCGCGGGTCTGCGCTGGAGGTTCGACGGGTCCGTTCCGAGGTAGACGTCGTACATCGCGATCGGGGAGGCCGAGGCGATGTCGTCCCGCGCGGTGAGCTGGGCCGCCGTGCCGTGAGCGCCGGAGATCGGGTTCTCCGTCCCGCTGGCCGCCGGATCGACCGGAGATCGAGAGATCCAGATGTCCCGATCGGCGCTGTCCAGCCCCTGCTCTCCCTTCTCGACGACGCCCACGCCGAGGCTCGCGAGCACCGTCACCGAGAGGACGGCCAGGGTGACCGCGAGCACGGTGAGGACGGTTCGGCCCGGCGAGCGCCGGAGCTGGGCGAGCGCGAGTCCGACGACGGCTCGCGTTCGAACGACCGCCCCGCCGACGCTCATCGTCCCACCTCCGAGAGGACGGACGTCCGCGCGGCCACCGCGAGGGGATAGGGAACGGCGACGAGGCCCGACAGGAGGGCCACGGCGATCGCGTACGGGACGAACAACGGATGGAACTGGGCGACCGCCCCCGGCGCGACGGTCGCGCTGGCGATCGCGTTGACGGCGACGATCCCACCCGCGCCGAGGACGATTCCGACGAGCGAGCCGACGAACGTGGTGATTCCCGTCGAGATCGCGACCACGGCGAGGCGGCCACGAGCGGGGACGCCGATCGACTCGAGGACGGCCAGCGTCCGCCGGTCCTCGTCGACGGTCATGCCCATGGTCGTCGCGACGAACGAGGCACAGATCGTCACGCCGACGATCAGCGCGATCGCGCTGGTCGCGAACGCCAGGCCGTCCTCGAACAGCGCGGCGGGATCGGTACGTCCGGCTACCTCGACCGACGCGTCCGGATACGCCTCGGCGGCGGCCGACTGCGCGGCGTCGGTCTCGCCCCAGATCAACACCCGATCGGCGAGTTGGCCGTCGTCGGCCCCGGAAAGCGACTGGAGTTCGCTCGCGTGCACGAGCGCGATCGGCGCGCCGCCCTCGCCGCCCCCGGCGTCCCCCACGGCCGCTACCGTCACCGTTACCGCCGTCTCGTTCGACCGCATCGGCCCCCTCGAGACGGCTAACTCGTCGCCGTCCGACGCGCCGAGTCGGTCGGCAGCGGTGTGTGAGAGCACGATGTCGCCGTTTCGCGGGCCGTCGTACGTGCCGTTCGCGTAGTGGGAATCCCCCGACTCGAGGCGGTCAGTCGGCAGTCCCGCGACGGTCCGCGACTCGCCGTCTGGAACGACGCCGACGAGACGAACGGTCCGCGGGTCGCCGTCGGTCGACTCGAGTCGCGCCGTCTCGACGAGCACCGGCGACGCGTGCTCGACGCCGTCGTGCGAGCGGATCGTCCCTGCCCGTTCGTTCGTCGCTCCGAGGCGGGGGCCTTCGACCCCGTCGACGGACGAGAGCGCGCTCCCCTCGGTCGGCGTAATACGGACGTCCGCGTCGTCCCTGCTCGTCGCGCCGCCGTCGGCCAGCGCCAGCGCGATGCCCGTCACCACGAGCAGGAACGCGATCGTCAGTGCGACGGCACCGACGGTCGACGCAATGCGACCCGCCGTCGTTCCCGTCGCCCGCTGTCGCCACCTCGCGAGCGTCAGACCGACGAGGCCCGACCACCGGGTCCGCCGCCGCGTCCCGACGCCCTCGGGTAGCTCGTCGGCCTCATCGGACATCGTCCACCCGCCCGTCGCGAAGCGTGATGACGCGGTCCGCGACGGACAGCGTGGCCGCGTCGTGCGAGGCCACCAACACCGCCCGATCGCGCCCGATATCGGTCAGGAGCTCGAGGACGTCCCCGCCGGTCGCCGTGTCGAGTTCGCCCGTCGGCTCGTCGGCGACGATCACGTCCGGATCGGTCGAGAGCGCCCGCGCGATCGCGACGCGCTGTCGCTCGCCGCCGCTGAGTTCGCCGGGCAGGTGCGTGGTGCGATCGCCCAGGCCGACCGCCTCGAGCAGGTCGGTCGCGCGCTCCCGTCGATCGGACCGGGGGATTCCCACCTGCACGAGCGGCAGCGCGACGTTCGCGCGGGCGGACAGCGACGGCAGGAGGTGGAACCGCTGGAACACGATCCCGATGTGGCGTCGCCGCATTCGGGTTCGCTCCCCGTCCGACAGCGCCGCGAGGTCGGTGTCGCGCAGTTCCACGCTGCCCTCCGTCGGCACCAGCAGCCCCGCGACCGCGTGCAGGATCGTCGACTTCCCGCTACCGCTCGGCCCCTCGAGTCCGACGATGGTCCCCGTCGGGACGTCGAAGGAGACGTCGCGGAGCGCGGTCACCACTCGATCGTGGCTCGAGCGAAACCGCCCGCCGGCCGAGCCGTAGCGGTGGGTGACTCCCTCGAGGCGAACGGCCGTCGTCGATTCGCGCTCGTCCGTTCGGTCCCTCGCCGGCGATCGCGAATCCTGAACTGATCGGTTGAACATCCTCACGGGGGTCTCACTGCCAGCCGACGGCGCACCGATACATTGTTTCGACCCGGTTACCCCTGAAAGACCGCCGTTACTCGCGTTCCCGGTCACGACAACGGTCGGGTAGCCACTCCGAGATGCGAGCGTCAGCGACGCTCCAGCGCGTTGCGTGACGGTCGCTCCTCGAGAGCGTTTCGCCGGAGTAGGGACGCACTGTCCGCGGGAGCGGCGCTGAAAGGGTGGCGTACAGGTTGGCGACCGTGGTAGTCACCGTCCGGGACTACTTCGATCGCCCGGTCGGCGGCCGGCGTTCGGATGCGCCGGAGGACGGCCGATCGTCACGTCAGCCGCTCGCCGTCGTCGTCGAGGAGGATCCCGCAGTCGTCACAGCACCACCAGCCGACCAGCGGATCGCGTTCGGGCACCGCCGCGCCGCAGTCGGGACACCGTTTCGGCTTCTCGTCTCGAGTCTCGAGCATCCGTCTCCGAAGCTCGCTCGAGGTGGCTCCGGTCTCGGCGTCGCGATCGGTCGCGCCGATCCCGCAGGTGACCGCGAAGCGCTCGGCGCGCTGGATGAGGAGGGCGCGCCCCTCGTCGGTCAGGGCGTAGGTCGGCCGGTCGTCGGCTCCGGCGCGTTTCGCGAGGAGGTCGCGTCCGACGAGGGTCCGCAGGTTCAGCTCGAGTCGGGTTCGGGTGACGCTGGGATACCGGCGCTCGAGGGTGTGGACGATTCCGCGTTCGTCGCAGCACCGTCCGGTCCGCTCGCGGCGGGCGACGGCCTCGAGACAGTCGCGCTGGAAGGCGGTGAGTTCGATCCACGTCGGCGGTCGCGGGTCAGGGAGCAATTTGGATCACCTGCTGTATCATCGAGGAGGCACTAGTGCGGGTCGTGGCTCGAGCGTTACAGCGACGGCGAACCCCAAATCTTTGTGCTGGCGATACCTCCTGCCGTGTGTGGGATTTTCGTCCCACGGAACGCTCGAGATTCATTCTGGATCACGGAGCTTTCGCCGGACGGCGCTGCAACGCCGTCCGGTCTCAGTCACTCTGGAGAGTCATCTTCAGGTGACTCGACATCTCCGTGGAATTATGCACGGCCTCTTGGAACATGAATGTACCGAGAAATTATTTAGGCTCCGTTATCGTGTGTGGGGCACATTGCGGATGTTTAGATTCCTTCGACGCGTCTACGAGAGCATGCGTTACTCGGGAGACTGGATGTCGCTCGTGGACGACCGTATTCTGGAGTATATCCACGAACAGGATTCCGGTTCTCCGAAGAAAATGATGGAGGAAGGCCGAATCCGCTATTCTCGCCAGCACATCGCCCGACGATGTCGGACGCTTGCAGAGAAGGGGTTACTCACCCACCTTGGGAATGGCGTATACGTCATTACGGATGACGGCGAAGCGTACCTCGAGGGAGAACTCGACACAGAGACGTGGACTCAAGTTGAGGAGAGCGTAGAGAACAGCAATTCTAGCTGATCTGTGAATTCCGTACGAGATTGGCGGATTCCACACTGGATCATACACGGTCAGCTTTCTGGTTTCGTCGGGTAGATTGAGCAACTATTCAAACCTTCTCTGGTTGAACCTGACCCTTAATTTTCATAATTGAACTTAATTTCAAGCCCTAAATGAGAAAATAGCCAATCTGTAGCTGCAAGTACGCCAGCAGTGAGGAGAAACATTGCCGAGAAAAAACTTGCCAGAAGGCCAGACTGGAATAAATGGTCGGTATTGATCCATGGAATCCCACTTAGAGAGACATCGTATGCAAGCGCAACGGTACCTGCAGATGTTAAAACAGCAGTCACTATCCCAAATAGAATTCCTAGTACTGCCGATTGAAGGCTTATTTTGTCGCGTATAAGCCTGAGAACCGGATATTGTGCGGATATAGGTTCCTCAACCTCCGTCTCGAGCCACCATAGCTTTGTTCGGCCGGGTTTTCGAGACGCTACAACCCCTTCATCTTCAAGATCATCTAATCGTCGACGTATCTGGCGTCCACTGAGATCTAAATGGTTCGCGATTTCTGGTGTCGTGAGAATCGTATGGTCCTCCTGAGCAAACGCGTTGAATATACCCTCGTTTTGTTCTTTCAGGTGAGGGTCAACATCGTTCATCTTTTCGCGGTCTGTTGAAGCAGCCATGGTGTCCTTATCCAGACACGGTCTTGTCCGTGTCCCAATCCGGAATGTCCATGTCTCAGTGAAGTCGCCCGCTCCCCCTTATAATTTCCTAGCCAGTTGAGGCTAATCCGCAATGTTGCAAAGGAAGATAGGCCAACTTCGACTGACTCGGCTGATGAATACAGGGCTCTTAGGAAAGGGAGACACGAATGTCTGAGGAACCACTGGCGATCGGATCGGTCCTACTTGGGAGTGGGATTCTGATGACCATGATAGACTCGACAATTGCAACGCTGATAGATGTCCACATCAAGGGGTGGGCATGGCTACTCATTATAGTCGGACTCGCCGTTATCGTTGTGCGATTATCAACAATGGTTCAACGATAGAGCGTAACCGATACCGGTCAGTTGTCCTCGCTTCTCCCTTTTAGCCCAAGAAATCCTGAAAGATGAATTATAACCTGACAATCTCTCTGCCTTATAGAAAATCGTCTTTAAAGACCGGTTTCGGGGACACCGTTTCCAAATTTTATCTATTCTACGACACTTTCGCTTTTAATCTTGTTATGAATTCGATGTTTTAACTGTTGTAAGGAATTCTCGTGTCTCTTCAGGTAGGTCATCAGAATCTATCTTTCTCGCGGTCATACGAAGAAGTCGTTCTGTCTTAATGTTAAATCTGTTAGAGACCTCTGACAATATTTTCTTCCCATGAAGCTTCCCATATTCTTTATTTTTAGCAGATTCTTCCACCTTCTTCTCAATAATGGAATAGCTATCTACTCCAGATAGTCGATTTCTAACCGCATTTTTTGCAAAATCCTCTATATCGGAGAATCCTTCTGACTTTTGGTAACCCTTGTAGTCAACATTAACCGGATTAAACTGCTCGTTCCACCGTAGTTGTGCTTCTTTCTGAATGAAATCGTCTTCATTCACAATTTGCTCCAATAATCGTTTGATATCGTCCGGTGTATTCCATTTTGTTTGGTATAGTTCATCTCCTAAAACATCATCGAGGGTGGAAAATAATGCAATAGGATTAATAACTAAATTTTCAACCATAGTAACTGGTAGGGTGTGAATATTGTTATTCACTCTATCACTCAGGGACAAATCACGATCTCGATCAACAATCGCATATAATTCTATATTAGATTCTCTTAATTCTGGCACTAATTCGTTGAATGCCCCATCGAGCCCAATTATTGGTTCTTTGCCTCCAATGGGGACTATTGTTGTTGTTCGATCTAGGTCTTCATCAATCCGGTTGAATACTTCTCTATCAGTATCCCCTTCTACAAGTAGTAAATCTTCGCCAGAAGTCAGCACGGATAAACCGATTTCTTCACTGATGATTTCCTCAAGTTCTGACGGTAGCTTAGAAGCAGGCTTTAATTGATTCTCTCCGTCAATCTGATCAGGATAAAATAGGTAATACAGTGATTCCCGAGCAACATTATCAATTATCGCAGTTGAGTGAGACACCATTATTATTTGGGTTTCTATGCCATATTCACTATCTCCCTCAATATAATCTTCCAGATAATTCAAGAACTTTAGTTGTAGTTGGGGATGCATATATGATTCAGGGCCATCAAGTAACACAACAATATTACGATCGTCAATGGACTCATCCCTGGCCTCAGCAATTCTATTAGATAAAATAGGTCCTAAGAAACAGAATACAATAGCTAATAGATCTCTTTCGCCAGAACTTAATTTCTCATATTTTACTACGTCACCTGTTCGGTTTCGAAATAGAATTCGGTACTCCCCGTCTTTCCTCTCTATTTCCTCAAATTGTACTCCAGGAAGGAGTCGATCTACTGCGTCCTCAATTGGATCATAGATATTCGGAAGATCCTCTTTGTTCACTTCCCCTTCTCGATCAACTATTGACGTGGTAATATCGCTTCTATCCCGATAAAAGTCAACTAACTCTCTCTGGACTTCATAATAGGGTGCATAGTCCGCTTGAAAACGGGATCGGTCTCGAATAGATCTCAAAAGATTTGGCAGGTCGGATGAGGTTCCTGCTCTGTAGCGATCACTTCCCATTGATTCAATGAAACCATCAGAACTGGTTCTTGTGATAGTCGCATCATCTAACTCAATTTCTGCAGGTGCGCGATGAGGAGAAACATAGACCGGTCTCGCCATACCGTCAACCTCAATATGATTCATTGTTGGATTCTGGAGCTTTTCTCTTAAATCCTCCAGGAGAGTTGATTTCCCAACACCATTTGGACCTGCTATGACCATTAGATTAGGAATGTCATTTGCCTCAGCAAGATTTAACGCATCCACGTCAGCAATACTGAATCTATTTACAACCACAAATAGTAAGTATTTATTGACGTGTATTAGTTCTTGGGAAATGATATCTATGGCTAATACTATCTTTTATAGAGGAATAGTACAGATGGTGGCTGAAGTTTAGATCCACTGTCGCGTTCTACGTGTCTATCTGTGGGTACTCATTTGGACCAATGACAGACACTTTTCCCCTCCCCGTACCTGTCCGCGTCACCCGCACTGGTTGATCTTTCACATTGCCGTCCTCGTCTACCAATCCGAGCGCCCGAAGCTCTCCCTTCGGGAGTACAACACCGCCCGACGTACGACCAATTTGTGTCAACTGGCGGATCAGAATGGCTACGTTCCTAACTGGTGCTGAATCTGTCTAAACATTGGTTTCAGCAGTACGAGACTATGATATCCCCGACCGCTATCACTCGCTCTCGAGTCCCATCGAAGCATGGGGACAGACAACCCGCCACCGACTAACGAAAACTCTATCGACGGGGTATATCATGCCCGGAATCTCCTCGCGATCGCCTTCGCGAGAGCTACCAGACTCGCCTGGGGACCGAACACCGCCGGCTGGTACTGGCATGACGAGTGGCCGGTCGTCTGGGTCGATACCCGACCGGCCAGAAGTCCTGGCACGTCACGCCCGACCTCGAGAATGCCCTTGAGACAGTTCCCTGCCGTTTAGGAGTCACTTTCCCCGAAGATTCGTCACCTGCATTGTGGACTCGAGCGCTGCAGTCTGAAAATCCGAATCCGCAACAACCAGCTGATCGCCGGTCGAGCGGGCGGTCGCCGCGATCAGTAGATCACGAACGGCCATCCGGTCGCCGTCGGCGAGGAGTTCGTCCTGCAGCCGAGCCGCCTCGAGCGCGATCTCCTCGTTGAACTCGAGGGAGTGGACGCCGCCGAAGTGCTGGCGCTCCGCCCGGAGATCGGTGTCGCCGCTGCCGAGCGTTCCGGCGAGGACCTCGTAGACACAGATCGCCGAGGTGAGAGACGGGTCGTCCCGTGATTCGACGAACGCGACGGTTTCGTCGACGCCCTCGAGCATGTCGATGATGACCGACGAATCGAGGAACGTCATCGTCGAAACTCTCGCGGGATCGATAGCGTCGCGGGCCCGGTCAGCGGTGTCCGAATCCCACGCACCGACGGTGATCGGCTCCTCGTCGCTTGCCAGTCGCTCGAGCAACTCGTCGAAGCTCTCGTCGTCGCGCTTGAGCCGATCGAGTTTCGCTGCGGTGGCTTCTCAAGCGTTGAATGAGCTACGAACAGTTCCGAAACTCTGGGTCCGCGGACACCACGAGACGCTACGGACAATGGTTATATCCGTCTCTCCTCGTAGTAGTAAACCAATCAGATGCCGACTCGAGTTGTCCATCAACACCATCCGGATGATAGCAACTATTCGCTCGAGGATGTCAGTACGGATCCGGATGCGTTTGCGGACAGACTCCGCGACCCAACGGCCGATGTTATGGTAATGGACTACTCGCTCTCGGGCGGAGACGTGCGTGTACTCTATACGTCGGGTGTGTCGGGAACGACCGACGATCTCGATCGGGAAATCAGTCCCGCTCAGTTGAAGGAAAACTTAGAGCCGATGGACCCGACGAGCCGAGTCATCGCTATCTGGTTACTCCAGTTCTTCGCCGAGATGCAACAGGAAGAACAGGAGAACGGGAGTGAACTTGCGATCTACAAGAACCTCGAGATCGAACGAGTCCCCGAAGCGGTCGATCACGTTTCGTGGGACGGGTCGGCGACGGACGTTGCTGGTAGCCTGATGTCGAATCTGATCCTGAGGCACTCGCTTCCAAACGCGAATCACCGAACGGGGATCACGATGGCACAGACCTATCTCGAGGCGGCAGGGGCCGATTTTGAAACGCCGAAAACACACACCGAAGAGTACGAATGGCGTGAGTGGGTCGATCCCTATATCGTCGAATCAAAGCGGCTGCTGACCGTTCGGCGACACAATCTGTACTTCCTCACGTTGAAACAGAACGGGTGTGAGATCGTCCGCCGAAAGCATGGCATCGAGATCCCCCTCGAGGACTACGACCTCGATATGTACTACTACGAGGCATGGGAGAAATACGCCGAATTGCACGAAGCACACTGCATCGAATTCGTGGAGGAACTGGCCATTCGAGGTGAGGAAGCAAACCTCGTTCAGGAACCGGCACTATCCGAAGCGGGATTTATCGACTTCCTGCGCACCGAAAACGGTAGCTCTGAAGCGGAATAAGAATTAGTCGCGGAGGTGCGCGTTCGATCGCGCCAACTCCCGGAGCCGCTCGTTGTCCGGGATATCGTACTGTTCACTAACATCGCGAACAGCTTCTTGTAGGGTCATGGTTGCTGTGAGTTTCTATGGGAGTGCTATAGATAAAACTTCTCGACAACGATAGCCACTCGAGCACGCTGCCGAACCGCCAGCTCGCCCACGATGTCCGTGGTCCGATCGATGAGCTGACTCGAGTTCGGATCAAACGCGACCGACGGCGTTCGCGACGAGCACGCAGACCGCCGTTGTCGTGAAGAGCAGCGACTCGAGACGGTGCGATCTCGCCGGATCGTCGTAGCAGTGCTTCCGAAACCATGCGGGTCACGCGAACGAGTGGGCAACGGGATACTCGGAATCTCTATGTAAACGACAGAGGAGACGGCCGAGTCGGCTCTCAGCTAAAGACTGTAAGACGTACTCGCTCGCCCGCTGCGCTCGAGTCACACGACTGTCCGCCGGAAGCGCCACAGTATGGGCGGTTCTCTCGGATACTACCGGTCGAAACATATATTATTACGAGATAGTCATCTCTAGCAGATGTCGCCCTCCAGACCGTTCTTCGATCCCGATACCGGCGAGCTCGATACCGCTCCGCTTCTCGAAGAAGCGATCCCCCTGACGAGACTCATCGGGGCCATCGTGTTGGTTGCGCTCGTCCCGCTCCTCTTTCGGGCCGTCTTTGACGGCCTCTTGGGGTTGACCTCCGGACTCGGCTTTCTGTACCTGCTCGCGAGCCAGTTCATCCTCGCAGTCGGCACCGGACTCGTCTTGCTCTACGTCATCGTCCGCGCGAACCAGATCCTCGACGAGTGAGTTGCTGTCGGACGCAGATCGGATGACGATCGGGACTAACTGGAATACAATCGGCGAGGACCGTTCCGCGACTGCGTTCTCTCTCGACTCGACGGTGTCCTCACCGTCGGCGTACCGCATCGGCAGTACGATCACCCAGACAAGCTGGGTCCTCGTCCACACCGAATCGGAGCCCTCGCTCTCGAGGGGCTTGCTGCTCTCGTCGAGGACGGCGCGGACCCCGCCACGATCTGTGTTTGACTCAGAATTTGTGCCCGTCTCGAGAGGGGTGAAAACGTAAGACGCGGCTATTCAGTGTCTGCTCGGAATCGAGAGGACGGAAGTTCGCCCTCCCACTGCTCACGACGTTTCCAGGAGAAATCCGCCCTCCCCGATTTGAACAGCTGGAAGACGTTCCGACTCGCCTCGCTTCGCTCGGCTGCGTGGGCGTGCGACTTCCATGTTCAAAATCGTGTCGCGGTCTCCTTTTACGACGACCGGTCCGCTCGCTCCGCTCGCGGTGTTGGTCGTCGTAAAAGTCCGCCCTCCCCGATTTGAACGGGGGGCAAGTCGATCTACAGTCGACTGCTCTACCAGTCTGAGCTAAGGGCGGGCACCCAAACGTAGCCGCCGTGGTACACATAAGGGTTATTATTCGAGACTGGACGAACGTGTAACTGAGCCTGAACAGCAGAATGATTGATATAGGTGGGATGATAACGTGGGGGTACTTCGGCCATGAGCAAGATCACGTTCCGCGCGGACGACGACCTCGTCGAGCAACTCGAGGAACTCGACGCCTCCAAGAGCGAGGCGATGCGAGAGGCGCTCAGATCGTACCTCGAGGGGAGCGACGAGGCGACGGACGGCGCGGACCGCTCGGAATCGGACCGCGGACGGACGGACGTGATCGACGAACTCGTTCGCACGCGTGTGGACGACCGACTCCGGGAACTCGGCATCGATCGCGCGGGCTCGCACACACGAGACTCACCGACGTCGCCCGAACCGCAGGACGTCAACGTCTCGATCTCGCTCGAGGGGGCGGCGGTCCACTCGAGCGAGCGGAACGCGCAGTCGAGCGGCCACCGCCAGACCGGTGGGCGCGACTCGACTCGGAACGACGGAGAGACGGCGGGGGCTCGCGAACGCGCGGAGACGCAATCCGCCGACGGACGAGACGGCGGCCGGCAGTGCAACCAGTGTGGCGACCGACTCGACGGCGATCACATGTACTGCCCCAACTGTGGTGAGAAGGCCTCCCGACGACTGTTCTGTGAGTGTGGTGACGAGGTCCGATCCGACTGGTCGTTCTGTCCCGGCTGCGGTCGTCGGACGCCCGCGGCGGACGTCCTCGAGTCCGACGGGACGCAGTTCTGACCGGTGTAAGACGAAGAGAGTCACTGTCGACGAAAGTTTTATTATCCATGCCGGTCATCGAGTTATTCGCGTAAGACGGATTGTCTTACACTCGTCGAAAAGACGGGAAATCGCCCGATGACGGGCGGTTCAAACGTAAGACACGCCGCGTCTGACAGGGGCGCGCCACCGTCTTACCCCACAACGGGGAATACAATCATGGAGCGTGTGACACTGCGAATCCCGAAACAGCAGATCGATGAAGTAGAGCAATTAGTCGACTCGGGCGAATTCCCGAACCGGAGCGAAGCGATCCGCTCGGCCGTCCGTGAGATGATAAACGAACAAGGGGACGGCCCCACGGACCAATCCGGCAAACGCAACTGGGCCAAGGTGTAACGATGCAGGATATCGTCCAGGACGCCTTGGAGAACGCGGAGGAAGAAGCCCGGGAGATGGACGCCTCGATGGACGACGACGACGAGTTCGGGGAGCCCCGAATCGTCATCGTCGGCGCGGGCGGTGCCGGCAACAACACCATCAACCGACTGTACAACATCGGCGTCGACGGCGCTGACACCGTGGCGATCAACACGGACAAGCAGCACCTCAAGATGATCGAGGCCGACACGAAGATCCTCGTGGGCAAATCGCTCACGAACGGGCTCGGCGCCGGCGGCGACCCCTCGATGGGCGAGCGCGCGACCGAGATGGCCCAGGGCACGATCAAGGAGGTTCTCGGCGACGCGGACCTCGTGTTCGTGACCGCGGGGATGGGCGGTGGCACCGGCACGGGTGCCGCCCCCGTCGTCTCGAAGATCGCCAAAGAGCAGGGTGCGATCGTCGTCGGGATGGTCTCGACGCCGTTCAACGTCGAGCGCGCCCGCACGGTGAAAGCCGAGGAAGGCCTCGAGAAGCTCCGCGAGCAGGCCGACTCGATCATCGTCCTCGACAACAACCGACTGCTCGATTACGTCCCGAACCTGCCGATCGGCAAGGCGTTCTCGGTGATGGACCAGATCATCGCCGAAACCGTTAAGGGTATTTCCGAGACGATCACCCAGCCGTCCCTGATCAACCTGGACTACGCGGACATGTCCACGATCATGAATCAGGGCGGCGTCGCGGTGATGCTCGTCGGCGAGACCCAGGACAAGAACAAGACCGACGAGGTCGTCAAAGACGCGATGAACCACCCGCTACTGGACGTCGACTATCGCGGCGCGTCCGGTGGGCTCGTCCACATCACCGGCGGCCCCGACCTCACGCTGAAAGAGGCCGAGGGAATCGCGGACAACATCACCGAGCGCCTCGAGGCCAGCGCAAACGTCATCTGGGGCGCCCGGATCCAGGAGAACTACAAGGGGAAAGTTCGCGTCATGGCGATCATGACCGGCGTCCAGAGCGCACAGGTGCTCGGACCGACCACCCAGAAGCAGGCCGACAAGTCCCGACAGAGCATCGAGGGCCTGAACGATGCCGACTTCGACGCGAGCAAGAACGTCGAAAAGACGGGGAAAGAATACGGCGCGCAGAGCGACGGCGGCCGCGAAACCGTCGACCGACAGAACGGCGTCGACGTGATCCGCTAACGGCACTCAGCCGAACCGCCGGTTCGTCTCGCTTTCCGAACGGTCTTCTTCGAACGACGTCGACTGAGCGGCGAGTCACTGACTCGGTATTCGGCGAAAACGCGATGTAAACGCGCTAAACGCGCAGGTTTTCGAACGCAGTGGATCAGGCGAGTGACTCGAGCAACGAACACTTGCGGCAGACCTCTCGCGTCGTCGTCGAACCGCACTCGACGCACTCCCGGAGGTCGGCCCCGTCGTCGCCGGCGTACTTTTCGGCGGCGATCGATGCCAGTTCCTCGTATCCCGAGAGGATCGAGTGCCGGGTTCCGGGATGGTTCTCTTCGAGGTCGTAGACGAGTTGCTGGATCTCGCCGCGGTACGCCTCGCTGGCGTGGGGGCACTCGGTGATGTGGGCGGGGAGGTCCTCGACGTGGGCGTAGAGGGCGACCTCTTTCTCGGGGACGTCCCGAAGCGGCTTCGCGCGCGGGACGAACTCGTCTTGTTCCTCGCGCTCTTCCAGCGGGCCGAGGCTGGCGTCGAAGTGTTTCGCCATCTGTTCGACGTCGCCCTCGAGGACGTTCATCAGCGCTGTCTGGGCCTCGTCGTCGAGATTGTGGCCCGTCAGGAGGAGGTCGGCCTCGAGCGCGTCGGCGTACTCCGAGAGGAGGTCTCGCCGGAAGACGCCGCAGTAGGCACAGGGAGCCATGTTTTCGGGGTCGTCTTCGACGACGTCGTCCATCCGGACGCCGAACTCCTCCTCGTAGCTGACGAGTTCGTGGCGGATCCCCAGTTCCTCGCTGAGTTCGACGCAGGCCTCGACCGACTTGTCGCGGTAGCCCTCGATCCCTTCGTGAATCGTCAGGCCGACGAGTTCGATGCGGGGGTCCTCGGCGAACGTGTCGTGGAGAATCTGCGTGAGAACGACGCTATCTTTCCCGCCGGAGAGGCCGATCACCCAGGTCTGTGGGTTCTCCGGCGTTATGTCGTGGGGGACGAGATCGTCCCGCCGGATTCGGCGGCGCACCCGCTTTTCGACCGACTCGCGGAAGTGGTCCGGACAGAGGTGGGCTCCGGAGTACGCGGCGTGCATGATCGCCTCCTCGTTGCACCGATTGCAGTCCATTAGCGGTCCGTTGTCGGTCGCCGCCCATCACGGTTTCGTTGCCGAGCATGATCCCGTCCGACGCCGCCCTACAGCCACGGTGAAACCCGGTGACCTGCGGTCGCGTGTTCTTGCGGGAAGACACACTCCCGTCGGCCGCCGCCGCTGCCGTCCGGTTGCCACTGGATCACCGGATAGTTCGTGATCCGCCCGTTCCCATCGCGCACCGGTCGGACGTCGTGCGGGTACGCCCCGTCCTCGCCGTACAGCGAAATCTCGCCTGCAGCACCCGCGTACTCGAGGGAGAGCATCGCGTCGACGATGGCGTCGAGATCGGTTCGGTAGTCGAGCGTCCCGGCGTCGGCGACGGCCTGCGCGTAGAAGTGGATCGCGTCGTACGTGCTCACTCCCGTCTCCAACGGCTTGCCCGGCGCTTCGTCGCCGGCCGCGTCCTCGTAGGCGTCGACGAACGCTAGCGTCTGATCCGTCAGATCGACGATCCCACCGCCCCCGGCATGGCCGGTCGTCTCGTACGAACAGGCGCCCCTCGTTCGCTCCCAGAAGTCGGGGACCATCGAGGCGTAGTGGATGCCTTCGATCGAAAACGGGTACATATCGGTAACCCACTGCGTCTGCAGTTGCCCTGCCGAATCGACGAACCGGAAGAGCGCGTCCGCAGCTTCCGTTTCGATATCCTCGAGTATCGGTCGATAGTTGCTAACGCTGCTGGAGACGGTCTCTTCGTACACGACCCCCAGTCCTCGAGATTCGACCTCGTCGGCGAACCGATCGCGGAACGGAGCGGTCCACGCCGCGTCCTCGGAGAGGTGGGCGAACTCGGTCCAACCGTGTGCGTCCGCGAGGAACACGGCGTAATCGCCCATCAGTTCGGCTCTGAAGTTACCGTTGAGCGGCCCCGTTCGAAAGACGTTCTTGTACCGGGCGTACGCCTCGCCGACTGTTTCCTCGAGGATCGCCGTCGATCCCGTTCCGGTGAGAAGACACGGAACGTCGTTCTCGGCGGCAACATCGACGATTCCGCGGGCCACTGACGTCGTACTCGCCCCGACGAGGACGTCGACGTCGTCCTCGTGAACGAGACGATCGGCGGCTTCCAACGCGATCGTGTGGTCTCTGCGGGTCCCTTCGGATACCAGCCGAACGCGGCCGTCGAGCACGCCCCCGTTTTCGTTGCGTTCGGCGACCGCGACTTCGGCGCTTCGTTGCGATCCAACCCCGATCGGCAGTTCCAGCGGGGCGAGATGGCCGATCTTCAATGCCACCGTGTCGTCGGACGGTTTGCCGTCGTCGGTCTCGTTCCCGCTCGAGTCCGTATCGGCATCCGTCGGTTCCGCGTCATCGCTGCAGCCGGCGATTGCCGTCGGTATCGCACCCGCTCCAGCGATTCGGAGGACCGTTCGACGATCGGTCCGGCTTCGGCGTCGTCCCGTCGACCTGCGTTCCGTCGGCCCCCTGACCATATCGCTCTCACTATTGTTTCAATTTATATTAAATTATTCTCATCTGAATAGTCCGCGACCGTCGTGCTCTCGCTATCGGACTGAGCGAGCGCGAGGCAGTTCACGGTCCGGCGTCCCTCGTCGCCGGGTGATCGCGGCTCCTCATACGGACTGCTGACAGTCAGTTCCGGTGCGACCGCGAGACGGCCTGCGGTCGCACCGGTACATCGGGACAGCAGACCGTATCAGGCCGGGACTGGATCCGTCTCTTCTTCGGGCCCGTCGTCCGACTCGACGGCCTCGGCGCCGTCCTCGAGGGCCGCCAACAGCGTGTCGACGTGTCGCTCGCGGCTCCCGGACGAGAACAGTTCGTGGCCGCCGTCGTACAACACGACGTGTTCGGCCGGAACGCGCTCGCCGATCGCCCGGAGACTGACGACCGGATCCCGCAGCGAACAGAAGACGACGGCGTCGTGATCGATCGTCAGGAGCTCGTCCTGCGCGCGGCGAGTCTCTCGGACGAACGCCGGCGAAACCCACGACGGCGTCGTCGCGATCTGGTGGTCGGTGGCCTTCGAGCCGAGCGCCGCTCGATCCATGTCGCCGACGGGGAGACACGGGAACGTGGTCGGCAGTTTCGACACCGCCTCGAGCAACGGCTCCGGGAACGAACTGCCGTACCCCCACCACGGACTCAGGTAGACGTGGTTGTCCGCGCCGTCGAGGGCCTGTGCGACGAGCGCACCCGCGCTGTGACCGAGCAGCTGATACCCCTCGAGGTCGCGGACGTACTCGGCGACCGGCTCGAGCCAGTCGGCTTTGAAGTCGTCGATGTTCGTGGGGAGTTCGAACGCGTGGACCCGGTAGCCGGCCTCGGTCAACTGCCCGATAAGCCAGCTAACGTTCTCGTGGGTCCAGCGGTTACCCCAGCCCATGACGAAGACGAGCTCCTCGTCGCCGTCCTCGTTGAAGATCCGGTGTCGCATGGTGTTTCGTTCGCCGGGAAACGGTAAAAATCTGCTTGCGTGACACAAGTGGTGCCGGTAGCGTCGGATCCAACGGTCGAACACGTGCTCGGCGTTTGCAAACGGCTTTCGGCGACCCTGAGAGAAGTGGGGCATGCTCGAGTCACTGCGCGCTCGTCTCTATCGGATCGGGTTTAACCTCTTTCCGGCCTACCGCGGAACGGGTGCTCGCGTCACCCATATCGCTCCCGACTGGACGGAGGTCCGCGTGAAGCTCCCGCTGAACTGGCGGACGAAGAACTACGTCGGGACGATTTTCGGGGGAAGCATGTACGCTGCCACCGACCCGTTTTACATGATGATGCTCCTGAAGAACCTCGGCGACGGCTACGTCGTCTGGGACAAGGAATCCGAGATCCGGTTCAAAAAACCCGGTCGGGAGACGCTGTACGCGACGTTTACGATAACCGACGAGGAGATCGAGGCGATTCGCGCCGAACTCGCGGCTGCGGAAACCGATTCCGTCGACCGCCACTACACGGTCGACCTGGTCGACGCGGAGGGCTCCGTTCACGCGACCGTCCGAAAGACCGTCTACGTGACGACGGATCGGTCCAAGGGTGCCTGAACACGCGGACCCGAGACGGGGCGCTTCGATTCCGTCCGGCCGGCTCCGAGACGAACGCGTCGGGTCCGTTCCGGACGGCCGCCTCAGAGACGCTGACGGAAACCGTTTTGCGACTCGAGACCCCAGAATCGCGTAATGAGTGGATTCGAACGGGAGCGCGCGGTCGACCGCCTCGAGGGACTGGTCGACGCCGTCGAGGACGAGCGGATGCCGGTACCCGTTCGCGAGGTGTGGGCCGTCGGCGACGTGGCGCTCGGCCTCGATCCCGTCGAGCGACTGGACGTTTACGTCACCAAGGACATCCTCGTGCGCGACGACAGCGAGCCGACGGCCTCGAGCGCGGACGATGGCGGAGCGGATCCCGAGACCCGGTTCCGGGAGTCCCACGGCATCGAGGGCGTCGGCAAGACCGTCCGGGCCGACTGGGCCCGCGAGTACCCCGAACACCTGCGAGCCAACGCGAACGGCCACGCCGCGCCCGAGCAGTGTCTCGCGGCCCACCTCCTCGGGGACGACGAGCCGATCCACCTCGAGGTCTGTAACTCGCCGTTCGAGGACAACGTCACCCAGCGGCTTCGCGGGGCGCAGTTACGCGATGATTACACGCAGTTGCTCGATCCCCGCGGCGTCTGTCTCTGGGCCGACGGCACCAGAAGCGAAGAGGCGTTCCGGAAGCTCCGCGAGAGCGAGCTCGCCCTGCCGACGCTGTCCGCGGCGCTCGAGATGCTCGGGCTGGACGGTGACGAGTCCGAAGCGGCGGCCCGGGAGCTCCACGCCTGGCGCGAGCGACAGGACGGCGTGACGGTGCGCGGTGACGTGGTCTGACGCCAACGGCACCAGGTATCGTCGTCACTGAGACGAGTCACACGCTAATCGCATCGCTATCGTGCGATCAGGTGTACAGTGACCGTCGGCGACTCCGATCGCTCACACGTCCTGCAAGTCCGCGACCGTCGCACGGGCCCGCTCGAGGCGGTCCGCGATCGTCGCGCGATCGACGTGGACGACGTCGCTTTGCCGATCGTACTCGATGAGTCCGGCGTTGGCCAACTTCGGCAGATGGACGTGATGGAGTTCCAACGCGACGGTTTGCCGATCGGCGTCCGCCGCGACCGGTTCCGGTGCTCGTTCGACGACGTAGTCGACGAGTTCCTCGCGCGTAACGCGCGTCGCCTCCATCCGTACCGCGTACCGACAGAGGGACCGACGGCATGGATCACTCAACACGATAAACGACGAATCGATCGGATCGGGATCCTCGCTCCCTGCACCATCCCAGTCAGTCATCACCTCCCAATGGGCGGTTCTGTCGGATAGTGGCGGGGCGTAAGTATTCACGGTATTTATACGCCGTTCACGATCGTCCCCGAGAATCGGCCGAAACGGACAAGCCCCACCGATACGTTTCAGCGATATCTCATGACGATGCTCCTTGCGACGCTTCTCATCGACTATCCTATTCTCCGCGAAACGCTGTCGCGCGCTCCGAATACGAAAGTCACGTGGGAACAGTCGGACCTCACCAGAGACGATACACACCAGACGCTCGTCTGGGTCGACGGCGAGGTGGCGGCGTTCGACGCCGGTCTCGAGGCGGATCCGACCGTCAACGAACCCCTGCAGGTGGTCGAGTTCGACGACCGCCGCCTCTACCAACTCGAGTTAACGGACGACGGGGAGCGGGCGAGCGTCTATCCGACCGTGATCGAAGAAGCCAGTGTCTTACGGGAGGTGACCGCGACGCACGAGGGGTGGCGCTTCCACGCCACGTTCCCCAGTGAAGAGGCGCTCGAGCGGTTTCACGCCTTCTTCGCGGATCGGGATATCGCCGTCGAACTCCAGCAGTTACACGAAGGGCACGAGTTCACCGACGGCTCTCGGTACGGGCTAACGGAGCGCCAGCGCGAGGCGCTCGTCACCGCCGTCGACGCCGGCTACCTCCACATTCCGCGGTCGTGTTCGCTCGCCGAACTCGGAGAGCGGCTCGAAATTTCACCGAACGCGACGTCGGAGCGGTTCCGGCGCGGCGTCGAGACGCTCATCGAGAACACGGTGTACCCGGACGCGCAGTCGTCCTAACCCGTCTCACTCCTCCGGCGCGATGCCGGGTACCGAAACCGCGCCCGGAGACTCCGGAACGAGCCACGCCGGCACTACTCGAGTGAGGACGACCATGCCCGTTAGTTCCACGAGCGTTTGCGTGACGACGACCGCCGGTGCCAGCTCGTAGCCCGGCGGGAGCGCGAGCGCCAGCGGTAACACGACCAGCGAGTTCCGCGTCACGGCGGTGAAGACGAGCGCCCGGCTTTCACCGGTCTCAAGCCGAAGCACGCCGGCCGCCACTCGGCCGAGAACCGGCATGACGACGAGAAACGCGACGTACACCGGAACGACTGCCGCGATCTGCCCGATCGAATCCTGCACGCGGGGGAGCTGTGAGGCGATGACGACCAGCAGGGTCGCCCCCATCATCGGGACGGGAAGCCATCCCACCGCCGACTGCCATCGGCGTGCGGCGTCCGACCGCGTCGCCCCCACGTCGGTGAGCCACGCGAGCGCCAGCGGGAGCGCGATGAGGAGGAGAAACGCCTCGAGGAACGGTTCCGGCTCGACGGCGGCGGCGATCCGACTTCCCATGAACAGCCAGAGATAGACCGGCAAGAGGAGCAGTTGGAGAACCATCAGCGCCGGCGTCGCCGCGGTGACCTGCTCGGCGTCTCCCCCAGCGAGGTCGGTAAACGCGATCACGTAGTCGATACAGGGTGTCAATAGCACCATGAACGCGCCGACGAGAAGTACCGGCTCCGGCGGGAGAAACCGGGTGAGCCCGTAGACGACGATCGGGACGACGAGGAAGTTCACCCCGAGTGCGCCGGCCATGAACCGCCGGTTCGTAAACGCCGCTCGGAACCGGGCGAAGGGGATCTCGAGGAAGGTCGCGTACAGCAACACCGCCAGGACGGGAGTGATGAGTCGCTCGAAGAGCGGCGCAGTCGACGGCCGCCCCGCGCCGATTCCGACGGCGAGCGCGACCGCGACCGCGTAGACGAGAATCTGATGGCGCTGCAACCACTCGGTGGAACGCATCATTCGACCGTTGGCGGACGGATCGTAATAGCGCATCGGAGGCGCTCGCTGATACGGCTCGAACTCGGTCGGCGGCGCGGTCGCGTCGCTCGAGCGAATCGGACCGCGAGCGTCGGTTCCTCGAGTCTCACGGAAGGTCGCTCCGGCCGAACCAGAACTGGGCCGCGACCAGGAGGCCGAGAGTCATGGCGACGAGAATCCCCGCACCGGCGAGGTCGTACGTCCCCTCGAGCAGGACCGCGTTCGGGTCGTAGTAGCGCATGGGTGCGATCGCCCCGACGGCTTCGGCGTCGGTCCCGGACAGCAGCGACTCCGACAGGAACAGCGCGAAGGTGACGCCGAGGGCCACCCGCTGGGCGATCGCGGCCCGATCGAAGACGACCGACGCGAGCAGGCCGATCCCGGCGCAGGCGAACAGGTAGGGGATGGAGAGCAGGTGGACCGCGAGCACGTCCGCGGCGGCGAGGGGGTGATCGATCAGTCGCGCGCCGACGTAGACGACGAGCGGCGGCAGGACGTTCGCGCCGACGATCGGGACGGCCATCGCGGCGAAGCGCTCGGCGACGACTCGAGATCGAGAGATCGGCATCGACAACAGGACGTCCATCCGTCCCCGGTCGACGTCGTCGGCGATCGTCCCCGCCGTGGCGTAGGCCAGGTAGAGGCCCAGCAGGATGATCCACCCGAACGTGTAGAGTTCGAACGAGAGGAAGCCGCCCAGACTCGCCATCGTCTGGACGCCCATCACCTGCAAGATCGGCTCCGGATAGGCGGCCAGCAGCTGGTCGAGATCGACCTCGGCCTCGAAGGATGGGTACACCCAGATGACCATCGCCGCGAGCAGGGACAGCCCGATCGAGAGATAGAGCCCGCCGCGGATCCGGTGCCGGCCGTCGTAGCGCGTCAGTTCAAACATCGCCGTCACCTCCGACGCCGTCGTCTGTCGCGCCGGCACCGGCGGGGACTCGACCGCCAGCAGCCGAGCCGGCGTCCGTCCCCTCGTCGCCGTAAAACCGCATGAAGACCTCCTCGAGGGGCGCTTCCTCGATCGTGCAATCGTGCAATCGATACTCCCGAAGCCGCTCGAGTAAGGTGTTGATATCGCCGGTGAACGTGAACGCGTATTCGGTTCCGTCGCCCGATCCGGCGGTCGATCCGGCACCGCGCTCGGACCCGGACTCGAGGCCGTGGACCCCGTCGATCTCGAGGGCGCGACTCGGGATCGACTCGGCGGCGTGCAGGCGGACGAATTTGCCGCTCCTGTCGAGGAGCGATTCTACCGGTTCGACCGTCACGAGCCGCCCGTTCCGAATGACGCCGACGCGGTCGCACAGCTTTCGCACCTCGCTCAGGATGTGCGAGGAGAAAAACACCGTGAGTCCGCGCTCTCGCTCGGCCCGGAGGAACTCCGTAAACCGCTGTTGCAACAGGGGATCTAACCCGCTCGTCGGCTCGTCTAAGATCACCAGCTCGGGATCGTGCATGAACGTCGTCACGAGTCCCAGTTTCTGGACGTTCCCTCGGGAGTACTCCCGCACCGGCCGGTCCAGCGGCGGGTCGAACAGCTCGAGTAGCTCCCCGCTGCGCTCGTCGCCCTTGATCGACGCGTGCAGGTCGAGTATTTCGCGCCCCGTCGCCGTCTCGTCGAACGCCGGGCTGTCGGGGAGATAGCCGAGTCGGCGCTTCGCCTCGATGAGGTCCCCCTCGTCGGTGATGTCGCGGCCCAGCAGCCGCGCCGAGCCGGCGGTCGGCGAAATGAACCCCAGCAGCGTCCGGATCGTCGTCGTCTTCCCCGCGCCGTTCGGGCCGAGGTAGCCGAAGATCTCCCCTCGCTCGACGTCGAACGTCACGCCGTCGTTGGCGAGCACCTCCCCGTAGTCCTTCGTGAGCCCCTCGAGTTCGATCGCGGCCATACCGTCTCGGTTCGAGCGCCGTTCGTATGTATCCACAGGCCGAGGCCGCGCCGATCGGGTGATGCGGCGAGACGATTCGAGTACGGCTGCGTCGGCTCAGAACTCGGTACAGACCGGAATCCCCATCGTCTCGTACTCGCCGAGCCGGTCCATCACGTCGGGAACCTCCTCGAGCGCGCAGGTCTCCGTGACGATCTTGCCCGGATCGATCGTTCCGCCGTCCATCATTCGGAAGATGTCGTCGTACTCGTTCGGCGGCATCCCGTAGGAGCCGTAGAACTCCCGTTCGTCGGTGACCATGGTGTCGACCGGGACGGAAACGTCACCGCCCTCCTCGGACGTCGTCATCCCGATCTGGAGGTGTTGCCCGCCCTTGCAGAGCGAGTCGATCGAGTTCCGGACCGTCTCCGCGATTCCGAGCGCGTCGATCGAGACGTCCACGCCGCGGCTCATCTCGGTGATGGACTTGACGGTCTGGGGAACGTCGTCGACGCCCTCGGAGTCGACCGTCTCGATCGCACCGAGCTCTCGAGCTAACTCGAGCTTTTCGGGGACGACGTCGATCGCGATGACGTTCGCGCCCAGCGCGCTGGCGATGTGAACCGCGGAGAGGCCGACGCCGCCGCAGCCGTGGACGGCGACCCAGTCGCCGGGGGTGACGTCCACGCGGTGGACGATTCCGTGGAACGCGGTCGCGAACCGACAGCCCAACCCCGCGACCTCGGCGGGATCGACCGATTCGGGGACCGTCACGAGGTTCTGGTCGGCGTTCCGGACGGGGTACTCCTCGGCGAACGCGCCCTGCTGGAAGGGGACGAAGCCCATCGGCACCGATTTCTCGCAGATGTTCGCGCGGCCCTCCCGACAGTACGGACAGGTCCCGTCGCTCAGGTTGAATGGGTTTGTGACGAGGTCGCCCTCGCCGAAGCGCTCGACGCCGTCGCCGACCTCGACGATCCGGCCGACGGGTTCGTGGCCGAAGATCAGGCCCGGGGTGGGCACCAGTCCGATCCAGTCCCAGTCGCCCTGCCAGGCGTGCCAGTCGCTCCGGCAGATGCCGCAGGCTTCGGTTTCGACGACCACGCCGTTTTCCTCGCACTCCGGCCGGTCGACTTCCGCTACCTCGAGGGGTTCGTTCGCGCCCTGGAAGACTACTGCTTTCACGGCTACTCGAACGACGCCCTCTGCCATAAATATAATGATTAATAATTATATATTCTGCGGTGGCTGTCGCTGACGGGATGGTCGACAGCCGTTTCGGTCCAATCCGGTGCGGGTTTCGGTCGACCTCGAGTCCCATCGAAACCGTGTCCCGCCGAAACCGGGTCCAACCGAAACCGGGATCCGACGAATCCGGTCCGCTGAATCCGGAGTGCGACGAAACCGAGCGTTCACCCCATCTTCGGCACGCCGCCGAGGTTCACTTTGACCGTCTTCACCTGCGAGTAGTCCTCGAGCGCCTCCTCGGCGAGCTCTCGCCCTGTGCCGCTCTCCTCGTAGCCGCCGTGGGGTGCCGGATCGAAGAGGTCGTTGTAGGTGTTGATCCAGACCGTCCCGGCCTCGAGTTCGGCCGCGAACTCGTGAGCCGTGCCCAGGTCCTCGGTCCAGACGCCCGCGGCGAGCCCGTACGACGTGTCGTTGGCTCGCCGGAGAACCTCGTGGCGGTCGCTCCACTCGAAGACGGAGAGGACGGGACCGAACACTTCCTCGCAGCCGACGCGGTCGTCGTCGCCCACGTCGGTGAGCACCGTCGGCCGGACGAACGGGGCACCCTCGAGGTCGCCGTCGACCGCGGCGTTCTCGCCACCGATGCGTAGCGTCGCGCCCTCGGCGACGGCGTCGTCGACGTACTCGCGAACCGACGACTGGTGGGCGTGATCGATCATCGGCCCGACGTCGGTCGTCGGCGCGAGGGGGTCGCCGACGCCGAGGTTATCGACGGCGCTCTCGAGCAGGTCCAGGAACTCCTCGCGGATCTCCGAGTGCAGGTAGAGCCGCGACCCCGCGGTACACTGCTGTCCCGAGTTGAAGAAGATGCTCACGATCGTCCCCAGGATCGCCTGCTCGAGGTCTGCGTCGGGAAAGACGATGTTCGGACTCTTCCCGCCGAGTTCGAGCGACGTCGGCGTGATCGTCTGCGCGGCGCTCTCGAGGGTCGCGACGCCCGACGCGTGCGAGCCGGTCAGGCTCAGCTTGTCGATGCCGTCGTGGGCGGTCATCGCCGCGCCGACGTCCGCGCCGAGGCCGGTGACGACGTTGACCGTTCCCGGCGGGAGGACGCGATCGCAGATCCGCGCGACCTCGAGCGACGAGAGCGCGGCTCGCTCCGACGGTTTGAGGACGACCGCGTTGCCGGTCGCCAGCGCCGGGCCGAGCTTCCACGCGACGAACATCGCGGGGAAGTTCCACGCGGAAATCGCGCCGACGACGCCGTACGGCTCGCGGCGCGTGAAGACGTGTTTCTCGTCGCCCGTCGGCACGACCCGTCCCTCGTCGGTCGACCGCGCGAGCGCCGCGAAGTGGCGGAACTGCTCGATCAGCACCTCGCAGTCGACGAACAGGGCGTGGAGGTTCGGCTTCCCCGCCTCGAGGCTGTCGAGTTTCGCGATCTCCGTCTTGCGATCTTCGAGTCGGTCGGCGATCTCCGCGAGGCGGTCGGCGCGCTGTCTGGGGGAGAGCTGGCCCCAGCTTCCCTCGAACGCCGCCCGCGCGGCCTCGACGGCCCGATCGACGTCCGCGGGGGAGCCGACCTGGACCGTCGCGAGCGCTTCGCCCGTGGTCGCGTCGATCGCCCGCCCCTCCTCGCCGTCGGCGGCGTCGACCCAGTCGCCGTCGATCAGATGGCCGTATCGATCGCGCGAGAGAACCGTCTCCGCCGCCGAACGGTGGCGTTCGAGGACGGAGTCACCGATGTCGTAGCGCTCCCGGTCGTAGTATTCGGTCTGCATCGCCGATCATCGCACCTCCGTCCCGGGTCGATCGCATCGCGCTCTCGTCTCGAGCGAGCGATCGCCCCGTCCCGGTCGTCCCGTCGCCTGTGAGGAAACACCACGCATGATCTCTAGCGGATGGATCGCCACCGAGACGCCTCAGCGTGACCCCTCGGAAACGCGGTCTTCTTTAAGCGCCGTCGGTCACCGGCGGCCTCGAGCGGAGACGCGGACCGATCGGTATCGCGGCGGCCGATCGAAACCAAAGTTGGTATGTCCGCCTCGACTCCACACCCTAGATAAGATGGTACAGACGAGCGTTATCGGTTGTGGAAACATGGGGAGCGCCCTGATCAAGGGGCTCCGGCGGGCCGGGAACCACACGGTGACTGCGTGCGATCTCGATCCCGACGCACTCGAGGCAGTCGCCGACTACGTCGACCGAACGACGTCGGACGTTTCGGAAGCGGCCGACGCCGACGTCGTGATCGTCGCGGTCAAACCGGACATCGTCGGCGCGGTTCTCGAGGAGCTGGCTCTCTCGCCCGAGCAGACGCTGATCACGATCGCCGCGGGCGTCTCCACCGACTACGTCGAAGCGCGGACCGACGCGAACGTGGTTCGGATCATGCCGAATCTCGCGGCCGAGACGGGGGATATGGCCGCTGCCGTGACCGCGGAGGGCGTCACCGACGAGGTGCGAGAGCTGCTCGACGACGTCGGCGAGTTCGCCGAGATCGACGAGGCGAAGATGGACATCGCGACCGCCGTCAACGGGAGCGGCCCGGCTTTCGTCTTCTATCTCATTCAGGCGATGGCGGACGCGGGCGTCGAGGGCGGCCTCGAGCCCGACGACGCCGAGACGCTGGCCGCCCAGACCTTCAAGGGGGCGGCCGAGACCGTCCTCCG
Organism: Natrinema sp. LJW11; assembly: GCF_056135975.1. Classification (NCBI taxonomy): domain Archaea; kingdom Methanobacteriati; phylum Methanobacteriota; class Halobacteria; order Halobacteriales; family Natrialbaceae; genus Natrinema; species Natrinema sp. LJW11. The sequence goes on along the minus strand of NZ_JBWBDM010000003.1, from coordinate 377,484 downwards.
GGCGGATCGGAGCGTCGAGGAACTGATCGACGCCGTCTGTTCGCCGAACGGAACGACCATCGAGGGAATGGAAGTCCTCTGGGACAGCGACGCCGACGCCGACGTCGCCGCGGCGGTGACGGCGGCCGAAGAGCGCTCGGCGGAACTCGCGGCCGAATTCGACAGCGAGGACGATGCGTAAGGAACTCGAGGAGTCGGCCGTCGACGAGGCGCGACGGCTGGCGGCCGACGCGGACCGCGTGATCGTCAAGGCGGGGACGAACTCCCTGACCGACGCGGACTCCAATCTCGACGACGAGAAACTCGACAAGCTCGTCGACGACCTCGAGGACCTCCTCTCGCGCGGGAAGGAGGTCATCCTGGTCTCCTCGGGCTCGATCGGGGCCGGAACGGGCCGGATCGAACAGTCAAGCGGGACCGTCGAGGAGTCCCAGGCGCTGTCGACCGTCGGCCAGAGCCTCCTCATGCACCGCTACACCGAGAGCTTCGACCGCTACGACCGGAAGGTCGCGCAACTGCTCTTGACCCAGCACGACCTCGAGAATCCCGAACGCTTTACGAACCTCCGGAACACGATCGAGACGCTGCTCGAGTGGGGCGTCGTTCCGATCATCAACGAGAACGACGCGGTCGCGACAGAGGAGATCCGGATCGGCGACAACGACATGCTCTCGGCGGCGACGACGATCGGGATCGACGCGGACCTGCTGATCACGCTGACCGACGTCGGCGGCGTCTACACCGGCAACCCGAAACACGATCCCGACGCCGAACGCATCGAAGCGGTCGGCACCAACTACGATACGGTCCAGGAGATCATCTCCGAGAGCACGTCCGACGGGTTCGGCGGCATCCAGACGAAAGTCGAGGGCGCGCGCGACGTCAGCGAGCACGGCGTCCCGGCGTACATCGCGAAGTCCACCGAGCCCGACGTGCTCGAGAAGATCGCTACTGCCAAGCCCGTGGGAACCGTATTCCTCCCCATCAACGGTGTGCGCGATGACTGAAACCGACATCGAACGAGACGTCGAGCAAGCACAGACCGCGGCCCTCGAGCTCGCGAAGCTCTCCGACGCGGAGCGGAGCGGAGCGCTTCACGAGATCGCCGACGCGATCGAAGCCCGGACCGACGAGATCCTCGCGGAAAACGAGAGGGACGTCGAGGAGGGCGAGCGACTGCTCGAGGAGGGCGAGTACACGCGAGCCCTCGTCGACCGACTGAAGCTCTCCGAGTCGAAGATCGAGAGCATCGCGGAGATGGTCCGCAGCGTCGCCGAGCAGGACGATCCGCTCGGGAAGACGCTCTCGGCTCGAGAACTCGACGAGGACCTCGAACTGTACAAGGTCGCCACCCCGATCGGCGTCGTCGGGACGGTCTTCGAGTCCCGCCCCGACGCGCTCGTCCAGATCGCCGCGCTCGGCCTGAAGTCGGGCAACGCGGTGATCCTCAAGGGCGGCAGCGAGGCGCTGCACTCGAACCGGATCCTGTTCGAGATCATCGAGGACGCCGCGGCCGAAGCCGAGATACCTGCCGGGTGGGCCCAGCACATCGAGGCCCGCGAAGACGTCGACGCCCTGCTCGAGATGGACGACGCGATCGACCTCCTCATGCCCCGGGGAAGCTCCGCGTTCGTGAGCTACATCCAGAACAACACGAGCATCCCCGTGCTCGGCCACACGGAGGGGATCTGCCACGTCTACGTCGACGACGGGGCCGACCTCTCGATGGCCGAAGACATCGCGTACGACGCCAAGGTCCAGTACCCCGCGGTCTGTAACGCCGTCGAGACCCTGCTGGTCCACGAGGACGTCGCCGACGAGTTCCTGCCGGCGATCGCGGATCGCTACGAGACCGCCGACGTCGAAATTCGGGGCGACGAGCGCACCCGCGAAATCGTCGACGCCGAGGCCGCGACCGGCGCGGACTGGGACACCGAGTACGGCGACCTGATCGTCTCGATCCGGGTCGTCGACTCGCTCGAGACCGCGATCGATCACGTCACCGCCCACGGCTCGAAGCACACCGAGTCGATCGTGACCGAGGACGAAGAGCGCGCGAGCACCTTCATGCGGAGTCTCGACTCCGCGAGCGTCTTCCACAACGCCTCGACCCGGTTCGCCGACGGCTACCGGTTCGGCCTCGGCGCGGAGGTCGGCATCAGCACGGGCAAGATCCACGCCCGCGGCCCCGTCGGTCTCGAGGGGTTGACCACCTACAAGTACCATCTCGAGGGCGACGGCCACCTCGTCGCCACCTACGCCGGCGAGGACGCCAAACCGTTCACGCACGAGGCGTTCGACGGGGAGTGGTCTCCCGGCCGCCTCTCCGACGAATAGGTTCTTCCTCTCGCGCCTACCAACGCGTGGGCGCGGATCGATACCCGCCTCCAGCCGCCTCTGCGCCGCCTCCCGTCTTCTCTGCGAGTCCGAACAGGACGGCCCACTCGAGGAGTCGTTCGACCCGTTCGCGCTGCGTTCCTTCGGTGGCGTTCGAGCGCCGCCCGCGTTCGCCGGACTGTCGTCGCGCTTCGCGGATCGCCGCGACGACCTCGGCGGCGGTCAGTGAGTCGTCGGTTCGCTCGAGCACTGACAGCACTGCGTCGGCTCCGTCCACCCGTTCTCGAAACGTCCGACGGAGCCGGTCGGACTCGAGCGCCGACTGGAGATCCGAATCGGTCTCCGCACTCGGGTTCGGATCACGGCGGCGAAAGCCCGCCGGCTCCTCGGTCGCGAGCTCGAGCGCGCGAAGGAAGGTGAGCCACGTCGCCGCCTCGTCTCGCGTCTCGAGGGGCGTCTCCTCGACGAGGCGGTGACAGCAGTCGTCGGCGTCGCCGGCGGCCGCGGGGAGGGCGCGGCGGACCGTCTCGACCGCGGCGAGATCCGCGGGCGGTTCGGGGACCGGCTTGAACCGCACGGCTACAGGTCGAAGGAGTCGACGAGGATCTCTTCGTCGGTTTCGCCGTGGACGTACGTCGGCCCGCCGAGCACGTCGATCGTCACCGCAGCGGGCGCGAAGAGATCCGACGGTACCTCCGAGAAGTCCCACTCGAGGTCGTCGAAGACCTCGCCGAACGGCCGGCCGTGATCCTCGGCGGCGGTCGAGGGCACCGAGTCGAAGATGTCGGCGTCCTCGCGGACGGTGAGGTGTGCGCGCCCGCCGTAGGCGATCGCGTCGTTCGTCCGGGCGATGGCCGTCCGCTCGTCGCCCGCGACGGGTGCGACCGGTGCGCGCCCCGTCGCGGAGACGATATCGAGGGGATCGTATCCGAGCTCCGAGAGCCGGAAGGTCGCGAGCTCGGCCGCGCGAGCGGCGTTCGTAATACTCCCCACGAGGCTCGCGGTCGGATAGGCCAGCAAGAACACGCTGCTCGTCTCGACCTCGGCGCGCTCGGCGACGTGCTCGGCCACGGACTCGGTCGGATCCGCGTCCGTCTCGATGGCCAGCGCCGTCAGGTCGAAGGCGTCGGTGTAGCCGATGCGGCGGAACTCCTCCTCTTCGGCCACCAGCGCCCGAGCGGGACCGCTGCCCAGGCCCTCGAAGTCCTCGGTCAGTACTTCCCAGCCCGCCTTCTGGGAACACAGCAGCGAGAGCGCCGGCTGATCCGTCGACAGCTCGACGAAGGGGATCGACGCGTCGCCGAGTTCGCCGAGTTCGTAACTCGGCGTCGCCATCCCCGCCGTCTGAATTTCGGTCAACAGGAGCCCGGCCTCGATACCGCCGTCGAACTCGAGGCCGAAGTCGAGTACCGTCGATTCGTTCTCGAGGTCGTAGCCCCCGATATTCAACTCCTCGGCGTAATCGAGGGCCTCGTCGACCAGCTCGATCGCCATTCGATTGAGACTTTCCATGCGATCGAATTCACCCTCCGTAGTAAAACCGTTTGTCAGTTCGTGTCTGACCGGCGTCTGACAGGACTGCCCTGTTCCGGGTCTCGCGTTACGGTTCCCACGGACGGCCTCGTCTCACACCTCGCGGTTTCGGGCGGGTCGCCCGAGCCGTTCCTCGACGGCCGAGACTTTCTCCGCGGCGTCGGCGTCCCGCGTCCGTTTGTCGTCGATTTTCAGGACCGTGCTCACGCGGTCGGCGTCGACGGCGTCGTGAGCCGCCTGCGCGGCCGCGAAGAGTTCGTCCGTCGTCTCGGCTTCGATCACCGTCCCCATCGGGTTCGTCTCGTAGGTGACGTCGTACGACTCGAGGGCGTCGACGGCCTTCGCGACCTCGCCGGCCATGCTGTCCTCGATTACCGGTGCGACGCTCAGTAGTGCGACTACCGTCATAGGGACCACTGACACCCGGGAGGAACCTAAACTCCGCGTTCGACGGCTCGTCTCACCGGGGGCGGCCGTCAGCCGCTCTTGCGAACCGAACGGATGCGTGCTCACGGTTGGTCGTGAAAGCGCGGAAAAACGATCAGTGGAGACCGTGATCGGGGTCGTAACCGACGGCGGTCAGTTCGTGGTTGGCGTCCGGGGCGTCTCCGCGGGCGGGTAGATGATGACGTCGCCGTTCGCGTAGACGTACACCTCGTGCTCGAGGGCGGTGAACGCGACGTGGCCACCCGCGCGATCGGAGCCGTCCGCCTTCTGGCTGAAGATGCGGTCGAGCGCGTCCGGGTCGACGCTATCGTACAGGGAGAACTCCCCTTGCGAGACGTCGGTGTCCGCGATCGATGCGAGCGCGTGGACGATCGTGGTGGTGATGGTGGCGGTGCCGTCGACGTCGTGGTGGAAGACGTATCGATCGTTTGGCTGGTCGTACTGGAGGTCGTCCGTGCCGTCTGCGGGTGAGAGTTCAGTCTGCATTGCTATATCTGATCGTTCAATCGTGTATTAGACTGTAGTTACTCATAGTATAAAAGCCACTCGTCGCCGACAATAGTATGTATATGTGAAATACCGGTCTCTATTAGTATAATACGTCAAATACCACTTCCAGCGGCCGATCGTGCGCCTCGTCTCCAGCGTCACGGCGATGATACTCGCGACAATACGAGCTTTTGTATCGACAACCGGCTGTTTCCGATCGAACTCGTGCTCTCGCTTGGCTGTACGGCTCCCGTCGTGACGAACGCGCTCGCTCGAGTCCACGCGTGACGAACCCGTCGCACTCCGCAGTTGACGAGGTGCCGTTCTGCCGGGCTTGACGAAGGCGACTCCGCTCGACGTAATCCGTTTGTACGTGATCGAACGCCCCGGTTCGCATCGTCTCCGGGACCTCTCGAGGCCGATTCGGACGGGATGGCGACCGGCCGATCTGCGAACCGCTTGCCACGGCCGCCCGCGGGCTTATCCACACCCGCGCCCAATCCGACCTATGGCAACCGATTCAACGAGCGATTTCAGTTCGGAACTCGAGGAACTTCGCAGTGACCTTCCCGACGCCGTCGACGAGGCGGCGATCGAGCGGATGCGCGTCGTCGCGCACGCCCTCGACGAAGGGGTTCGGGTCCCGGGGACGGACTTCAAAATCGGGCTCGACCCGATCGTCGGAATCCTCCCGGGGGCCGGCGACACCGTCGCGGCGGTCGTCTCGCTGTATCTCGTGGCCGAGTCGGCTCGCATGGGCGTCACCCGGTCGACGCTGGCTCGGATGCTCGCGAACATCGGCGTCGACGCCGTCGTCGGCTCTATCCCCCTCCTCGGCGTCGCCTTCGACGCCTTCTGGAAGGCCAATAAGTGGAATCTGAAACTGGCCCTCGAGGACCTCGCGAAGGAGGGCGACGGGTCCGAGAGCGGGCCGGACGTCGTCACCATCGACTAAGTCATCTCTCTTCCTTTCGGTACCAAGTATCGCTCGAGTGCGCCTTTCGAGGTCCTCACTTCGTTCGTTTCCCGGGTGCGATTCGTCTCCTTCAAATCCCGAACGGTTTCCGTCGCTCACGATTTCACGGACCTTTGTCTCGGGATACCACTCACGGGCAGCTATATGCCGCCCGTTTTCCATTCAGAGGCATGGTCAAATTTGCCGAAGGGGTAAGCGACGATGAACGACTCGCCTATTGCCTGGCCGTTGGTCTCGTTCTTGGAGTGGCGCTCGGTTTTTGATCGGATCAATCGCCAAAAATCCGTTTATCGGGCCGATGGGAGCCGCTATAGGAACCTTTATCGGCCTTGCAGCCTGGATTATACTCTCCGATCGAACTACTTTCTAAGCCTCGAAACGGTGGTCTATTGGTATCCCGTCCTGATCGTTAGGGGGTCCGGTCGAGATTGTGGGCGAGGCACGCACGGGTAAGCTCACGAAACTGCTTTCACCAACGCCGTGAACGGACGAACGCACCGTATTTTCGCTCGAGTCGAACGTTCACCGTTTCGCGCTTGTTCCGTTGGGCGTAGAGGTTGATCGAAAAATGCGCTGGCTGGGATTTGAACCCAGGTTGTGACCATGGCAAGGTCACGTGATACCACTACACTACCAGCGCCCTGCTGCACTCATATCTACTGCCGGACGGATGTATAAGGGTTGCGAATCCAACCGCCTTCGGCATGCCGCAGCATGCCGATTCTCGAGTAATCATACTGCCAATTTCCGCGCATACCCGGCAGTATTCACCGACTTTGCCCGCGTGTTAGATGCAACTGGTTATCGAGGACAAATGTGTGTCCGTGCAGCACGAATTCGGGGGTGTGAGGCGTTGACAGCCGGAATCGAATCCGCTATTCTTTTAAGACCCTCTCCGCAATACATCGCTACAGTCTAGTGACGCGGCGCCGAAGCGTTTCGGTATGACTGTCAGCGTACTCGTGCCGTCGTCAATCAGCCGGGAAGCCGAAGACAAACGCGAGGCAACTCGCAAACTTGGATACGTCGCCCGCGCGGCGACGATCTTCCGGGCCGATCGTCTGGTCGTCTATCCCGATCGGGATGGGGAAACCGGACAGTTTGACGGCGGGTTCGTCAGCATCGTGTTGCGGTACGCCGCAACGCCCCCCTACCTCCGCAACGAGGCGTGGGGGATGCGTGACGAACTGGAGTACGCGGGCATCTTACCGCCGCTCCGCGCCATGTCACAGACCGGCTCCGAATCTACCGGTTCGGGGTCGTCAAGACAAGGAATCGTGACCGAGGTCGGACCTGAAGGGCGCGTCCGGGTCAATTGCGGACTGCAACACCCGATCTCCCTCAACGTACCGCCGAACATGGCGGTCGAGGAGGGGGAGCGCGTGACCGTCAGGATCTCTTCGCGACGACCGGTCCGGGCGAAGCTCGTCGACGATCCCCTTCCGGGGCTTTCGATCGAGCAGACGGACCTGCGGGCAGCACTCGGCCGTGAGGACGCCGGCGTTCGTATCGCGGCCTCCCGATTCGGTGAGAATCTCACCGTCGGGCGGCTCGAGACGCTGGCCGGACGCGTTCAGCGCGACGGGATGACCGTCGCCTTCGGCGCGCCCGAGAGAGGGCTGCCGGCTATCCTCGAAATCGAGGAATCCGCCGTCGGCGCTGCACAGGACGCAGCCGCCGACGGGGATAACGGAGTCGAACCCACTGCCGATCCGGGGTTCGACCTCTGGCTGAACACGGTTCCGGATCAGGGAAGCGAGGTCGTTCGGACGGAGGAGGCTCTGTTCGCGACCCTCGCGCCCCTCTCACTGAGAGAGTGATAGAATGCCACAAGCAAATACACCACGCAAAGGCTCACTCGGGTTCGGCCCACGACAGCGTGCGACCAGCGAGGTCCCACGCTTTAACTCGTGGCCGGACACTGACGGACAGCCGACGCTTCAGGGTTTCGCGGGCTACAAGGCCGGCATGACTCACGTCGTCATGGTCGACGATACAGCGAACTCGCCGACCGAAGGGATGGAAGAGACCGTCCCCGTGACGATCGTGGAGACGCCGCCGATGCGCGCCGTCGCTCTGCGAGCATACGAAGACACGCCGTACGGTATGAAGCCGATAACCGAGGTCTGGACCGACGAGTTCGTTCCCGAACTCGATCGCGTTCTCGACCTTCCCGGTGACGAAAACGACAGCGGCGCGACCACGGACGAGCTCCGTTCCCTCCACGAGGAGGGCCGCGTCGATGACGTTCGCGTCATCACCCACACGGTACCGGGGGAGCTGCCCTCGATGCCGAAGAAGAAACCGGACGTGATGGAAACGCGCGTCGGCGGCGGCTCCGTCGACGATCGCGTCGAGTTCGCCCTCGAGACCATCGAGAACGGCGGCGAACACGTCATGAACGACGTGTTCCGCGCCGGCGAGTACGTCGACGCGAGCGGCGTCACGAAAGGGAAAGGGACGCAGGGTCCCGTCAAGCGATGGGGCGTTCAGAAACGGAAGGGCAAACACGCCCGACAGGGCTGGCGTCGCCGTATCGGCAACCTCGGCCCCTGGAACCCCAGCCGCGTCCGCTCGACCGTCCCGCAGCAGGGACAGACCGGCTACCACCAGCGGACGGAACTGAACAAGCGCCTCGTCGACATCGGCGACGGCGCAGACGCGACGGTCGACGGCGGCTTCGTCAACTACGGCGAAGTCGACGGACCGCACGCGCTGATCAAGGGCTCGCTCCCCGGGCCGCAACAGCGTCTCGTACGCTTCCGCCCGGCGATCCGACCCGGAGACCAGCCGCGCCTCGATCCCGAGGTGCGCTACGTCTCCACCGCATCCAACCAGGGATAACACATGGACGCAACAGTACGAAACCTGGACGGCGACGACGCGGACACGGTCGAGCTCCCGGCGGTCTTCGAGACCACGTACCGCCCGGACTTGATCGGCCGCGCCGTGCGCGCCGCGCAGGCAAACCGAAAACAGGACTACGGTGCCGACGAGTTCGCCGGCCTTCGAACGCCGGCCGAATCGTTCGGTAGCGGCCGCGGGATGGCCCACGTTCCACGACAGGAGGGTCGCGCACGCCGCGTCCCCCAAGCCGTCAAGGGACGCAAGGCGCACCCGCCGAAAGCCGAGAAGGACCAGTCCGAATCGATCAACACGAAAGCAAAGAAACTGGCCGTCCGCAGCGCGATCGCTGCGACGACCGACGCCGAACTCGTCGCCGAGCGCGGTCACGAGTTCGACGAAGACGTCGAGACCCCCGTCGTCGTCGACGACGAGTTCGAGGACCTCCAGAAGACGCGCGAGGTCGTCGACTTCCTCGAGGCAGTCGGCCTCGCGGACGACATCGAACGCGCCGACGAGGGTCGCAGCGTCCGCTCCGGTCAAGGGAAGGCCCGCGGCCGGAAGTACAAGACGCCAACGTCGATCCTCTTCGTCACGTCCAGCGAGACCGGCCCGTCCCGTGCGGCCCGGAACCTCGCCGGTGCAGACGTGACGACGGCCGCCGAGGTCAACGCGGAGGATCTCGCCCCCGGCGCACAGCCGGGACGACTCACCGTCTGGACCGAGAGCGCGCTCGAGGAGGTGGCCGACCGATGAGTTCGGCCATCGAACACCCGCTCGTCACGGAGAAGGCGATGAACGACATGGACTTCGAGAACAAGCTCCAGTTCGTCGTCAACCCGGACGCGACCAAACCCGAGATTCGGGACGAGGTCGAAGAGCGCTTCGAGATCTCGGTCGAGAACGTCAACACGCAGGTAACGATGAAGGGTAAAAAGAAAGCGATCGTCCGCCTCTCCGAGGAGGACGACGCACAGGAAGTCGCTTCGCGCATCGGGGTGTTCTGAGAATGGGACGACGCATTCAAGGACAACGACGCGGCCGCGGGACCTCCACGTTCCGCGCCCCGTCGCACCGATACAAGGCGGACCTCGAGCACAAGAAAGAGGAAGACGACGACATCGTCCGCGGGACGGTCGTCGACATCGAACACGACCCGGCTCGGTCCGCACCGATCGCGGCCGTCGAGTTCGACGATGGCGATCAGCGCCTCATCCTCGCACCCGAAGGCATCACCGTGGGCGAGGAGCTCCAGGTCGGTGTCACGGCGGAGATCAAGCCCGGCAACACGCTCCCGCTCGCGGAGATTCCCGAGGGAGTGCCGGTCTGTAACGTCGAAGCGAACCCGGGCGACGGCGGTCGATTCGCTCGCGCCTCGGGGACCAACGCCGACCTGATCACCCACGACCGATCGGCGGCGGTCATTCAGCTTCCCAGCGGCGAGGTCAAGCGCCTCGATCCGCAGTGTCGCGCCACCATCGGCGTCGTCGCCGGCGGCGGCCGGACGGAGAAGCCGTTCGTCAAGGCGGGGAACAAGTATCACAAGATGAAGTCCCGGGGCACCAAGTGGCCTCGCGTCCGCGGTGTCGCGATGAACGCCGTCGACCACCCCTTCGGTGGCGGCGGCCGACAGCACCCCGGCAAACCCAAGTCCGTCTCGCGGGACGCCCCGCCGGGGCGGAAGGTCGGTGACATCGCGTCCCGGAGCACCGGTCGAGGTGGCAAGAAATGAGTCAGGAGTACCGAACCGGCCGCGAAGGTGAGTTCACCTACCGCGGTCACACGCTCGAGGAGCTGCAGTCGATGGAGCTCGACGAGGTTGTGGAACTGTTACCCGCACGACAGCGGCGAAGTATCGAACGCGGCCTCTCCGTCGAGAAGGAGAAGCTTCGAGCGGAGGCCAGCGAGAAGGGCGAAGAAGAGACGGCGAACGACCCGATCCGAACGCACCTGCGGGATATGCCGATCCTGCCGGAGTTCGTCGGACTGACCTTCGAGGTCTACACCGGCCAGTCGTTCGAGCGCGTTCGCGTCGAACCCGAAATGATCGGCCACTACCTCGGCGAGTTCCAGCTGACGCGGACCTCCGTCGAGCACGGTCAGGCCGGTATCGGCGCGACCCGATCGTCCAAGTTCGTCCCACTGAAGTGATCATCGTATGGGAATCAACTACTCAGTCGACGCCGATCCCGACGCCACGGCGAAAGCCATGCTTCGGGAGCGTCATATGAGCAACAAGCACAGCAAGGAGGTCGCACGCCAACTCAAGGGCCAGACAGTCGGCGAGGCTCGAGCGTACCTTCAGGACGTAATCGACAAGAAGCAGTCGGTGCCGTTCAAGTCCCACAATACCGGCGCGGGTCACCGCTCCGATATCGACGGCTGGGACGCCGGCAAGTACCCCGAGAAGGTCTCGGGGGAGTTCCTCGATCTGCTCGAGAACGTCGAAGCCAACGCGGATCATCAGGGCTTCGACGGCGAGTCGATGGAGATCGTCCACGTCGCCGCCCACAAGGTCGGCGAGTCCGTGGGCCGCAAGCCCCGCGCGATGGGGCGTGCCTCGGCGTGGAACACGCCGCAGGTCGACGTCGAGATCGTCGTCGAAGAAGTCGAAGACGAGGAGGACGATAGCTAATGGCTGACGAACACCAATTCATCGAGAACGGCCTGCAGCGGTCCCAGATCGACGAGTTCTTCCAGGAAGAGCTCGGCCGCGCGGGCTACGGTGGTATGGACGTCGCCAAGACGCCGATGGGAACCCAGATCGTCCTCAAGGCCGAGAAGCCCGGGATGGTCATCGGCAAAGGCGGCGAGAACATCCGGAAGGTCACGACGGCTCTCGAGGAGAAGTTCAACCTCGAGGATCCCCAGATCGACGTCCAGGAGGTCGACGAACCCGACCTCAACGCGCGGATCGTCGCGGACCGACTGGCCAACGCGCTCGAGCGCGGTTGGTACTTCCGGAAGGCCGGTCACACGACGATCGACCGGATCATGGACGCCGGCGCGCTCGGCGCGGAGATCGTCCTGTCGGGGAAGGTCACCGGCGCACGATCGCGCGTCGAGAAGTTCAACCGCGGCTACATCAAGCACAACGGCGAGCCCGCCGAGACGGTCGTCGACCACGGCCAGGGCGTCGCGGTGATGAAACTCGGCACCATCGGTGTCGACGTCAAGATCATCCCGCCGGGAGCCGAGCTCCCCGACGACTTCCAGGTCAGCGAAGACATGGATCCGGAAGAGGTCGTTCCGGACGCCGTCGAAGTCAACGCGGAAGGCGGCGTCGAGGAACTCCTCGAGGGCGAACCCGAGGAGGCCGAGGCCGCCGACGGCGATACCGAAGGTGAGGCTGACGAAGCCGCTGAAGCCGACGAAGCCGACCTCGACGAAGACGTCGTCGAGGAAGTCATCGAGGAAGAGGTCGAGGCCGACGAGGAGTTCGACGAGGTCGACGTCCCCGGCGACGAAGACGTCGACGAAGAGCTCGAGGAGCTCGAGGAAGACGTCGAAGCGGAAGCCGAAGAGCTCGTCGAGGAGATGGACGAGGAAGCGGAGACGGACGAGGCAGATGCGGACGAGGCAGACACCGACGAAGCGGATCCGGACGAGGGAGGTGACGCCTGATGGCGATCCTCCGCGTCGAAGAGATCCGCGACATGACTCCCGCCGAACGGGAGGAAGAACTCGAGGAACTCGAGACGGAACTGCTGAACCAGAAGTCCGTCCTCGCCGCCGGTGGTGCCCCGGAGAACCCGGGTCGCATCGGCGAACTCGGTCGCACCGTCGCGCGGATCAAGACGATCCAGCGCGAGGAAGGCGATCTCGAGGACGAAGCGGACGCAACCGCGGAATAACGATACACAAATGGCACTGACACCCGAGACCCTGCCGCGACACGAACTCAACGGGCTCCCCGTGCGAGTCGTCGAGAGCGACGACTCCTCGCGGGTCGGTCTCGAGGGACGGGTCGTCATCGAGACGACGAAGACCCTCTCGATAGAAGTTCGCGACGACGGCGAGTCTCGGGTCGTGATGGTGCCGAAGTCGGGCTCGACGTTCGAGTTCGCGATCACAGATGACGCCGCCGATCTCGCGAAGGGGTCGGGGACTGCGTCCAAACTGGCCGACACTGAACCCGCCGGGGGATTCGAGGAACGATCCTCTCCCCCTGCGGACTGCGCTGGCGAGGATGTAGCCTACGTTACGGTCGATGGATCGCGGCTGCTCTCACGGCCCGCCCGACGCACGGAAACGAATGGTGACTCACCATGGCAATAGGACTAGACGTTGAAACCCCTCCGGAACCGAACAATCCGGAGGAATACGACTACGAGAAGTGTCCGTTCTACGGCGACCTCTCCGTTCGAGGACAGATCCTCGAGGGGACGGTCGTCTCGACGGACATGGACAAGACCGTAGTCGTCGAGCGAGAGTACGATGTGGCGGTCCCGAAGTACGACCGGCACATGAAACGACGCTCGCGCATCCCGGCACACGTACCGGGCGTGCTCGAGCCGCTCTCGGTCGGTGACACGGTCAAGATCGCAGAGACCCGACCACTGTCGAAGACGAAATCGCACGTGGTCGTCGAAGTAACCGCCGAAGCAACCGCGGAGGACCTCGCCGAACTCACGAGCCAGGCCGAGCCTGAGCCGCAACTTTCGGACGAGGACTTCGCGGCGGACGAAGACGAGGGTGACGAGTGATGGAGGCGATGAAAGCCGACGTCACGCAGGGACTCAAGAAGGGATCCCTGGTCACGTGTGCCGACAACACCGGCGCGCGTGAGCTGAAGGTCATCAGCGTCGCGGGCTACCACGGCACCAAGAACCGCCAGCCGAAGGCGGGGATCGGTGACAAGGTGACCGTCTCGGTCACCAAGGGTACCCCGGAGATGCGCCGACAGGTCCTCGAGGCCGTCGTCGTTCGCCAGCGGAAGTCGATCCGCCGGCCGGACGGCACGCGGCTCAAGTTCGAGGACAACGCGGCGGTCATCATCGACGAGAACGAGGAGCCCCGCGGCACGGAGATCAAAGGGCCCATCGCCCGCGAAGTCGCGGAACGCTTCGGAGCAATCGCCAGCACGGCGACGATGATCGTATAGATATGACCACGCAACCACACAAACAGCGAACGCAGACGAGAAACGCGCCGCTGCACGAGCGAGGGAAGCAACTGCACGCGACGCTGTCCGACGACCTCCGCGAGGAGTACGACACCCGTCGAACCCGCGTCAACGCGGGCGACACGGTCGAGGTTATGCGCGGCGACCACGCCGGCGAGGAAGGCGAGGTCATGCGCGCGATCCTCGAGGATGGGACCATCCACGTCGAGGACGTGACCGTCGAGACGGCCGACGGCGAAGAAGTGCCGCGGCCGCTCGACCCGTCGAACGTCCGTCTCACGGCGCTCGACCTCGAGGACGAGCGTCGCGAGGCGCGTCTCGAAGGTGATACCGAATGACGAAACACCAGAAGCGACTGTCGGTTCCGAAGTCCTGGCCGGTCGAGCGGAAGACCGAGACCTTCACGGTAAAGGCCGGTGCCGGCCCGCACGGCGAGGACGGCGTGCCGCTCGTCGTCCTCCTGCGGGACGTGCTCGGCTACGTGGACTCGCGCAAGGAAGCGCGCTACGCGCTCTCGGAGGATTCAATCCTCATTAACGGGGACGCGATCAACGACGAACAGCGCCCGATCGGCATGTTCGACATCGTTGCCTTCCCCGCTCTCGAGGAGTACTACCGCGTCTTCCCCGACGAGGGCGGTCGGCTCGCGCTGACCGCGATCGACGAGGACGCAGCGGGGAGCCGCCTCGGCAAGATCGAGGGCAAACAGCAGGTTCCCGGCGGCGACACGCAGCTGACGCTTCACGACGGAACGAACGTCCTCACCGATTCCGACGAGTACCGACCGAAGGACTCGATCGTCATCGACAACGACGACAAATCCGTCGTCGCGCACTTCCCGTACGAGGAGGGTGCGCTCGTGACGGCCGTCCGTGGCAACCACGGCGGCAAGGTCGGCGAGATCGACGCGATCGATATCACGGCGGGCAGCGGATCGAACAACGTCGGCGTCTCGATGGACGACGGCGGCTTCGAAACCGTCGAAGAGTACGTCGTCGTCATCGACGAGAACTTCACGGGCGACGCGGACGCGTCGGAAGACGCGAACGGTGAAACCGTGAGCACAGGTGATGACGAATGAGCGAAGCCGACAACGCTGACTTCCACGAAATGCGCGAGCCCCGCGTCGAGAAGGTCGTCGTCCACATGGGCGTCGGCCAGGGCGGTCGCGAACTCGGTAAGGCCGAGGACATCATCGAGGAGGTCACGAGTCAGGAGAGCGTCCGCACGCAGGCGAAACGGACCGAACCCGATTTCGGCATCCGTCAGGGCGATCCGATCGGCGCGAAGGTCACCCTTCGCGACCAGGACGCACTCGATTTCCTCGAGACGGCGCTTCCCCTGGCGAACATCTCGTCGTCGCAGTTCGACGACACGGGGAACTTCAGCTTCGGTGTCGCGGAACACACCGACTTCCCCAGCCAGGAGTACGACCCGAACGTCGGGATCTACGGGCTGGACGTCACCGTCAACCTGGTGCGTCCGGGCTACCGCATCGCCAAGCGCGACAAGGCGACCCGCTCGATCCCCTCGAGCCACCGACTGACCCCCGAGGACGCTATTTCGTTCCTCGAGGCGAACTTCGACGTGACCGTTGAGGGCACAGACGATGAGTGAAAGCGAAACAGAAAACGACCGCACGGGCGAGCACGCAGCAAAGCGGACGGGACAGATCGAGTCCTGTCAGCGCTGTGGCCGCGAGCAGGGACTCGTCGGGAAGTACGACATCAATCTCTGCCGGCAGTGCTTCCGCGAGATCGCCCGCGACATGGGATTCAGGAAGTATCGATAACATGACCGGAAACGATCCACTCAGTAACGCGCTCTCGGGACTCGATAACGCCGAGAGTGTGGGTCATCTCACCCACGAGGTAACGCCCGCCTCGAACGAAATCGGCAGCGTACTCGAGGTCTTCTACGACCGCGGGTACATCGACGGCTTCGAGTACGTCGACGACGGTAAAGCCGGTCAGTTCGAGGTCGAATTGAAAGGAGCGATCAACCAGTGCGGCCCCATCAAGCCCCGCTACGCCGTCGGCTCCGAGGACTTCGAGAAGTGGGAGAAGCGCTATCTCCCCGCTCGAGACTTCGGTGCGCTCGTCGTCACGACGAGCAGCGGCATCATGAGCCACTACGAGGCTCGTGAGCAGGGTATTGGGGGCCAGGTGATCGCATACGTCTACTGACCATGCGAGTAGAACTGGAAATTCCCGAGAACGTAACCGTCGAGGTCGATCGGTTCGACGTGACCGTCGAAGGGCCGGAAGGCAGCGTGACGCGCCGCCTCTGGTACCCCGACGTGACCGTCGAGACCGGCGACGATCAGGTGGTAATCGAGAGCGGTGCTGAGGACGCGAAGACGAATTCGACCGTCGGCACCTTCGAGAGCCACATTCGAAACGCCTTCCACGGCGTGACCGCGGGCTGGGAGTACGAGATGGAAGTCTTCTACTCTCACTTCCCGATGCAGGTCCGCGTGGAAGGCGAGGAGGTCGTCATCGAGAACTTCCTCGGCGAAAAGGCACCGCGACGAACGACTATCCACGGTGAAACCGACGTTGCCGTCGACGAGGAGCGACTCGTCCTGTCCGGCCCCGACAAAGAAGATGTCGGACAGACGGCGGCCGACATCGAGCAGCTGACGAAGGTCAGCGGCAAGGACACCCGCGTCTTCCAGGACGGGGTCTACATCACCACCAAACCCGCCAAAGGAGGCGTCTAAAAGATGGCAGACGATCAATCGAACGACGAGCAAGCCTCGGACGACGCCCGAACGCTCGAGGACATCAGCGGCGTCGGCGCGAGCAAAGCGGACGCGCTGCGCGATGCCGGTTTCGAGTCCATCGAGGACGTCAAGGAAGCCGACCAGGACGACCTGGCCGATGCCGACGGCGTCGGGAACGCGCTCGCGGCTCGTATCAAGGCCGACGTCGGCGACCTCGAGGTCACCGACGAGACCGAAGCCGAGATCGAGGACGAGAGCGCCGAGGAAGAAGAACCCGACGAAGACGTCGAGACGGAACTGCAGCCCCGCGGGCTGACCGAGAAGACGCCCGACCTCTCCGAGAACGAGGAGCGACTCCTCAACCGCCGCCGGAGCGAGGGGAAACCGCAGTTCAAGCGACAGGACTACCACAAGAAAAAGCGGACGCCGGAATCCTGGCGACGACCCCGCGGCCAGCTGTCCAAGCAGCGCCGCGGCGTCAAGGGCAAGGGCCCGAAAGTCGAGGCCGGTTTCCGAACGCCGAAAGCGGTCCGGGGGAAACACCCCAGCGGCTTCGAGGAAGTGTACGTCGAGAATCTCGGCGACCTCGAGGGCGTCGACGGCGACAGCGAAGCGGTCCGCATCGCCTCTGCGGTCGGCGCGCGCAAGCGCGAACGGATCGAAGAGGAAGCGGAAGACCAGGGCATTCGCGTCCTGAACCCGACCTACGAGGAAGTCGAGGTGGAATCAGATGACTGATCTGAGCGCACAGAAGCGACTGGCGGCCGACGTCATGGACGTCGGCAAGAACCGCGTCTGGTTCGACCCGGACGCGCAGGGAGACATCGCCGAAGCGATTACTCGCGACGAGATCCGCGAACTCGTCGACGAGGGTCGCATTCAGGCCGACGAACCCTCCGGTAACTCTCGCGGTCGCGCCCGCGAGCGCAACGCGAAACGCGCCTACGGCCACCAGAACGGCCAGGGCAAGCGCCGCGGCAAGAAGGGCGCGCGCCAGAACGAGAAAGAAGAATGGCAGAAGAAGATTCGCGCACAGCGCCGGAAGCTACGCGACCTCCGCGACAAGGGCGAACTGACGCCCACGCAGTACCGCACGCTCTACAAGAAGGCGGGCGGCGGGGAGTTCCGTAGCGTCCAGTACCTGTTGAACTATATCGACGAAAACTACGGTGACCAATAATGGCGACAGGACCACGATACAAAGTGCCGATGCGGCGTCGCCGTGAGGTCCGGACGGACTACCACCAGAGGTTGCGCCTGCTGAAATCGGGAAAGCCCCGCCTCGTTGCTCGCAAGAGTAACAAGCATACTACGGCGCAGCTGATCACTCCCGGACCTCAGGGAGACGAGACGCTTGCAAGCGCGCACTCGAGCGATCTGGCGGAGTACGGCTGGGACGCCCCCACGAGTAACATTTCCGCGGCGTATCTGACCGGCCTCCTGGCCGGCAAACGAGCCGTCGACGCCGGTCTCGAGGAAGCGGTCCTCGACATCGGCCTCAACACGGCGACGCCCGGCAACAAGGTGTTTGCGGTACAGGAGGGCGCGATCGACGCCGGCCTCGAGATCCCGCACAACGACAGCGTACTCGCTGACTGGTCGCGCACGCGCGGCGAGCATATCGCCGACTACGCCGAACAGCTCGACGAGCCGCTGTACAGCGGCGAGTTCGACGCAACGGATCTCCCTGAACACTTCGACGAGGTACGAGAGGCGATTCTCGAATGAGTAACTACAACGATAGCGGATGGGAACCCGTCACCCGTCTCGGCCGGAAGGTCCAGGAGGGCGAAATCGAGGACATGGAGACCGCCCTCAACTCGGGCCTCCCGCTGAAGGAACCCGAAATTATCGACCAGCTCCTCCCCGGACTGGAAGACGAAGTACTGGACATCAACATGGTCCAGCGGATGACCGACTCCGGACGACGCGTGAAGTTCCGCTGCGTCGTCGCCGTCGGCGACCGAAACGGGTTCGTCGGCTACGCCGAGGGTCGAGACGACCAGGTCGGCTCTGCCATCCAGAAAGCGATCGGTATCGCGAAGCTGAACATGATCCAGGTGCCCCGCGGTTCGGGTTCCTGGGAGGACCGCTCGGAACGGCCTCACTCGCTAACGCGGAAGACGACCGGCAAAGCCGGCTCCGTCGTCGTCGAGGTCATTCCGGCCCCCGAAGGGCTGGGACTGGCCGCCAGCGACACCGTCCGTCACGTCCTCGAGCTGGCCGGCATCGAGAACGCCTGGACGAAGAGCCACGGCAACACTCGAACGACGGTCAACCTCGCGAAAGCGACGTACAACGCGCTCGAGAACGCTTCGCAGTCGCGACAGCCGCGACAGCGAGGCGGCCGAGACGAAGCCGAGGTGGCCGATCAATGAAAGCGATCGTCCAGATCCGCGGCGAAGTGAATCGACAGGAAGACGTCCAGGACACCCTGTCGATGCTCAATATCCACAACGTCAACCACTGCACGCTCGTCCCCGAAACCGACCCGTACGAGGGGATGATCGCCAAGGTCAACGACTACGTCGCCGTCGGAGAGCCCGACGCGGACGTGATCGAGACCCTGCTCGCGAAGCGAGCGGAGCCCCTCGAGGGCAAGCAGGCGGACGTCGACGAGGAGTGGCTGGTCGACAACACGGAGTACGACGACTTCGGCGAACTGGCCGAGGCGCTCCTGGCGGAGGAGACGACGCTTCGTGACGAGGGACTGTCACCGACGCTTCGACTCCACCCGCCGCGGGGGGGTCACGACGGTATCAAAAAGCCGACCGTCGAGGGCGGCCAACTCGGAAAGCATACAACCGGGGAGATTAACGACCTCCTAGAATCGATGCGATAATCATGACGAGCAAAAAACGACGCCAGCGCGGATCGCGGACCCACAGCGGCGGTTCCCACAAGAATCGACGCGGTGCGGGCCATCGCGGTGGCCGCGGCCGTGCCGGGCGCAGCAAACACGAGTTCCACAACTACGAACCGAAGGGGAAACACGGCTTCAAGCGACCCCACGACATCCGCGAGACGGTCGCGGAGATCGACGTCCAGAAGTTAGACGAGGACGCGATCCTCTACGTCGCGGAGGACCTCGCCGAGGAGACCGACGACGGGTACGTACTCGACGCGCGCGATATCGTCGAGGACGGCCACGAAGTCGACGTCGTCAAGGTCCTCGGATCGGGCCAGGTCCGCAATCAGCTGACGGTCACCGCGGACGCGTTCTCCGCCGCGGCCGAGGAGAAACTCGAGTCCGGCGGCGGTGAGGCGGTCCTCTCCGAGCGCGGCGAGGAACGCGCGGCCGAGGCCGAGGACGACGAAGCCGACGCTGAACAGGACGAGGAATAACTATGGGATGGAAGGAAGCCGCTGAACCGGTCCTGACGAGGATGCCAGCAGTGCGCCGTCCGGAGGGGCACGTCCCCTTCAAGCGGAAGCTGATGTGGACGGTCGGCATCCTCATGTTGTACTTCTTCCTGACGAACATCACGCTGCTCGGGTACCAGTCCGGCGGGGCGGACGACCTCTTCGGACAGTTCCGCGCGATCCTCGCCGGGGCGCACGGATCGGTGCTTCAGGTCGGTATCGGACCGATCGTCACCGCGAGCATCGTCTTGCAGCTGCTCGGCGGTGCGAACCTGCTCGGGCTCGATACGGACGATCCCCGGGATCAGGTTCTCTACCAGGGCCTCCAGAAGGTACTGGTCGTCATGATGGTCATCCTGACCGGGCTCCCGATGGTGTTCGCCGGCGGCTTCCTGCCAGCAGTGCCCCAGCTCCAGCTCGGCGGGCTCACCCTCGATCAGACGCAGGTACAGATGCTGATGTTCGCCCAGATCGTCATGGGCGGTATCCTCATCCTCTACATGGACGAGGTCGTCAGCAAGTGGGGCGTCGGCAGCGGGATCGGCCTGTTCATCATCGCCGGCGTGAGCCAGCGACTGGTCTCCGGACTCATCAACCCCGTTCAAGGCGGGTTCTTCTTCGACTGGTACCGCATCCTGACCGGACAGGTCGAGATGGGGTCGCTCATCTCCGGCGCTGGCCTACAGACGCTGTTGCTCGGCGAGGGACACATCATCGCCCTGTTCACGACGGTGCTCATCTTCGGGATCGTCGTCTACGCGGAGTCGGTCCGCGTCGAGATCCCGCTGAGCCACGCCCGGGTCAAGGGCGCTCGCGGTCGCTTCCCCGTGAAGCTCATCTACGCGAGCGTCCTGCCGATGATCCTCGTTCGCGCAGTGCAGGCGAACATCCAGTTCATGGGGCAGATCCTCAATCAACAGTGGGCGGGGATGCCCGCCTGGCTCGGGAGTTACTCGCAGGGCCAACCCGACGGCGGGTTCTTCTACTACGTGGCCCCGATCTACTCGCCCCAGGACTGGTTGTGGATTACTGCCCCCGTCACTCAGGAGTGGTGGCAAGTGATGATCCGGATCGGCATCGACGTCACCTTCATGGTCGTCGGTGGCGCGATCTTCGCCATCTTCTGGGTCGAGACGACGGACATGGGCCCCGAGTCCACGGCGAAACAGATTCAGAACTCCGGGATGCAGATTCCCGGCTTCCGACAGAACATCGGCGTCATCGAGAAGGTCATGGAGCGCTATATTCCGCAAGTGACCGTCATCGGCGGTGCGCTGGTCGGCCTGCTGGCCGTCTGGGCCAACATGCTCGGCACCATCGGCGGTGTGAGCGGAACCGGGCTGCTGCTGGCCGTCTCAATCACGTACAAGCTGTACGAGGAGATCGCCGAGGAGCAGATGATGGAGATGCATCCGATGATGCGCGAGATGTTCGGCGGCGGCGACTAACGCCCATCTCGTCTCTCTTTCAGTTCTTCAGACCGTGAGCGGCTGCTCCATCGCACCGGTGAGTACCGAACTGTACCCCGCCGTTGGCCGGCCGGTGAGAGACATACCCCGCTGCACGACGTACCCCGACCATGGTCAACGCCTTCTGGCTCGATCGCGACCTCGAGCGAGCCGCGGCGTGGCTCGTCGATCGCCACGTCACGAGCAGCGTCTTCGAGTGTTCGATGGTGCTGACGACGGCGGTCCAGCGAAACGGCTACCCGAAATCCGACGCGCTGTACTTCACGCATCCCGACCACCCGCTGACTCGCTGGGCGGCGCGATCGATCGCCAACTGGCGGACCCTTCGGGACTACACCGACGCGGCGCACGAGGAGTGGCGCTATCGCTGGGATCACGACCCGACGGAGCGCCACGGCTGCTGGGCGACCGTTCGATCGCTCGACGACGACCGGGTTCGCGACCTCGAGTGGCCGGCCGAGGGCCGCGAGGACCCGCCGCAGGTGACGGACGGGTGGACGGCCGACGACTACGTCGACGCTTATCGCTACTACTACGCGAACGAGAAGCGGCACCTGTTCGAGTGGTCGAAAGCGCGGTCGATGCCGCCCTGGATCCCGGAGTATACGGTCGACGGGACGGGGTGACGTCCGATCCGCGCTCGCGTTATGACGGGACGCGAAGCCTGCACGGCTGCGTGAGATGCGGGGCCGGGAGCAGTCGCTGTCGACGCGAGCGATCAAACCGCGTTCGACTGCCGGCGCTTCATACGGACTACTGTAAGTCATTTCCAGCGCGACCGCAGGCCGGACGCGGTCGCGCCGCTAAATCGTTACAGTAGACCGTATCAGTCGGAGATCGGCTGCATCTCGGCTCGGTCGTGGCGGGTGGCGAGATAGCGGGCGACTTCGTCGTGGGTGTGGGCCCCGACGAGGTGGTCCTCGAGCGTCCGATCGAGCTCCAGTACGTCACGGCAGATCGGACACTCGGTCGGCGGTGTGAATGCCATCTGTTCTTCACCATCCGTCCGTTCGAGGGAAAGCGCTACAGCATGCATATGCCCGCGATCCGTTTCGAGCGGGCCATCGATCGGCACGGTCTCGGTCGCCCCTCGACGGCTCCCGGCGAGAGGACTGCGCGCCGAACGGCACGGGATCGCTGTTTCGGTGGGCGACTGCCTCGAGCGAGCGGTACCCCAGCCGTCGGCGGCGGCTCTACCCGTCGAGCGACGGCCGCCGGTACGACCGCTCGGTCGGGTAGCGTGCGCAGCGAAAAGGTGTTTCCTCGACGCAGTCGCAGTCCCACTCGATGAGCGACCGAACCGCGACCGACTGGGAGTTCGACGCGGAGTTCGAGACGGTTCTCGAGACGGTGCCCGACGACCAGTTCGATCGGGATCGGTTCGTCCCCGGCGTCGGACCGCTGTCGGCGGACGTGATGCTCGTCGGCGAGGCCCCGGGCGAGCAGGAAGTCACGCAGGGAGAACCCTTCGTTGGGCAGGCCGGAAAGCAACTCGACCGAGCGCTCGAGGCGATCGGCTACGACCGTCGCGATCTCTATATCACCAACCTCGTCAAAGTACGGCCGCCGGAGAACCGCGATCCCTACGTCGACGAGATCGAGGCCTGGTGGCCGGTGCTCGAGGCGGAGATCGAGCGCGTCGATCCGAGCGTGCTCGTTCCGCTGGGGAGTTTCGCGACGGACGAACTCCTCGAGACGGACGAGACGATCACCGACCTGCACGGGCGCGAGTTCGAGCGCGAGGCGCGTGGCACTTCGGGCGAGGTCTGCCGCGTCGTGCCGGCGTTCCATCCGGCGGCGGCGCTGTACGACCGGAGCAAGGTCGACGCCGTGGAGTCGGATCTGCGGACGGCCCTCGAGTTAGCGTGACGGAACCGGGGCCGCCCGGGTCGTGCAGGCCGAGACGGCTTCCGGGGTGGAGCGTTACTGTCGACGGAATGAGTCCCACCGTTACCGACGACGACGTCGGCAAGCCCGTCGAAAGTGCAGACGGCGAGACGCTCGGTACCGTCGTCGCCGCCGACGAAGAGGGTGCACACCTCGATCCGGAACCGGATATGACCGACTCGATCAAGGCCGTGCTCGACTGGGAGCCCGCGTCCGGTGACATCGTCCCGCTCGAGGACGACGCGATCGACGAGATCACCAACGATACGGTCCGGCTCAGGGCGGAGTTCTCGGCGGAAAGCGTCGCACCGGACGACGAGCCCGAACCCGAACTCGAGGGGTGACGACTGGGCGAATCGGGACGGAGACACCGACGGCTGACTCCTCGCTGCCGCCCGGTCGACAGCCGTCCGGTCACCGAACGAGATTCTCGAGCGGCGTCGCGCGGGTTACGTCATCCCTTCCGGAGGGGAGCCCGTCTCGATTGCGGGTAGGCGGATGATAACAATGCCGTCCGTCGGCGACGGTCAACGCAGTGATCAGGAACGTGCTCGCCGTTCGTCACCGGTCGGACCGTGCGACGGCAGATCCCCGGTCCGCGCTCGTGAAGTCGACGACGTCGCGCTGTCGTCGCCTCTCGACTGACCCGGCCGGCGTTCGCGTTGACTAATGTCCGTTACTGAGCGAATCGTCGACGGCTTCAAGGCGACGCTGGGGGCTCGTCTCGTCACCAACATCGCGAACGGGGTGTTGATGCTGCTGCTCGCGCGGGAACTGCTCACGCCCGACGAGTACGGGTTGCTGTTCTTCGTGATCGCGGTTATCGGCGTCGCGGGGATGTTTACCGATCTCGGAATCGCTCGCTCGGCCGCCCGATACGTCTCCGAGTCCAAGGAGACCGATCCCGGCAAGATCCCGTACCTCCTCCGGACGTCGCTCGGATTTCGACTGGCGTTGATCGGCATCGTTTCCACCGCGCTGATTGTCGGCCACGAGCAACTCGCTGCCCTTCTCAAGACGCCGGAAGCGGCGACGCTACTGCTGGTCGGCGGCGTCTATCTCGTCTTTCAGTCGCTGAACTCCTACACCCAGACGGTCTTTCAGGGGTTCAACCAGGTCGAACTCAGCGCCGTCGTCAACGTCGTCAACAACGTCACGCGGGTCGGCTTCGTCGTCGCCTTTACCGTCCTCGGACTCGGCGTCGTCGGCGCGATGATGGGGTATCTGGTCGGCGCAGTGCTCGCGGCAGTCGTCGGAATCGTCCTCCTCTACCGACGGTTCTACGTGACCTACGACGACGACGGCGGTGAGACGACGCTGCGCAATCGAATGCTGCGGTACAGCATCCCGCTGACCGCCTCGACCAGCGCGAGCATCCTCGACAACCGGATCGATACGGTTCTCGTCGGGTTCTTCCTCAATCCGGTGGCCGTGAGCTACTACGTGCTCAGTAAGCAGATCACGGAGTTCGTGCTCGTTCCCGCCGGCTCGCTGGGCTTCTCCGTCTCGCCGACATACGGCGAACAGAAGGCCAACGACGCGCTCGAGGAGGCGGCGCGGATCTACGAGTCGACGCTGCAGTACGTCCTCCTCCTCTACATTCCGGCGGCAGTCGGGCTGATCCTCGTCGCCGATCCGGCCATTCGGCTCGTGTTCGGCGCGGACTACGCCGGCGCCGTCCCCGTCCTTCAGCTGATGGCGATCTACGTTATCTTCCAGGCGATCACCAACGTGACGACCAACGGGCTGGATTACCTCGGCCGCGCGTCCGACCGCGCGATCGCGAAGGGAGTCACCTCCGCGGCCAACGCCGTCCTCAACGTGCTCTTGATCCCGCGGTTCGGCGTCGCCGGGGCGGCGTTCGCCACCGTCGTCACCTACGGCGTCTACACGGCCGTTAACGTCTTCGTCATGTACCGCGAGATCGCGTTCGATTACGGCGGCGTCGGCCGATCGGTCGCGCTCATCGCCCTCATTTCAGCGGGGATGGGCGTCGCCGTCCTCGTTCTGGTTCCCTACGTCTCGAACCTGATCGCCCTCACCGGCGTGATCGCACTCGGCGTCGGCATCTGGGGCTGCTTGATCACGTTCAGCGGGCTGGTCGATCCTCGAGAGACGCTCGCGCTGTTGACCTAGCCTCGTCGGCGGTCGCTGGTCTCGGGTTTCCGGGCGTCCCCGTTCTCGATCCCACCTCTATTTTGTTCCCCTGCTCTCGATTCTCGACTCACTATTTTCTGCTCGAGACACGGGTTCGGTCGTCGCGTTCCCCCGAGTGGCGACCGATTGCGTTCGGGTGACCGACTGGCCTGCGCTGTGTCCGTGCGCTCACGCTCGACTCGCGGCATTCCGGTCCGTTCGTGCGCTCACGCTCGACTCGCGGCATTCCGGTCCGTTCGTGCGCTCACGAGAGTGGCCGCTCTCACATCGGCTCGCTCGTCTCCGCTGGTAACAATACCCTTCCGGAGCGCTATATACCGGTAACGCGTTCATATCAAAATACGATATAGTCGGCATCGAGAACGTGAACACACGACCCCTCGATTCCGATACCGACGGGGCAGCCCTCCAATCGTTCGTCGATCAGTTCGAGCGGGGTGAGCGACACGCGGCGGTCCGAACTCTGCTCGAGACCGCCGACGAGCCGCGTTCGATACTCACGTCGCTCTTCGGCGTCGGATACGACGGCTGGTACGCCCTCGTCGCCGACGATATCTCCGGCTCCTGTCTCGATCTCAGTCCCGGCTGGGGACGCACGACGCCGCTTCTGAGTCGACTCGCCGACACGGTCTACACGCATCAGCCGACCGATACCGGTAGGCGGTTCCTCGAGGCCCGACCGGCGCTCGAGGGGGCCGACGTCGTGTCGCTCGCGGGCGACGACCTCGCTTCGGCGGTCCGCGATCGTTCGTTCGAGACGATCGTTACGACGGGACCGCGGGCACCGGACCGCGACTTCTTCGATCACGTCGACGAGCTCACCGCGTCGCTCGAGGACGGGGGGACGCTCGTCACCGAGACACACGGCTGGCCCCGAACGACCGGGGCGACCGATCTGGTCGGCCTCGAGAGCGGATCGGCGACGACCGGCGATCGGTCCCCGGCGACAGTCTGGCGATCGATCCCCTCGCGGTTCGTCGCGGCCCTCGAGGACAGGGGGTTTGACGAGGTCGAACTGTTCGGGCTCCTCCCCGGTGGAAGTCGATACCGGTGGGCGGTGCCGGTCGCCGATCCCGACGCCCTCGAATGGGTGTTGGACACGATCGAGGCGGACACGACGGCGGCTCGGCTGCTTCGTGGCGGTGCGACCCTCGCCAACAGAATGGGCGTCGTCTCACAGTCGTATCCTAGTTACGTCGCCGTCTGCCGGACGCGGCCGTCGGCGTCGAAAGCGGACGCCGAATCGGGGGCTGGCTCCGAGCGGACGCGAGTGCTCCGACGCGGCGCGAACCGGTCGATCGTCTTCGAACTCGCTGACGGCGACCTCGAGTCCGTCCGGAAAGTACCGAACGCCCCCCACCACGGCCGCTACAACGAACGCGCGGCGTCGACCCTCTCGGCGCTCGCGGCTGCGGACAGCCCGTTGACGGGGACGCTCCCCGACGTGGCGCTCGAGGAGTCTCCGCTCGGTCCGGTGCTGTCGGAATCACCGGCCGCGGGCGCGCCGCTCATGGACGTCGTGGCTCGACTGGAGACGCCACCCGATCCGGACGCTTTCGCTCGGATCCTCGAGACGGGACTCGACTGGATCGGTCGGCTACAGCGAACCCACGCGGGGCCTCGCGTGACGGTGTCACCGAAGACGGTCCATCGCGAGCTGACCCCGTCCGAACTCGACGTGACGCCGCCGGCGGTGTCCGAGCCGGTCGAGTATCCGACGGTCCCCGCACACGGGGACTACCACCCGGGCAACGTCCTCGTCGCCGACGACGGCGCGATCGAGCGCGTCATCGACTGGGAGTACAGCGCGCTCGATCGAAACCCCGTCGCTGATCCCGGCTTCTTCACCCTGAAACTCGCCGAATTCGCGTTCGGCGACTTCGAGGCCGGCGTTCGGGCCACGCTGCTCGAAGAGACGCCCCACGCCGACCGCGTGTACGAGCAACTGAGCGCTTACTGCGACGCGATCGGCGTTCGCCCGCGGACGTTCGGTACCTATCTCGGACACGCCCTCGTGACCCAGACCGACGTTCACTTCGAATCCGACAGCCCGTGGCGCTTCCACGCGAATCCGCGGGAGAAATGCGATCGATTGCGGTTCCTCTACGCCAACCTCGAGCAAATCCGGGACCGACTCGACCGCCAGCAAACGGAGTATCCCGCCGATTCGAAGCCACTGGCCGACTCCAGTTCAGACGCGGACGCAGCCGAGTCCGGCCCTCGCGAGTCCGTTCGTGCTGTGGACACCTCCTTCGAGCAGTCACGTCACCGGTGAGCGTCGAGCGATGGGACTGTCCGATCGGTAGAGTGGTGCCGACGGCACTGACATCGTCAGAAAGGAGAGAGAAGGTTCGATTCGGTTTCAAACGCCGGCTGTGTGGTGGCGTTACTGGATCGAGTACCCTGCTGCGAGGGTGAGCAGGAGCACCATGAACAATGCGGTGAGCATCAGGTAGGTGATCGACCGCGGCTCGTCTTTCAGGTGCTGGAAGTAGCCGGCGATCAGGGATACCTTGATGGCCGCCAGAACCATCGTCCCGCCCACTGCGAGTTCGTAGGTGAATATTTCCGGGAAGTGGAAGAAGACGAACTTCCCCGTCGCCAGCAGTATCAGCGCCACGTAAATCAATGCGTAGTTCCGAATACTCGCCATTGGTGAGGAATGAGACTGACGGATACTTATACCTTCCTCATACGATCGCTCGCCGGGCTGGCCGGCGTCTGCGCGCCCGCCGGAAGAAGGTGTTCGATCGACGGTCGCACGGGACCGACCGCGATCGCACGGAAGCGACACGTAGATGGATCGCGGGTGCGAATCGCCGGCAATGAGTGGACGTTCGGCTCTCCGTCGCCGGACCGGCATCGGGTTCGTGTTCGCCCTCGCGGTCCTCGCCGCGAGCACCGGCGTCGTCGCCGCGAGCAACGTGGCAGCCGGCCTCTCCGGGGGCAGCGACGTGTCGGTTCCGACGTGGCTCTACCTCGCGACCGGCGGCGGTGCCGTCGGTGCGTCGGCGCTGTTGACCATGCTCGTCACCGATCGCGACGTGATCGGGACCTACCACGACCGCGCGCTCGAGACCACGACTGACCGGCTCCTGACTGCGGGCTCGCTCCTGCTCGGGGTTGTCGGTCTCCTCGGACTCGCGCTGACCCTGCTCGCCGGAATCTGGGGTCCCGCAATCGGGCTGGTCAGCGCGACCGTCCTGCTGACGTTCGTCGGCGGGCGGGCACTCTTGACGATCGTCGCGTATACCGTCGGCAACCCGTGGCCGGCGCTGAACCCCTGGCGGCGGATCGCCGCGGCGCTGCCCAACGGCTACGAATCGTACCCGTCGGACTTCGGCTCCTGGCCAGCCGTCGTGGCGCTGTTGACGTTCGTCTGGCTCGAGGTCGTCGCCCCGCTGACCTCGTCGGCGCGCGCGCTGGTGTTCGTGCTCGTGATGTACTCGCTGTTTACGATCTCGAGTGCGGTCGTCTTCTCCCCCGAGACGTGGTTCCGTCGCGGCGACCCGCTCTCGTTGTGGTTTCGACTCTACGGCGCCGTCGCACCGATCCAGCGCACCGATGACGGGTTCGAACTGCGATTTCCCGGCTCTCGGCTGAGCGACGACGACCTGGTCACTGACACCTCCGTCGTGGCGTTCGTGCTCGCGCTCGTCTGGGAACTCACCTACAGCGGGTTTATCGTCACTCCGGTTGGCGTTCGGACCGTCAGAGGGCTCGTCGGAATCGGCCTCCCACCGGTACTCGTCTACCTGCTCTTGCTCGTCGGCGGCTTCGCCCTGTTCTGGAAGGTGTACTGGATCGCGATCGATCGGACCCGCGAGCGGGCAGAGACGTACCTCTCCCGTCGGTATCTCGGGCTCCGTTTCGCCGCGCCGCTGCTCGCCATCGCGGCCGGCTACCACTTCGCACACTACATCGGCTTCGGGCTCTCGCTGTGGCCGTCGCTGATCGACGCGCTGGCGATGCCGCTTTCACCGCCGCCGAACCCGACCCGGTACGCGCTCCCGGGCTGGTTCGGCTACGTTGAGATCGCCGGCATCCTGCTCGGCCACGTTCTCGCGGTGTGGGTCAGTCACACCGTCTCTTTCGACCTGTTTCCCGGGAAACTCCAAGCGATCAGGAGCCAGTACCCGCTGATCGTCGTGATGGTCTTTTTCACGATGGCGAGCCTCTATCTCGTCTCCCAGGGCTCGATGAGCCCGCCGTACGTTCCGGGGTAACCGCCCCGCAACCATCTCCTCGACTCGATCCCTTTTCGACCCGCTACTCGTCCGGATTCCTGATTTCTCTCCCACTGACCGCTCGGACTACTGAACCGGCAAACACTTCCTCCCGCCGTCGCAATAGTCGGTCGAATGGCGACCAACCGGTCACTCGAGCGCGAGTACGATGTACCGCCGGAGGAATCGCCCGGCGAGACCTGTCCGTACTGCGGACGGCCGTTCCGATCCGAGCAATACGCCACGTTCCACATCGGTGTCGACCACGCCGGGGAGTGTTCCGAGGACGAACGCGAGGCGTTCGAAGCCGAACGCGACGACGAGGAGTACGACCTCTTCACGTTCCACTTCAAAGCGGCTATCTCAGTGTTTCTGGTCTACTTTTTGTTTACGTTCGTCTACGCGCTGGTCTGGGCCGGCTGACGCTCGGGCTCGAGTCGCTCTCGTCCCGTCGCTTCGGTCGCCTTTGCTGCACTCTCTTCGTTGGCGTCGCTCCGTCTCGCACATCGTCGCTCGAGCCGGTGGGCGGCATTTATGCCGTCTCGCCGCGCTCTCAGCGTTGGCCCGATCTTACGGCCGGTAGCGCTGTGGTCTCTCGAGTGTGGGGAGAACGATCGATCGCCCGGACCGCTACACCAGTATCGGGTACCGGCGGGTGTCGTCAGCGAACGCGACATCCAGGACTCGTAACTCCGTCTCAGTAGCCGTCAGGAAGAATGGAATCGCAGTCGAACGCGAAACGACCCGCGTAGCGGCGAGCCGCTACATCAGGTAGAACAGTGGGAACAGGAAGACCCACACGATGTCGACGAAGTGCCAGTAGAGGCCGAAGTACTCCACCGGCATGTGATCCTCGAGGTAGGCGTCGATCGAGACAACGCGGTAGATCATGAAGCCCGCGACGAGCAGGCCGAGGATGACGTGCAGCGCGTGCAGACCGGTCGTCACGAAGTACAACGAGTACTCGATCCCGCTGAACCAGTAGTGACCGTCGGCGAACTTGCTGCTATACTCGAAGGCCTTGACGCCCATGAACACGAACCCGAGCAGGATCGTCGCGCTGAGCGCGCCGAGCAGCCCCTTCTTGTTCCCGCGTTCGGCCATCACGTGCGCGAGGATGACCGTGAAACTCGAGGTCAGCAGGACGTACGTGTTGAACAGGCCCGCCATCGTGATCGACTCGAGGTGCCAGTTGTCCCAGCCGCCGTGGATGCGCATGAAGATGTACGCACCGATCGCGGCCCCGAAGACGACGACGTCAGAGGCCAGGAAGACCCAGACGCCCATCTTTTCGTTGCTGATGCCGCCGAACGGCCAGCGTTCGGCGATCGCCATCTCGGGAGCGTCGAACTGCTCGCGGCCGAACTGGAACAGCGTGATCCCCATCAGCCCGAGCCCGAGCGCCGTCAGTATCGGGTAGACGATACTCTGGTTGGGTGCCGAGGCCAGACTCACGAAGTCCCCGACACCGCTGTGAATGTTCGACTCGACGAACGAGTAGACGTACGGCGTGATGCCGCTGAGTCCGAGGAAGAAGACGAAGGTCCCGGCACCGATACCGAGCGGCCAGATGCTGGCGTGGTCGGCGTGTTCCTCTTCGTGACTCTCGGTCGTTGCAGCCGCTCCGTGGGCGACGCCGCCGTCGGTCGCCGCGGGGGCGTCGTCGACGAACTCGAGTCGGCCGCTCGCGTAGCTGGGTCGGTTCGGCCAGTTCTCGAGGGGCGGCGGCGAGGGGATCGCCCACTCGGCGGTTCGCGAGAACGTCCACGGGTTGTCCGGCGCGTCGGGGCCGGAAACCAGACTTTTGCCGAGCGTGATGAACACGAGCAACACTCCCGCACCGAGGACGAACGCCCCGACGGTCGCCAGCTGGTGGTAGATCTGTGCGCTCTCAGCGTAGTGGAAGACGCGCCGCGGCGTCTCCCAGGCGAGAAACATCGGGAAGTACAGCAGGTTGAAGCCGAGGAAGTAGACCGCGAAGCTGAGCTTTCCGAGCCGTTCGGAGTACATCTTCCCGGTGATCTTGGGCCACCAGTAGTAGAGGCCACCGAGCAGCGCGGTGACACCGGAGACCATCACGTAGTGGAAGTGCGCGACGACCCAGTAGGTGCCCCGGAACTCGTAGTCGAGGACGACCGCACCGAGGAAGACGCCGGTGATCCCGCCGAGGATGAACAACACGAGCGCACCCAGCGAGAACAGGAACGGCGTCGTGAATCGGACGCGACCCTTGATCATCGTGTAGATCAACGCGAAGACCATCAGGTCGAACGGCAGCGAGATCCCGATCGTCGTCGCCATAAACAGCGTCTTGATCGGGAGGTTGATCGTCGACAGGAACATGTGGTGCATCCAGACCAGGAAGGACTGGACGGCCACCAGGACCATCGCGATGATGACCCATTTCCGGCCGACGAGTCGTCGACCACAGAAGGTCTGGAACGTCTCGAACATGATCCCCAGCGCGGGGAAGAAGACGATGTACACCTCCGGATGGCCGAAGAACCAGAACAGGTGGGCCCACAATAGGCTCGAGCCCTGATCAGTGGCGAAGTACTGCGTGAGGAACAGGCGGTCGACCGACAGCAACAGGAGCGCTGCCAGCAGTGCCGCGAAGGCGAACAGCATCATCCAGATAGTCAACAGCCACGACCACGAGAACATCGGGATGTTCCAGAGGCCGAGCCCTTCGGCTCGAGACCGGTGCATCGTCACGAGGAAGTTTACCGATCCGATCGTGATCGAAACGACGAACAGGGTCAGTGCGAGGATCGTCGCGTTACTGCCGGAGGTCGCGCCTATCGCTGGCGTATACGTCGGGACGTTCAACGGGGCGTACATCGTCCAGCCGCCGGCGAACGTGCCTCCTTGGAAGAACGAGATTCCCATGAGGATGCCCGAGAACAGGTAGAACCAGTAACTCAGGGCGTTCAGTCGCGGGAACGCGAGGTCTTTCGCACCGATCTGCAGGGGAACGAAGTAGTTCGCAAAGCCGCTCGCGACCGGCGAAAGGAACCAGAAGACCATTATCAGCCCGTGCGCCGAGACTGACTGATAGTACTGATCGTTCGACAGCAGTGCGCTGCCGCCGAACTGCATGCCGCCCGACTCCCAGAGGTGGGCGCGGAACAGCAAGGCGAGGACACCACCGAAGATGAGGAAGAACAGCGCCGTCGTGATGTACAGGATTCCGACGTCCTTGTGGTTCGTCGTCACCAACCACCGCTTGACCGATTTCATCGGCGGGAGATCACTCATCAGGCCTCACCTCCGTCGCTCGTGTTGCTTTCATTGGTTTCACTTTCCGTCGCGTTCAGCTCGAGCGTGTAGCTCTCGTCGACCGGACCGGTCATGTCGAACTGCTCTTCGACCGGTTCGAACTGCTGACCGCCCTCGGTCGGTGAGATCGTTACGTTGTAGACGCCGCCCTGTTCGATATCGCTGACGTTGCTGACCGTGATCGTCCCGTTATCGAACTGGTCGTCCGTGTAGGTTTCCTCGAAGTCCCACTCCTGACTCTCGAGGGTCATCTCGTATCCGACATCTCCGTATCCGGTTTCTTCGGAGACGGGAGTCTCGTTTTGGTCTTGAACCGTAATCGACATCGTCAGCTGGTCGTTCATCCACTCCTCGTACGCGTCGGGTTCCATGACCTGTGCCTGTCCGGTCATCGTGGTGTGGAACTCGCCACAGAGCTCGAAGCACTTGATCTCGTGCGTTCCGGGCTCTTCGGCTTCGAACCACGTTTCGTCGTACTCGCCCGGGATCGCGTCGGCTTTCACCTTTTGATCGGGGATACCGAACGCGTGCCAGACGTCGCCCGACGTCACCTGGAGCCAGACTCGCTCGTCCGCGGGGACTCGGAGCGTCGACGTCGATTCGATCCCGTTGTCGTACTCGAAGTACCACGCGAAGCTATCACCGGTCACCTCGACGTTGAGTGCCTCTTCCTGGTTGGCGTCTCCGGGATCTTCGACGTACAGGAGCATCGTGTACGTCCAGATCACCAGCGAAATGACGATGATGGCACTGATTCCAAACGAGAGGAACAGTTTTTTGCCGCCCTTTCCGCCTGTCGGTAACTCCCCCACGGATGGCAGATCCTCGTCTTTCTCGGCGGCCTCGCCGGTATCACGGTACTTGTACGCGTTGTACAACGTGTACGCGACAACGACGATACCGACGAGCGTCCCGAGTCCGAGAAATACCACGAAGATATTCTCGAACACGTCGACGCGGGTCCGCTGCATCGGGGCAATGAGTGCGCTGTAGATTGTATTCATCTCTTTTGTCGGCCAGTTATATGTCGGACGATGGTTGCTGGGGGCACTTATCTATTTGGAAACCGCCCGGACGCGCCCGTTTCTCGAGTCAGACTGCGGCTCGTGGTTCGATCGGCGGACCGTCCGCCGACGTTAGTTTCCCTCATCACGATGTCGTTGGCGTCGACGACCTTTTCTTTATCGTTCTTTCGGCCGGCCGGCGTCGGTTCGGAGACGAAGTATCGCGTACTCGAGCGAACACGTTCGTGACCGCGGTAGCCGAGAACAGTGGTTTCGGATCGACCGCCGGATCCACGAGTTACCGTGCGGACGAGAGGCGCCCACTCTCGCCGGCCGGCGCGATCACTCTCGCCAGCCAAAGAGGCGTTCGCGGAGCGACCGGTCGTGGCTGCGCTGGGCGAGCAACACCGAACAGTCGACGGTTTCGGCGACGTCGTCGATCAGCGACTCTCCCACGAGTCGAGTGAGGAGTCCTCGTTCGGTCGCGCCGACGACCACCATCGTCTGCTCTCGAGCGGCCCGCCCGATCGCAGTCCCGGGATCACCGGCTTCGATCTGCAGGGTCGCGTCCGCGAGATCGTGGTCGGCCGCCCACTCTTCGAGGAACGCTTCCGCGTCGGCGGTCGATTCGTCCTCGTCGCGAACGTACAGCAGCGTAACCTCGCTGTCGTACTCGTCGGCGAGCAGCCCGGCGACGGTCGCGCCGAGCTCGGAGTCGGGTCCGCCGGCGGTCGGAACGAGTATGCGCGACGCGTCGAACCCGCGGTTCTTGAGGACCAGGAAGTCACAGGGGAGATCCCCGGTGAGTTCGTCCATCCGTTGTTCCGCACGGCCGTGTGCGTGTGGTCCCCACCCCATCACGACGAGATCGGCATCGTTCGTCCGCGCGGCGTCGAACACTTCGTCGAACGACCGGTGTGAGAGGATCGTTCTCGTTTCGACGTCGACCCCGAACGTCTCGGCGTCGCGTCGAGCCTGCTCGAGGAGCGCCTCTGATTCCGAGTCGAGCTTCGCCACGTGGTCGGCACCCTTCTCGAGGGGCGTCTGATCGGGAACCTGGACGATGTGGGTCGCGACGACGGTGCCGCCTTTCTGTTTGGCGATCGCGCTGGCGAGCGTGATCAGGTCCGTCTCGTGATCCGGGTTGGCCAGCGGGACCATCACGCGGTAGGCTCCACCGTCGGGTTTGACACTCGTCGCGGCGGTGACGGCGGGTTCGGGCATTTCGTCGGCCCGGTTGAGAATGTATTTGCTGAGGACGCCCTGCTCTTCGGTTTTATCGCGGGCGTAGAGCAAGTACCAGAGCGCGGCGACGACCACGAATACGCCGGAGAGACCGATAACGCGCGGATCGATAAACGCAATGAGGGCGAACGAGAGGATCGCGCCGAGAATCGGCGTGAACGGATAGAACGGGACGCGGTAGTCCGGGTCGTATCCCTCGGGCTCGGCCTCGCGCATGACGATCAACGCGACGTTCAGCAAGCCGTAGATGATGAGGTGGAGGACGCTGCCGGCCGTCGAGAGCGTCCTGATGTCGCCGATGAGCAGGAAGAAGATGATGAAGCCGCCGGTCACCGCGATCGAGCGGTACGGCGTCCCGTAACGGGGATGGATCGCGTTGAGCTCCGGACTGACGAGCTTGTTCCGTCCCATCGCGAAGTTGATCCGCGACGACGCGAGGATCGACGCGTTCGCGGACGAGGCCGTCGCGAGCAGGCCGCCGAGCAAGAGCGCGCCGGCACCGATCGGCCCGATGAGTATGCTGGCGACGTCGACGACCGCCGTATCGTTGTTGGCGACGAGTTCGGTTTCGACGGCGGCGAGGACGGCGAGCAATACCAGCGCGTATATTACGGTGACGAGAACGACGCTGCCGATGACCGCTCGCGGGAGGTTCCGGCCCGGGTCTTTGATCTCTTCGGCGACGGACGTGATCTGGACGAAGCCGAGATACGAGACGAAGATCAGTCCGGTTACCGGTAACAGAGGCGTGAGTCCCTCCTCCGGCGGGACGATCGGTCGGAGCGTCGAGAGATCCGCGTTCATCACCCCGAACGCGGTGAAGACGGCAAGAATGCCGACGAGGATCATAACGATGACGTTCTGGAGGGTTCCGGTCTCCTTCGCGCCGACGTAGTTGACGGTGATGAAGAGCAGTGCCGCACCGATCCCGATCACCTGTGCGGCCGACAGCGAGATGACGTACAGATCCAGCGGTCCGAACGTGAGGCCCCCCATCCGAACGATGTACTCGCCGAACCCGTAGACGTAAAACGCCGATGCGAACGCTAACCCAATCCAGTTTCCCCAGCCGGCGATGGAACCGAACAGCGGTCCGAGGGCTCGGTTGACGTAGAAGTACGCGCCGCCGGATTTCGGCATCGCCGTCCCGAGCTCGCTCGCGGAAAACGCCGTTAGTAGTGCGATTCCGCCGCCGAGAACGAAGGCGACCGCAGCCAGCGGTCCGGCCGATGCGACGGCTTCGCCGGGCAGGACGAAGATCCCGGCTCCGATCATCGTCCCGACACCGATCGTCAGCGCGGCCAGCGGCCCGAGGTCCTTCGCCAGTTCTTCGTCACTCATCGTGGGGGAGTTGACCGCCGACCGCTGGTCGTCGAACGATCGTCGATGGCGGTCGCAGTCCGGCCGTCGGCCGCCGTAACTGGGGAGCGACCGAGCCAGTCGACTGACGAGACTGGTCGGTGCGTCGCGGGAAGTCCATATCGAGTCTTGTGACTCTTCGTATTATAGTTCCCCGATACCGTCCGTCACCGGCGCCACGGTCCCGAACGGTCTTTCGTGACTGTTCACACCTCGACGACCCAGACGCGAAACCCTGTCGGTAGATCGTACACCTCGAGGAAGGCCTCGTCGACGAACTGGGCGATTCGATTCGAGTCCGCCTTCGCGCTGATCCGGGCGTTGACTCCCTCGACCTCTTCGGGTCGAATCAGTTCGTCGATCTTGAACGCCGGAAACTCACCGAGGACGGTCTTTAGCGTCTCCAGTTCCGCGTCGGTACAGTCGAGGTTGACCGTTCCGTCGCCGAACTGGATCCACGGAACGCCCAGCTCCGCGGGCGTCCCATCGTCCGATTCCTCCTCGGAACCTGGCATCGTCTCCGTCTCGTCACTCCCGTTTGCGTCCCCATCGAGGACGGCGTCGTCGGCCTCGAACGTCAGAAAGGCGCTCTCGCGCTCGCGATGTGCGGCGATGGCGTCGACGTACAGTTTCCGTCGCTCGGCGGGTTCGGACGCATCGAAGCGAGTCATAGTCGGACGGACGTGCCCGATTCTTTAAGCCTTTATGCGGTGCCCCTGAACGGAGACGTATGGCTCAGCCACGAATCCTGATCCTGGGCGCGCCCGGTGCGGGGAAGGGGACCCAGAGTGCAAAGATCACCGACGAGTTCGACGTCGATCATATCACGACCGGGGACGCGCTCCGAAACAACAAGGAGATGGACATCTCCGAGTTGGACACCGAGTACGACACGCCGGGCGAGTACATGGATCGGGGCGAACTCGTCCCCGACGAGGTCGTCAACGCCATCGTCGACGAGGCGCTCTCGCAGGCCGACGGCTTCGTCCTCGACGGCTACCCGCGGAACGTCGAACAGGCCGAGGAACTCGAGGACATGACCGACCTCGACGTCGTCCTCTCCCTCGAGGTGGGCGAGGAGGAACTCGTCCACCGGCTGACCGGCCGCCGCATGGATCCCGAAACGGGCGACATCTACCACGTCGAGTACAACCCGCCGGAGGATCCCGACGTCGAGGCGCGCCTCGAGCAGCGCGACGACGACACCGAGGAGACCGTGCGGGAGCGACTGTCGGTCTTCCACGAGAACACCGAGCCCGTTATCGAGTATTACGAGGCGGAAGGCGTGCTCGAGCGAGTCGACGGCGAGCAGGCTCCCGACGCGGTCTGGGAGGACGTGAAGGAAACGATCGAAAACGCGGCGTAACTGGCCAGTAGGTCTGGTGGAGTCGATTCCGCTTAACGCGAACGACGCCGTCGCGGTATTCGGTCTCGACTCTCGAATATCGTTCTCTTGTCAGCGAATCGCGGTGCATTCGGTGAGCCGGATCGACGATTGAGATCTCGTTCCCGGCTTCGAGCGGTCCAATTAGTTGAGCTTGAGTTCGGCGATTCGAATGTTGAACGAATGTTTATGCTCATTGAGTCCATACAGAATCTCCGCCTGAACGCTCGAGGTCGCGTACGGTGACTCTCCCTCAAGATCTTCGTCGTAGTACAGGTTGAAGTGCCCGCCTTTCTTTTTGCTACTTCCTACGAGTTCGCCGATTGCCATCCCACCATAGATGTCGAGTTGCGAATCGCCGACGTCGATGGTCGAACTGGTACCGTAGAGGAGGCCGGTCACCTTCACGTGGCCGGCGACAGGGATATCGTCCCGGACGAAGATCGAGACCTGATCACCCTGATGTGGTCCCGCTGTCGTCACTTCCGCTCCGTCCTCGAGGTGGAGTGAGCCGTGGACGTGAACGTCGAACGCCTCTTTTGCCTCGATCGTGGCATCGTCGATAGTCAGATTCCCGTCGACGACCAGTATCGACTGTTCGGTGACCTCGAGATCGGAACTGAGAGTGGTCGAACCGTCGACGTAGTAGACGCCGCCCGTGAGGTCATCGCCCGCCTGATACTCTTCTGCATCCGATGTGTTCTTCGCTTTGTCGGGAGAGATGAGGAGTTCGCTCGTCGGAGTCGGCTCCTCGAGATTAACGTTTTCTTTAATTTCCCCGGTGACATTTATGTTCCCTCCCCCATTTAAGTCATTTCCGAAGAGTAGATCTCCAAAGACCGATAGACTGCCGCCATTGTTTCCGTCATTTTCCTTTACCGCCATGATCGCGTTGTGTCGTGAAGCCGATTGGTCGTAGTCTCCGTTGTAGCTCTCGATATGGGTATTCGGAAGCTCGTTCAGGTTGAACGACCCGTCGGATGCACCGAAACTCAACGAATGCGAGATATCACGCGGGCCGGTATCAGTGACGTTGTATTCGACGCGCGTGACTCCGTTGTTCTCGGTGACGATTGCATTGGCTTCCTCGAACGCATCGGCCCACTGCTGTGAGTACTCGCTTTCGATTTCGATGACGAGGGAGTCTTCGGGACGCAAGGTCGGCGCGCTTCGTCCCTGCGGTCGAATTTCGCCGTCGAAACTCCCACCGTTCTTGTAGTCGATGAACGTCGGGATCTGAATCATCGAGGAGCCCGCTTCGAACTGGAACGGCGGTGATCTCACGACCTGCTCGCCGTCCATGACCAGTCCGCCTTCGTAGACGAGTCCATCGTAGCGCAGTTGACCGGTGTTTGCATCGACCGTCTGATTACCGTCGACAATGATACTGATTTCTGCTCCTTCGGAGAGCTCGTAACTGTTCTGCAACCCCGTCATCGTGTTCGGATTGCCGGACTGAATCGACGTTTCCACGGCGTGTGAGACGGCCGTAATCTCGTTTTGGTTCCGTTCCGACGTAGATTGATCCTGTGCAGCACCGAGCGCAGCAGATCCGACGACTAGAACCGAAATAGCGGCGATGAGAACGAAGCCGATAAGCAACACGATAGCAAGCACCTCCGACTGGCCTCGTACTGCTGAAAAACGAACGCGCGACTCTCTCTCCCCCATTATAATTAGTACTGTATACGATAGCCGACCATAATAAGTAGTTTGGTTGAATGTCTTTTTTACGAAACTTTCACACCATCGGATTACCACCTATCTTGACACCGATTTAATTGTTGGAAATAATTCACAGAAAGACCCGCCGGACGTCTGCCCACCGACCGGTCGCTCGAGTACCGCGGGCTCCACCCGAAGAAAAACACTTGTATATCGGACCAACCCTAGCACAAACCAGATGACGCGTACAGCCGAAAAGATCGACGCCCTCGTTCGCGAGGATTCCTCCATGGCGGCAGCCCTCGAGGCGATCCGCGATGAAGCCGACAGGAACGGCGGCGAGGTCCAGTGGGCCGACGTCAGCGACGACCTGACGAGCGGACAGTGGGGGCGACTGATCGAGAAAGGAGTGTTAGTCGACGGCGACCAAGGGTTCGTGATCGCCGATCGCGAGGCCTACGATCGGGCACTCGACGGCGATGGCGACGGTGGCAGCGGTGCCCCGGCCGACGTCGACATCGACGAGGAGGAATCGAGCTGGTCGCAGTGGGACAAGCTGGCCGGCGTGGGGGCACTCCTGTTGATGCCGGGGTACTGGTTCGACTCGATTCAGAACGTCGTCGGGAATGCAGTCAACGTCGTGCTCGGTCCGCTCGATGCGGCGTTACCGTTCTACGCCGTGATCCTCTCGGTCGCGCTGCTCACCGGTCTCTACTCGTCGCTGCTCCAGGCGAACCTGATGAACACGGAGATTATGGGCAAGTATCAAGAACGGATGAAGTCCGTCCAGAACGAACAGAAGGAACTCCGGCAGAAAAAGAAAGACGCCGAGGACCGCGGCGCGAGCGAGGCCGAAATCGAACGCATCGAAAACGAGATCGAAAAGGCCCGCGAAGAGCAGATGGAGGCCATGGCGGACAACCTGGGCATGTTCAAAGAGCAGTTCCGCCCGATGGTCTGGATCATGCTGTTGACGATTCCACTGTTCCTCTGGATGTACTGGACGATTCGGACGGGCGCTATCGGCGCGGCAGAGGAGACCGTCGTGATGCCCCTCGTCGGCGAGATCGAGTGGCAGGAAGGCGTGCTCGGACCGATGCAGGCGTGGATCGTCTGGTACTTCCTGTGCTCGATGGGGTTCTCCCAGTTGATCCGTAAGTCGCTGAACATCGATATGTCGCCGTCGAACGCCTGAGCTGACCCGTCGGCTACCAGCTCTTCTCGTTTGCTTTGGACCGGATCGACCGGCTTCGCGCATTCAAAACCCATTTCACCTGCCCCCTCGCAGATCGACTATGTTACTCACCGTCTCCGGCCCGCCGGGAAGCGGGAAGAGCACGACCGCCGAGTTGCTCGCCGACGCCTTCGATCTCGACCACGTCAGCGGCGGTGACATCTTCCGCGATCTGGCCGACGAACGCGGCTACACCCCCCTCGAGTTCAACAAGCTCGCCGAGGAGAACGACGAGATCGACCGCGATCTCGACCGGCGGCTGCGAGAGATCGCGGTCGAGGAGACCGATCTCGTGCTCGAGTCCAGGCTCGCGGGCTGGCTGGCCGGCGAACAGGCTGATTTCCGCTTCTGGCTGGACGCGCCGGCACGGGTTCGGGGGAAACGCATCGCCGAGCGCGAGGCGAAAGATCCCGATCGCGCGACCGAGGAGACGAAGGCCCGCGAAGCCAGCGAGGCCCAGCGCTACGAGGAGTACTACGGGATCGACATCCGAGATCTGACTATCTACGACCTCTCGGTGAACACGGCCCGCTGGGAGCCCGACGCCGTCCTCGACATGCTCGTGACCGCCGTCGAACGCTACGACGCCGCCGGCGACGAGGGGAAAGCGCTCGTCGACCTCGAGACCGACTTCTAATGACGCTCCGTGGCCCACCGGGCGAGCGCTCGCCCGCCGAGTTGCTCACCTTCGGCGTCGTCAACCTCGACAAGCCGCCCGGTCCGTCCTCGCATCAGGTCAGCGGCTGGCTGCGCGACGCCGTCGACGAGACGCTGGCCGAGCGCGGCGTCGAGTCGCGGATCGATCGCGCCGCCCACGCGGGGACGCTCGATCCGAAGGTGACCGGCTGTCTCCCGATGATGCTCGGCGACGCGACCCGGCTCGCACAGGTCTTTCTCGAGGGCGGCAAGGAGTACGTGGCCGTCCTCGAGTGTCACGCGCCGGTTCCGGCCGACGCCGAGTCGGTCGTCGCGGAGTTCGAGGGGCCGATCTATCAGAAGCCCCCGCGCAAGAGCGCGGTGACCCGTCGCCTGCGCGTTCGTGAGATCTACGAACTCGAAGTGCTCGAGGCCGAGGACCGACGGCTCCTCGTGCGGATGCGTTGCGAGAGCGGGACCTACGTCCGCAAACTGTGTCACGACCTCGGACTGGCGCTGGGAACGGGCGCGCACATGGGGCACCTTCGCCGGACGGCGACGGACCCGTTCGACGATCGGACGCTCCACAGTGCCCACGATTTCCTCGACGCGCTGGGCTTCTGGCTCGAGGACGACGACCCCGAACCGCTGTACGACATCGTCGAGCCCGCAGAGCGCATGCTCGAGGGGATCCCGAGCGTCGTGATCGCTCGGAACGCGGCCCGCGAGGTGGCCGAGGGCGCGCCGGTCTACGCGCCGGGCGTGCTCGAGGCCGACGACGGGATCGAGCAGGGAGCGCTCGTGGCCTGTTACACGCCCGACGGTGCGGCGGTGTGTCTCGGCGAACTGGCCGGTGATGTCGACGCTGACAGCGGTGTTGTGGTGGATCTCGAGCGCGTGCTGGTCTGAGCGGTCTCGATCGATTGGTGACGGAAACCCGTGTTGGAGCGGCCGCGAAACGACACTCTTAAGCGGCAGACGGGCATCGAATCAGGTACGGGACCGTGGGGTAGTGGTATCCTCTGCGGATGGGGTCCGTAGGACCCGAGTTCAATTCTCGGCGGTCCCACTCGAAATCATCTAAGTGTTCAACTCTTAGCGTCTCGTCCCCTCGAGACGGCCGAAAATCCAATTCTCGGTCTCGGTATATTACCACATAGTCGACAGACTACCGGGAGGTGGTCAGCGTGACGGTCGCTCCCTGGCCGTCGGTCGACAACTCGACGTGCAAGCACTGTGGAGCCCACGTCACCGACCACTTCTCGCGAGTTTTCGGTGACAACCGCAACCGAGCCCACCGCTGTGGCGACTGCGATACCTACGCACGACTGAGCCGCGGCTCCGCTGCTGGCGTCGACGTTTCGATTCCGGACCCGGAGACATCGCCCGGCCGCCACGGAGGTGAGACCGATGTCTGAGCGCCTCGAGTGGCCGGATGGATTCGAGCGGACGCCGGCCAGCGAACGTGACTCCTATCCGCACGGGTTCCGCGTCTCTCGTACTCGAGCGTTCGACAACGTCCTCGAGGAGCGGCGGAAGGTGGACGACCGCAACGTGCAGATCGAGACGACTGCATCACACACGCAAGCGCAACCACATCGGCCGTACGCTGACCGATCACCCTGCTGAAAGACGATCCACTTGTCGAGGGCTACTCGATAAACACGGCGATCTCGAGGGAGACCGAGCAAGAAGAACACCGGGAACTCGAGCGTTCGAAGGCCAGCGGCGGACGCCCTCACGCTCGAGCAGCGCCGAGAGACCGCCGAGACGATTTCGACTCGAGCAGTGACGTTCGAGGTCACTACTGAGGCCGACTAACAAGAGATCGAATTTCAGTCCCGGGGTTCAGAGCGGGTCACACTGCCGTTTTATTGGGATCGAAGGACGATACGCGTTTCTCGATATTCACATCTCCCGTACTATCGACAGTCACCGTGTAGCCTCTGTAGGCGAATTCGACTGTAGACGGACTCCTATCGGGATCACTTGCTTCATAGAGTGAGTCGAGTGCGTCCGTGTTAATCGCGGAGTGGATCGGTGGGTTGAGTTCTTCCGGTTCGACCCCTTCCCGTTCGGCAATTTTTTCTACGATCTTCAGACTGAGTGATTGAGTCGATTGCACGGTCACTGATGTCAGGAACTGCCACATAAAACCAGACGTTCCTCTACTGACGTGCGTCAGACGACGGTAACTGATGCCGTTCCGTGACAGACACCGGTTCGAGGGAAATTGGTGATTAAGGCGGAACGGAATCGCTTATTCAGAAGATAGTATCGATCGAGACTTTCGCTCGCTCGATTCCGCGGTGATCGCCGCCACCGTGCCACCGTAATAGCGGTACATCGCGCAAGCGGACTCTTTTATCACGTAGGATCGTGCGGCCAGAGCGCCCGTGCGCTCGATAGACAAACTGCAGCCCCCTGGAGGTTCGTGAAGTAAACACGTGACCACCGCCATGCGGTCAGCTACTGTTTCGGCGGTGATCACCCCATTCTCGCTTCTCGCCGCCGTTTTGATCATCGCTCCACCACGTCGAGACGGTCGACGCGGCGAACGG
Organism: Natrinema sp. LJW11; assembly: GCF_056135975.1. NCBI lineage: Archaea > Methanobacteriati > Methanobacteriota > Halobacteria > Halobacteriales > Natrialbaceae > Natrinema > Natrinema sp. LJW11. The sequence goes on along the minus strand of NZ_JBWBDM010000003.1, from coordinate 333,539 downwards.
GACGTATTCGACGGTTTTGCGGATCGAGAAACCGTTTTTCCGGCTTTCTTTGATCGTTTACGTGGCGACGCGTTTTACGTCCTCGTCGGCGATGGTGTCCTCGCTCGAGTCGTGGCCGCTCGGAGCGGTCCACGACCAGCCTGACGCCTCTTCGGTCCCATCGACCTGTCGGTCTGGCGGTCGGCAGTATCGTTCACACCGATATCTGTTGATTAGAGCCATAGTGAACTGTTTCACTCGACGGAATCCGATCGAGCGTTTCAGACGCGTCACAGGGATCGTCGCTTCACAACCTCGGGTGCGAGAGCACGTGGCCGTGACCGGGAAACGCCGAACTCACGATCACGCACCATCCTTCGTTGGAGCGAGGGCAGGCGTCTGACGTGCGTCTGCCACGTGGCTGCCAGCCGTCAGTAAAGTATCGAGGGAATTATTGCGATCCTCGTTGCCGCCCGTCATATGTCAGCAACGACTCCGACTAGCATCAGGGTGGTGCAGGGGGTGGCAGCACACGAGGGGACCGACCCGATGGATCTCGAGCCACCGCTGCACGCGGTCATCGATACCGACGCGCTCGACGCGCTGTTTCGTCCGGACGAGGATCCGAGCGAGGCCGCAGCGTCGGTCGAGTTCGCGTACCGAGGCAAACACGTGTCCGTCGATAGCGCGGGCCGCGTCGATGTGACGGAGAACGACGCCGACCGAAGCGGTTCGACCGGGACCGGTCCAAGACGGTAGTCGCCGAGTCCGATCGGACGCTGTCGACCGCCGCGTCTCGAGTCAGACGGTCTGCTATCAGTCAGTCCCGGCGCGACCGCAGGCCGGATCGCGTCGCGCCGGTACATTGGTACAGCAAACCGTCTCAGCCGTCCACGGTGACGGCGGACGTCGCCGGCGTGAACATGTGCTCGTCGAGATAGCTCCAGTCGTCGAAGGTGCGGGGCCCGGATTCCGAGGAGAAGCCGTAGAACTCCCGCGGCGCGTCGTAGTTCATAACGCTCGTGTAACTCCGGAAGCCGTATCGGGCGGAGTCGATCCCGTCGAAGTCAGTGTTCGACAGCCCGAGCGAGTGGCCTAGCTCGTGCATCACGGTCGACCCGGTGTGGTCGTCGCCCCACTGGTCTTCGACCATCATCGTTCCGAGCCCGGCCTTGCCGATGACGTTCCCCCGGGCGGTATCGCCGGCGACGTTCTCGACGATGGCCAGATAGTGATATCCCTCGCCAGTCCGGTCGAAGTATCGCGATCGGTACTCGGTTAGCTGGCCGACATCGGTCGACGAGTCACGGGGAATCGCATCGCTGTAAACGACGTGCAGGTCCGCGCCGGACGATCCGCCGGGGTTCGAGAGCGGCGCGGCGTCGAACTCGTCGACGACTCGCTCGATCTCGGCGCGCTCGAGGTTGACCCCCTCCATCCGGTCGAGTTCGACGTAGATGTCCGTCCTGAGCGGGTCGGCGTCGGGATAGAGATCCTGCCGGTGGACCTCCGCGCCGTCCGAGAGCCCGTCGCCGTCCGTATCCGACTCGAGCGGATCCGTCCCGTGCTCGTGGACTTCCGCGCCGTCGTTGAGTCCGTCACCGTCCGTATCGGCGGCGGTCGGATCGGTGTCGTACTCGTCGATCTCGGGGCCGTCCGCGAGCCCGTCGCCGTCCGTATCCGACTCGAGCGGATCCGTCCCGTACGCCTCGAATTCGTCGGAATCGGTCAGTCCGTCGTCGTCGGAATCGGGCGTCAACGGATTCGTCCCGTGCTCGTGGACTTCCGTCCCATCGTCGAGGCCGTCGCCGTCAGTGTCCGACTCGGTCGGGCCAGTCTCGTAGTCGCGAACTTCCGGGCCGTCGTCGAGACCGTCGCCGTCGGTGTCCGCCTCGAGCGGCTCGGTCTCGTGGTCGCGGATCTCCGCGCCGTCGTCGAGGTCGTCGCCGTCAGTATCCGCCTCGAGCGGATCCGTCCCGTGGTCGTGCACCTCCGTTCCGTCCGCGAGCCCGTCACCGTCCGTATCCGCGGCGGTCGGGTCGGTCCCGCGTCGCTTTTCCGCGCCGTCATCGAGTCCGTCTCCGTCGGTGTCGCCGTCGAACGGGGCGGTTCCGTCGCGGAGTTCCACCAGCATCGGCTCTCCGTCGCCGTCGGGATCGACGACCGTCGCACCGGCGACGACCCCGGTCGTTAGCAGCCCGACGAGAAGAACGAGAACAGTGAGCACCCGTGGAGATCGCATTTCCTGACTGTCTCGAACGAAAGAATAACTATATTGTGGCTGTCCCCGAAAACCGATCTGACGCCGTGGCAGTTCGGGGCCGGCGGGAGGCGAACTGCCGGCCGTTTCACTTTCACCCCGCCGTCCAAACCCTCTTACACGCCGGCCCCCGAGACGACGGTAATGGACGGGAACGAGCGCCTCGAGTTGCCGGTCGCCGACGACGCCCTCCCTTTCGATCCCGCCGCTGCGACGATCGAAGACGGCGACGTCTTCGACCTCCTCGAGCCGGCGGTCCAGGAGTGGTGGCTCGCGGCGTTCGGCGAGTTCGTTCCCGAGAACGAGGGGTTCTTCACGCCGCCACAGCGGGGCGCGATCCCGAAGATTCACGAGGGGACGAACACCTTGGTCTGTGCGCCGACTGGCAGCGGCAAGACCCAGGCCAGTTTCTGTGCGATCATCAACGAACTGTTCAAGCGCGACGGGGCGGACGGGCTCGAGAACTCGGTCTACTGCCTCTACGTCTCCCCGCTCAAATCCCTCGCGAACGACATTCACCGCAATCTCGAGGTCCCCCTCGACGGCATCGAGGAAATCGTCGCCGAGCGCGACGGCGACGACTCGATGGGCGAGATTCGCCACGCCATTCGCCACGGCGACACCTCCTCGAGCGACCGCCAGAAGATGCTCGAGGAGACGCCCCACATCCTCAACACGACGCCCGAGACGCTCGCGATCCTCCTCAACTCGCCGAAGTTCCGCGAGAAGCTCCGCACCGTCGAGTACGTCATCGTCGACGAGATCCACTCGCTGGCGGCGGGCAAGCGAGGGACGCACCTCTCGGTGAGCCTCGAGCGACTCGAGGCGATGGCCGCGAACGAGATCACCAGGATCGGCTGCTCCGCGACGATCGAGCCACTGAATCGCGTGGCTGAGTTCCTCGTTGGCCGCGCGGAGCCCGGCGGTCAGCCCCGGGACTACGATATCGTCGACGCTCGCTTCGCCCGCGAGTTCGATCTCCAGCTCGAATGCCCGACGGACGACCTGATCAACACGCCCCGCGAGGTCGTCCAAGAGCGGTTTTATCGGATGCTCCACGACCACGTCCAGGGACACACGAACACGCTCGTTTTCACCAACACGCGCTCGGGCGCGGAGCGCGTCCTCCACAATCTCCGAGAGCGATTCGACGCCTACGACGAGGAGAACTCGGGGTGTCACCACGGGAGCCTCTCGAAGGAGGTCCGGCAAGACGTCGAGGGACGACTGAAAGCGGGCGACCTCGACGTGGTCACCTCCTCGACGAGCCTCGAGCTGGGGATCGACATGCCCCACGTCGATCTGGTCGTACAGGTCGGCTCGCCCAAGTCCGTCGCCGCCTTGCTCCAGCGGGTCGGGCGGGCGGGCCACCGCGTCGGCCAGACCGTCACCGGCCGAGTGATCGCCCTCGACCGGGACGAACTCGTCGAGTGTGCGGTCATGCTCAAGACGGCCGCGGAGGGGTTCGTCGACTCCGTGTCGATCCCCGAGAACGCCCAGGACGTGGCCGCCCAGCACGTCTACGGGATGGCGATCGCCGAGATCAGACCCGAGGTCGACCTCACGGCTATCCTCCGGCGCGCGTATCCCTACCGCAACTACACCGACGACGAGTACGAGTCGCTCATGCGATACCTGACGGCGGAGTACGCCGGCCTCGAGGACCGCAACGTCTACGCGAAGGTCTGGCGCGACGAGAACGATCCGCCCGACGGCGAACACCACTACGAGGAGTACCCGGTCGGCGAGCGACTGATCGGTAAGCGCGGCCGGCTCGCGCGCGTCATCTACATGACCAACATCGGGACGATTCCGGACTCCTTTACCTGCGACGTCAAGACGCGCGCGAGCGACGAGTGGGTCGGCCAGCTCGACGAGTCCTACCTCGACACCCTCGAGAAGGGCGACGTCTTCGTCCTCGGCGGCGATCACTTCGAGTACAGCTACCGGCGCGGATCGAAGGTATACGTCGACCGCACGAGCGCCCGGCCGACCGTCCCCTCGTGGTACTCCGAGCGGCTCCCCCTCTCCTACGACCTGGGCTGTGAGATCCTCGACTTTCAGGGTGAACTCCTCGCGCACTACGCGGACGGCGGCCCCCCGCGGGTCCGCGCGTGGCTCCGGGAGTTCCCGCTGGACGACGACAGCGTCCGGGCGATCGCTCGCCTGTTCGAGTACCAGTGTCGGTACGCCGACGCGGCGAGCGTGAGCGCGCCCGACCGGCTCGCGATCGAAGTCGTCCGCGACCGCGAGGAGTACGAGCGTCACTACTACGTTCACTCGAACTACGGCCGCAAGGTCAACGACGGGCTCTCGCGCTTGTTCGCGTACCGCTGTGCGCAGGAGGCGACGGCCAACGTCCGCGTGGCGGTCGCGGACAACGGCTTCGTCCTCTCGATGCCCCTCAACCGAAAGGTCGACATCGAGGGCGTCATCGACGACCTCGAGCCCGACGACGTCCGCGCGGATCTCCGGGCGTCGCTGTCGGGAACCGACCTCCTCCAGCGCTACTTCCGGATCAACGCGACCCGATCGCTGATGATTCTCAAGCGCTACAAGGGCTACGAGAAGTCAGCGAGCGAACAGCAGGTCTCCAGCGAGATGCTGCTGGGGTTCGCCGAGGAACTCGAGAACTTCGCCGTGATCGAGGAGACCTACCGCGAGATCCTCGAGGACAAGCTGAACGTCGACGAGATCGAGGGGATAGTCAGCGCGATCGACGCGGGCGATCTCGCGGTCTCCCGACGGCTCCTCGATTCGCCGACGCCGCGGGCGTTCGGTCTCGCGACGCTCTCGGCCAGCGACGTCGTCCTCGCCGAGGACGAGAGCGCCGCGCTCCAGTCGTTTCACGACCGCGTGCTCGAGGAGATCGGCGAGGAGTCGCTGGCGGGGCTGTCGACGGGTCCCGAGGGCGAGTAACGGAGACTGCGTTACCAACGGTAGGCAGCTCCCAAACTGACTTTGTGTTGGAAACTGAAATGGTGGTGTATCACCGATGCGACGCCAGACAATTCCACGCGCAGAGGCCGACGATCGGTATCGCGAACCAAACGACGTGAGCCGTCTTCCACGGATCGGTCGTCGGAACGGGGTGCGATAGATGGTCGATCACGAGACCTGGAGCGACGAGCAGTCGACGACGACGGTCTCGGTCGACGACCGCGACCTCGAGGTAGCGTACCACGACACCGGTCCCGACGAGGGCGATGACCCGCCGGTCGTCTTCGTCCACGGCATTCCGACCTGGTCGTTCCTCTGGCGCGATATCGTGCCGGCGGTCGCCGAGGATCGACGCACGATCGCGCTCGACATGGTCGGCTACGGCAACTCCGCGATGAGCGACGATTTCGATCGCTCGATTCGGGCCCAGGAACGGATGCTCGAGGCCCTCCTCGCCGACCTCGGTATCGATCGAATCGCGCTCGTCGCCCACGACATCGGCGGCGGCGTCGCCCTTCGCTTCGCCGCGCACAATCCCGACGCGGTCGACCGACTCGTCCTCTCGAACGCGGTCTGTTACGACTCCTGGCCGGTCGAGTTCGTCTCGAATCTTGGCCTCCCGTCGACGGCCGATCTCGAGCGCGAGGAACTCGAGGGACGCCTCGATTCGGCGTTCGTCGAGGGCGCCTACGGCGAGGCGGATCCCGAGTTCGTCGACGGTATGAAAGCGCCGTGGCTGACCGACGACGGTCACGTCTCGCTGGTTCGCGACGCCGTCGCGACGAACACCAACCACACGACCGAGATCGACTACGAGGCGATCGCCGCGGAGACGTTGCTGCTGTGGGGCGAAGACGACGTGATGCAGCCCTACGCGTACGCCGAACGATTGGCCGAGGATATCCCGGACGCGACGCTCGCGCCGCTGTCTGACGCCTACCACTGGGTGCCAGAGGACCGATCCGACGCCTACGCCGACCGCCTCCGTGAGTTCCTGTCCGGAACGGAAGTGTAACAGTATGTCAGCTACGACGTTCACGCACCTATGAGTGGTGACCCACCGACCTGGGAGTTCAAAGATCGCGACATCGCGATCCTCTGTGAACTCTCGAACGATCCGCAGTTGTCCTCCCGGGAACTCACGCAGGTGCTCGAGGAGGAGTACGACATCGATGTCTCCCACGTCACCGTCAGCGAGTCGATCCGGCGGATGCGCGACGAGGGCGTCTTCCGCGAGGCGATCATCCCCAACGAGGAGTATTACATCTTCGCGCTGTTCGAGTTCAAGTTCAATCCCGAGAACTTTGCCGAGAGCTGGCGCGACGCGATGGAGTATATCAAGGCGGACAAACACACCCTGTTCTTCTTCCTCTCGGACGGGGAGTACCAGTGGAAGACCGTGATGATGTTCCGCGACCGCCAGGAGGTCTCCCAGTGGATCCACGAGTGCTACACCGAATACGGCGACGTCATCGCGAACGTTCGCAACTCGGCGGTTCACAACGTCCTCAAGTTCCAGACCGATCCGCGGATCTACGAGGACTTGCGAAAAGAACGCAACGAGCGGTAACCCCGCCCGGTAGTTGTTAGCCGTCGATGCCGTCGCGGAACAGCCGGTAGGTAGTCCGGCCGACGGCAGCCTCGCCGTCTTCCCCCTCGATGGTCACGTCGGTGACGCCGGTCGAGCCGCCGACGCGAAGTACTTCGGCTTCGGCCCGCAGGTCGCCCGTCGCCGGCCGCAGATACGAGACGTTGAGGTCTGTCGTCGTCAGGAACGCCTCCGACGGGTTCTCTAACGTGCTTCGGAGCGCGAACGCACTCGAGGTGTCGATCAGCGTCGCGACGATCCCGCCGTGGACCGGATCGTATCCCTCGGTCCCGGTAGGGTTCTCGAAGTCCTCGTTTCGCTCGATGACGAGGACCGCACGTCCGTCCTCGAGGTGGTCGACGTCGATGTCGAGCCACGACAGGTAGCCGTGGTGCTCGACGAACGACGCCCACTCGGGCCACGCGGACGGCTCGTCCGGTCCATCGGTCATCTCACTTGCCCTCGAACTCGGGCTCGCGGTCCTCCGCGAACGCCGCGGTCCCCTCGAGGACGTCCTCGGTGCTCGACAGGAGGCCGAAGCCCTGGCTCTCCATGGCGACGGCGGCCTCGAGGCTCGCGTCCTCGCCTTCGTTCATGACTTTCTTGGCGATCTTGAGGGCGATCGGCGGGCCGCCGGCGAGGTCGGAGACGAACTCCTCGACGGTGTCGTCGAACTCGTCGCGCTCGACCGAGCGGTTGATCAGGCCCCACTCCTCGGCGCGGTCGGCGTCGATGTGGTTGCCTCGGAAGACCAGTTCCTTCGCGCGGGTCTCGCCGAGGATGCGGGTGAGTCGCTGCGTGCCGCCGCCGCCGGGGATCAGGCCGAGGTTGATCTCGGGTGCGCCGAACGACGAGCGGTCGGTCGCGACGCGCAGGTCGCAGGCCAGCGCGAGCTCGAGGCCGCCGCCGAGACAGAAGCCGTCGATCTTCGCGAGGACGGGGCGTTCGAAGTCGTTGACCGTCTCGAAGGCGGGCGTCACGTCCATCAGGTCGGTCGGGTTCGCGTCGCTGAAGCCGGAGACGTCCGCACCGGCGCAGAACGCCTGGTCGCCCGCGCCTTCGATCGTCGCACACCGGACGTCGTCGGTGTCGACCGACGAGAACAGCTCGTCGATCTCGTTCAGCAGGTCCTCCGAGAGCGCGTTCATTCGGGACGGTCGGTCGAGTTCGACGGAGAGGACGCCGTCCTCCAGCTCGTAGTTCAGGTCGTGATAGGGGCCGAGTTCGTCGTCGCCGTAGTCGTAGAAGCCGGCACCGGCGTCCTCGCCGGTTTTGCCTTCCTCGACGAGCTGCTCGAGGTACGGATGGGGCTCGTAGCGGTCCGAGCCGGTCTCCTCGTAGAGGGTCTCGAGCTTCTTGAGAACCGTATCGAGACCGAGCTTGTCCGCGCGGCGGCAGATGCCCTCGGGGAAGCCGAGCCCGAGCTGGACGCCGGTGTCGACCTCCTCGGGTTTGGCGACGCCGTCGCCGACGAGGGAGGCGGCGGCGTTGATCATGCGCGCTTCGACGCGCAGCCAGTCGAAGTCGCCCGCGTCTTCGGGTTCGTAGTCCGCGCCGTCGCCGTCCTCGTAGTCGTAGAACCCCTTCCCGGTCTTCTGGCCGAGTTCGTCGTTCTCGACTTTCTCCTCGATGATCGGCGGGACCGGCTGACCGGCTTCCTTGCGGACGTGGTAGCCGATGTCGATCCCGCTCAGGTCGGCCAGTTCGAACGGCCCCATCGGGTAGCCCCGCTCGTGGACCATCGTCGCGTCGACCTCGCGGATCGTGGCCTCGCCGTTCGAGACCATCCAGGAGGACTCGTCGCCGAACGGCCCGACGATGGTGTTGACGACGAAGCCGCGGACGTCCTTGCGGACGTAGATCGGCGTCTTGCCGATCGACTCGACCCACTCGTAGCCCGCTTCGGCCGCCTCGTCGCTGGTATCCTCGCCGTAGATGACCTCGACTAAGTCCATCTTCACCGGCGGGTTGAAGAAGTGTAGGCCCAGCACGCGCTCGGGCGTGTCGACGGCCTCCGCGATGTCCGTGATCGGGAGACTCGAGGTGTTGGTCGCCAGCAGCGTGTCCTCGCTGGTGTACTCCTCGAGGGAGGTGAAGATGTCGTGTTTCAGGTCGAGGTCTTCGGGTGCGGCCTCGATCACGAGGTCGGCGTCGGCGACGGCCTCCTCGAGGTCCGTCGTGATGTCGATCCGCGAGAGGACCTCGTCGGCGGACTCGTCGATGAGTTCCTTCTCCTCGAGTTTCTCGAGGCTCCACTTGACCGACTCGTAGCCGTCCTCGACGAACTCGTCTTTGATGTCCCGCATCGTGACGTCGTAGCCGGCCATGGCCGTTACTTCGGTAATTCCGTGCCCCATGTTCCCCGCGCCCAGCACTGCAACGCGGTCGATGCTGTCCAGTGACATGGTCGTGTGATTGCTCGGGATGGTCTTAATACCACCGAACCGACTTAGCAATGTTAAGCCCGTTGTCCGCCGTTGTACCGCGCATACGCTGACTCGAGTTTCAAGTAAACGTCGGTAATCGCGACTCGAGTTTATTCCGATCGGACGGCCGACCAGCGGTCGACGGGGACGGGATGAGTTCGATTTCGCGATCGACTCGAGTCGTCCGACTCGAATGCCCCTCGTCGATTGCTGCATGGGACGTACAGGCGATCGATGTATCACTTCGGACCGGCCAGCCGGCGTGCAGTGGCGCGCACTGGAAGCCGACCGAACGAGAGTGAGGGCGGCTGACGACATTGCGCGAGGGATGAGTGAGGGAGCGCAGCGACCGAACGAATCGGTTGGGGAGGGCGTGGCGATCCCCTGTTGCCGCGATAGCAGGACGCGTTGCCTTACCCGATCCCTTTAGAATACACTGTTCCGTTCACTCTACCCGAACAGTTCGTTCGATCCATCGGTCGTTTCGCTCGCCACTCGAGCGGCACGCGCTTGTTGATGGAAAATCGCAAACTGATCGCGCTACAGCGGTTCGTCGCCCTCGATGATCCGCTTCGCTCGCGCGGCCAGCGCCGGGACGCGCTCTTCCATCTTCGGGTACATCGGATCGTCGCTGTTCCCCTCGAGGTAGCGCCGGAAGAACATCTCGCCGAGGCCGGCCAGCTTGTAGACGGCCAGCGTCCGGTAGAACCGCTCGTGTTCGAACTCGTAGCCGGTCCGCTCCTCCCAGCGCTCGACCAGTTCGGCTCGGCTCGAGTAGCCCTCCCGCTCCATGAAGCGGGTCGAGAGTTCGGGAATCGACGGCTCGGGGTCCTTCGCGTCGCGCCAGTAGGAGAGCATCCAGCCCAGATCGGCGCGCGGATCGCCGAGCGTGGCCATCTCCCAGTCGAAGACGCCGATCAGTTCCGGCGGCGTCCCCGGCGCGAACATGACGTTGTCGAGCTTGTAGTCGCCGTGGACGAGCGTGTGGGGGTGTTCTTCGGGCACGTTGTCGCGGAGCCAGTCGCCGACCTCGTGGAGGACGGGAACCTCCCGCTCCTCTTCGGTCACTTCGAACGCCCATGAGAGCTGTTTGCCCCAGCGGTCGACCTGTCGCTGGGTGTATCCCGACGGCCGGCCGAACTCGCCGAGTCCGATCTCCTCGTAGTCGAGATCGTGAATCGTCGCCAGATTGTCGACGAGCTCCTCGCCGACCCGCCGGCGATACTCCGGTTCGGCGAATCGCTCCGGTTCGTCCTCCCGGAGGACGTCCCCCTCGAGTTGTTCCATCACGTAGAAGTCGCTCCCGATGACGTCGTGGTCGTCGCAGGCGAGTACCGGCGTCGGCACGGGAACGTCGGTGTCGGCGACCGCGTTCGTCACGCGATACTCGCGGAGGACGTCGTGTGCCGTGTCGGCGGTTTCGCCCGGCGGCGGCCGCCGGATAACGAACTCGCGGTCACCCCAGGTGACGAACAGGGTTTCGTTCGAGTGTCCCTCCTGATGGCGGGCGATGTCGTAGTCGTCGACCTCGCCGAGGTGTTCCCCCAGATACGCGACCAACGCGTCCTCGTCGACGAGGCGCTCGTAGTAGTTCTCGCTCATGGGAGCGACTCGGCGGTGTTTTCGGCGTGGACGGCCGATACGGTGTCAACCCTCGGTTCGTGATTCGCTGTGGGCATTGTCGTCTGCTAATACGTCCCCCCTTTACGAAAATAGTTACGCTGCGAATCATCTTTTACAATGTTTGTGAGGTGGAAGTTACCAATGGACGCGGAAAGTGACCGGAGATCCGGCGCGAAGTAGCCCCTCGAGCGGACCCGCCCCGGACGTTCGTCGGGAACGCGACCGGCTCGCGGGCCACTCGCCGTACGCGGACTGGGAGGACAGACGCGTACTCAGGAGAGAGAAAAGAGAACGCGACTTACCCGAGGATGTAGTCGAGTTTCGGATACTTCTCGAGCAGCGGTTGGCCGTCGACCTCGTACTCCTCGATGAGTCGGTCCAGCCCGAGGATCCGGCCGGCACCGAAGGCGGCGACGGCGAGGAACACGAGCATGTACGCGAAGTCGCCGTTGATGATACCGTGGGCGATATCCCAGTTCCCGAAGTAGAACATGAGCATCATGAGCGCGCCAAAGAACGCCGCGAGGCGGACGAGCGCACCGACGAGCAGGCCGAGGCCGATCAGGACCTCTCCCCACGGGACCGCGACGTTCGCGAATTCGACGAACCACGGCGTACTGCCCATCCAGGCGAACACCCCGGCGAGGGGATTGCCGTTCGTGGCGGCGCTGTGAGTCAGGTAGCCGCCGGCGCTAAAGCCTCCCTCCGCGACCTTCGTGGCCCCGGAATAGAGGAACGCGTAGCCCATCATGAGCCGCAGCGCGAGCACGAACCACGCGCTCAGGCTGTGGGCCTTCGCGCGGACGCTGACGCCACCGATCTCGCTTTCGAACACGTTCGCACCGACAGTCATCTTCTCTGAGGACATGTGATCTTCACCTACTTCGATAGGAGTCGACAGACGACATATAAACAGCTGTGAATTCCACGATCGCGGGAATCTACTTGTACAGCTCCTCGAGACGGTCCCGTTGGATTTACGGGCTCGGTTCGAAATCGCGATCGACTTAAATAGACTCCCCGGCGAGTTCAGGAACGAGCGGCTGACTCAGGTCCGGAGAATCGATTTCCGGTTCTCGCTCGAGTCGAGTGAGTGCCATTCGACCCGCATTTCCTCGCCGGAGCGTCCGCCGTCTCGATCAGCGCGGCTCATCGCCGCCGTCAGCGCGGGTCCCGCGCTAACTGTTCGTCGAACCGTGTTCGACACCGTCGACGATCTCGAGGACGTCCGTCGGCGTCTCGATCCGGTAGGAGACGGCCGGACCGTCGTCGGCCCCGAACGCGACGCCGTGCATTCCCATCGCCGCGGCCCCCTTCACGTCGTGGTCGTAGCGATCGCCGATCATCAGCGACCGTTCCGGGTCGACGCCGGCCTTCTCGAGCGCCGTCTCGAACATGGCCGGATCGGGCTTCGTGCGCCCGACCTCCTCGGAGGTGGTGATCGAATCGAAGCGCTCGCGGACGCCGAAGCGCTCGAGCATCTCCCGGCCCTCCGCGTCGTCGACGTCGCTGATGACGCCGACGTGGAGGTCCCGCTCGGCGAGGCGTTCGATCGTCTCGACGGCCCCCGGGATCGGCTCGATCGAGGATCGAACGACCTCGTCGAATCGGGGCTGCCAGTCGGCTCGAGGGATCTCCTCCCCGACGATGGCCGCGACGCCGCGGTGGTAGCCGTCGCGAGCCGACCGGAACTCGGTGCCGTCGCGCTCGCGGAAGTAGTTTCCGACGGTCGACCGCCAGGTGTCGATGGCCTCCTCGACCGTCGCGTCCACCTCGTGGCGCTCGAGTAGGTCCGCGATGAAGTCGGCGTGGGCGGCCTGGACGGAATCGAGCGCGAGGATGACGCCGCCGATGTCCCAGAAGACGGCCTCCCACTCGCCGTCTGCGGGTGCGGTTGCGTCGCCGTCCGCCGTCGCGTCCTCGCTCATCGCTCGGCCCTCCGGATCGTCGACCGGTCGATCTCGTCGATGCTCGCACACCCCGAGAGCCCGACCGTCAGATCGAGATCGGCCAGCAGGTTCTCGAGGACGGCGCTGACGCCGTCCTCGCCGCCGATTCCGAGTCCGAGCGCGTAGGGCCGACCCAGCAGGACCGCGTCGGCACCGAGCGCGATCGCCCGGATCACGTCGCTCCCGCGTCGGATGCCGCTGTCGAAGAGGACTGGAACCTCGCGGTCCGCGCTGGTCGCGTCCGCGACCGCGTCGACGACGTCCGGGAGCGCGTCGAGCGCCGGAATCGCGCCGTCGACCTGCCGGCCGCCGTGGTTCGAGACGACCATCCCGTCGACGCCGCGTTCGACCGCCTCGCGAGCGTCGTCGGGGTGGAGTACGCCCTTCACGACGATCGGCAAATCGGTCTGGGCCTCGAGCCACTCGAGGTCGTCCCAGGTCAGCGAGGCGTCGCCGAAGCAGGCCTGCCAGGACGCGATCGCAGCCTCCTGATTCTCCCGGGGATCGGCCCCATCGAGTCGCTCGCGGAAGGCCGGATCCTCGAAGTAGTTTTTCAGGCCCTGTGCCTCGAGGAAGGGGAGGTAACCGAGTTCGACGTCGCGTTCTCGCCACCCCATTTTCGGCGTGTCGAGCGTGACGACGACGGCCTCGTACCCCGCGTCCTCGGCGCGCTCTAGAAAGCTGGCCGCCACGTCTCGATCGGAACTCCAGTAGAGTTGGAACCAGCCCGGACTCTCGCCGAGTTCGTCGCCGACTTCCTCCATCGAGTACGAGGAGACGGAGCTACAGATCATCGGCACCGAGAACTCGCTCGCCGCGCGGGCGACGGCCAGTTCGGCCTCCTCGTGGAGGATCGACTGGACGCCGATCGGTGCGAGCAAGACGGGCGCGGGGTACTCGCGGTCAAAGAGGTCGACCGACAGGTCGCGCTCGGAGATGTCCCGCATGATTCGGGGAACGATCTGCCACGCGTCGAAGGCGCGGTCGTTCGCGGCGACCGTCGACTCCGAACCCGCGCCGCCCGCGACGTAGGCGAACGCCTCCTCGCTGAGTTCCTCGCGGGCGCGTTCCTCGAGGTCCTCGTAGGAGACGGGGAACTCGGGGGGTTCGTCCTCGAGCATTCCGTTGAGATAGACCTCGGCCTGGCGATCCGGTCCGTAATCGGGAGTGTCTGGTGTCATGGTCGTGTCCGTGACGGCGACCGTCCCGTCGCCGTCGCGTGAATATCTGTGCCAGCGCTTGCCACTCACTTAACGGTACGGTATCCATGCCCAGCTTTATTAACAGTTGCTGCGAATGGCCGAACGGATCTAACAATGGTAACGAGTCAACTTCGAGTCGCAGTCGTAGGTGACCGCGCGTGAGTACAGACCAATTCAGCGTCGACGGCGAAACCGCCATCATCACGGGCTCCTCGAGCGGAATCGGGAAGTCGATCGCCGAGCGCTTCGCCGCGGACGGCGTCGACGTCGTCGTCTGCTCGCGCGAGCAGGGGAACGTCGATCCGGTCGCCGAGGGGATCAACGAGAGCGACAGGCCCGGCCGGGCGCTGCCGGTCGAGTGCGACGTGACCGACCGCGAGGCCGTCGATGCGCTCGTCGAGGCCACCGTCGAGGAGTTCGGCGGGCTGGACGTACTGGTCAACAACGCCGGCGCGTCCTTCATGGCCCAGTTCGACGAGATTTCGCCGAACGGCTGGAAGACGATCGTCGACATCAACATCAACGGAACCTATCACTGCACGCACGCCGCCGCGGCGCACCTCAAGGACGGCGGCGGTTCGGTGATCAACCTCGCGAGCGTCGCGGGCCAGCGCGGCTCGCCGCTGATGAGTCCCTACGGCGCGGCCAAGGCCGCCGTGATCAACCTGACGACGACGCTCTCCTACGAGTGGGCCGACGACGACGTGCGCGTCAACTGCATCGCGCCGGGCTTCGTCGCCACGCCGGGCGTCGAGAGCCAGATGGGCGTCTCCGCCGACGAAATCGACCGCTCGGAGGTCTCGCGCCGGATCGGCACCGTCGAGGAGATCGCCGACCTCACCCAGTTCCTCGCCAGTCCCGCCTCGTCGTATATCGTCGGCGAGACGATCACGGCCCAGGGCGTCCCGCAGATTTCCGAAGACCACGACGTCTGAGCTCCCGCCTTTCGCTCGAGCGACTCGGCTCACGACGCTGCCAGGCGTGCGCTCGAGCGCCCGGCGATCGTCGTCCGTCGAACGAAATATCGTGACCGGACGTCCGGCCGTTCAGTCGTCGCTCGGTGCCGCGGATCGCTGTTCCTCGACGTGCTCGGCGATTTCCGCGGTCTCGGTCGCGAACTCGTCGCGATCGATCTCCGCCCCGTGGAGCACCGTCGAGAAGTAGCGCACGCCGCTCGTGACGGCGATCGCTTCGGACATCTCCGCCTCCGTCACCCCCTCGAGTTCCGCTTCCGCTCTGTGGAAGCGGATGCAGTACGGACACTGTATCGCCGCCGCTGCGCCGAGGGCGACGAGCGCCTTTTCCCGCTGCTCGAGCTCCGTCTCTCCGAGCTGGAGGTCTCGAACGATCCCCCAGCTGTGGTCCGCGGCCGGCTCCGGCAGCGCGTCGATCCAGCTCGGAACCCGGCCGAGATACTCCGCCATCTCCGCTTGCGTTTCGTTTGTTGTCATTGTCCCCTCCTCCGGGTTTCGCGTCCGTCGTTCGGAGCAGTACTGACTACCCCGGTGACGACCGGAAACCCACACTCTTTTTCCCCTCGAGAAGAGATGAAACTATCACATAGTCATTTGATAGCACGGGGCGTGTATTTACCGGTGGTTTCGATAACTACTGGACCGGTAGCGATCGCGAAAATCCGTAGCCGACCCCGATATCGTCGTCCGTCAACGGTCGCTACTTCCCGGCAGATACCGGTTCAACTCGGGAGTTTGCCCTGCCGTTCGAGGAGGACGAGAACGACGAGCGAGCCGCCGAGGAAGAGGGCGGCGCTGCTGAACACCGCGTCGTAGGTGTAGTCGCGCTCGAGGAAGAAGCCCACGGCGGACGACCCGAGCGCCTGCGTGAGCATCCAGATCGAACTGAACACGGCGTAGGTACTCGCCCGCGTCGAATCCGGCAGCGTATCGAGGAGGTACGTGTCCGTCGCCGGGAACAGCGCGTGAATAACGAAGCCGACGACCGCGGAGACGACGACCAGTGCGAGCAGGCCCTCGACCGCCGTCAGTACGAGGAGGCTCGCGGCGAACGCGCCGACGATTCCGAGCAGGGACGGGACCTGCGGGAACCTGTCGGCCAGGTCGCCCCCGAAGTAAAACGCGGGAACGCCGGCGGCGAAGACGATCGTGAGCATCGTCCCCGCCATCCGATCGGAGAGTCCCTTCGACTGCATGTACAGTTCGTAGAAGTTGAACAGACCCTGCCAGACGAAGACGGGTGCGCCGACGATCGCCAGGCCGGTGACGATGAGCCGCCACTCCGAGAGCGCGCCGGCGACGAAGTCCCGATCGGCCCCTCCTGCACTCGGCATCTCGGTATTCCTCGCGACGAGCCACGTGACGGTCGTCACCACTGCCGCGCCGACGGCGATCGCCCACAGCGAGAGCCGCCAGTCGACGACGAGCGTGAGCGCGACGAACGGGGCGGCGATCACCGCGGCGAGCTGGCTGGCGGCCCCGTGGATCCCCATGACGCGGCCGACGCGCGACGGGAACAGTTCGCTCAACAGCGGATTCGCCGAGACGAAGTAGGCCCCGGAGGCGATGCCCATGAGGAAGGCTCCGCCCATGAGCTGTGGGACCGTCGTCGCGGTCGCCGCGATCGCCGAGGACGCGGCGAGAATCATCCCCGACCCGACGACGATGTGGTGTCTCGGGACCTTCGTGAGGAGCCACCCGGTCGGCAGCCGAAGGGAGGCGCTCCCGACCCACGCGAGCGTTACGATGAGTCCGGCGGTCGCCTCGCCGATCGCGAACTCGGCGATGAACACGTCGAGCAGCGGTGCGAAGATGACTCTGGCGAGGTTGAGCAGAAAGACGAGGCCACAGAAGGAGGCGAAGAGTCGTTCGCGGGTCACAGTCACTAGTTTCGACAACGGGCCTCAAACGTTCCGAAACCGGCCGATCGCGCGGCAGTTTGACGGCTGGTTCGGATCGGTCCGACGTACGCGAAATACGAGTATTAGGCTACGTTCGAGTAACGGGTCGCGCTCGAGTCCGAACCGTAAACGGTAGTCCTCGGGCACCCGGTTCCCATACACCCAAAAGGCACCGTTCCGTCTGTGATCGATGATGACAGACAGAGATGTCCACCTGCCGGTGGCCGCACAGCCGACGATCGACTCGATCGTCGACTATGCACAGACCGCCGAGGACGGCGGGTACGACTGCGCCTGGCTCCCGGAGACGTGGGGGCGCGACGGCGTCACCGTGCTGACGGCGATGGCCGAGCGCACCGAGTCGATCGACGTCGGCTCGAGCATCCTCAACACCTACTCGCGGTCGCCTGCCCTGCTGGGCCAGACCGCGGCGACGCTACAGGAACTCTCCGAGGGCCGGTTCCGGCTCGGGCTCGGTCCGAGCGGCCCCGTCGTGATCGAGAACTGGCACGGCGTCGAGTTCGGCAACCCGCTCAAGCGCACCCGGGAGACGGTCGAGATCGTCCGGCAGGTGCTTTCCGGCGAAACGGTCGACTACGACGGCGACGATTTCGACCTTTCGGGCTTTCGCCTGCGCTGTGATCCGCCGGAGACGCCGCCGCCGATCGAGGTCACTGGCATGGGCCCCAAGGCGGTCGAACTCGCGGGGCGGTTCTCCGACGGCTGGCACGGTATCATGCTCACCCCCGACGGAATGAAAGACCGCATCGAGGACATCGAGCGCGGTGCCGATCTCGGTGATCGCGACCCGTCGGACGTGCAGGTCTCCGCCGGCGTCACCTGTTGTGCGCTCGAGGACCCCGACGAGGCCCGCGCGCTCGTCCGCCAACACATCGGCTTCTACGTCGGCGGCATGGGCACGTTCTACCGCGACGCCCTCGAGCGACAGGGCTACGACGAGGCGACCGAGATCTACGATTCCTGGCAGGACGGCGACCGCGAGCACGCCCTCGAACTGGTCGAGGAGAACATCCTCGACGACCTCTGTGCGGCCGGGGAGCCGGAGACCGTCCGCGAGCAACTCGAGCGCTACGAGGCGGTCGACGGGGTCGACGCCGTCTCGGTCAGCTTCCCGCGCGGCGCGAGCGAGGAGCAGGTTCGCAAGACGATGGAAGCGGTCGCGCCCGAGAACTGAACGGGTTCCGAAATCACTCCCGAAACCGCGTTGGTTACGGGATCGCTATCGAGTTCGCACGAAGGAAGGCGTCGACTTCTTCCGAGATCAGTTCCGGTGCTTCAGTCGGGCCGCCGTGGCTGACACCGTCGAATTCGACGAGGCGGCTGTGCGGAACCGCTTCGTGGGTGGCGCGGGAGCTTTGGCGAAGGAAATCGGGTCCGTCGGTACCAGTCAACACGAGCACGGGGGCGGTAACCTCGAGTTCGGGAGGAAGCCGGTACTGCTCGACGGCGCGGTTCATCCGGACGACCGTTTCGGCGAGCTCCACGCACTCCGGCCAGATCGGCCACTCCGCTAACCACGACTCGAGGTCAGCAGTCCCGTCCGGGTGGAGGACGTGCTCGATATACCGCTTCACCGCCTCGCGCCGCTCACCTGCCTCGATGAGCCGCTGCATTCGGTCCGCGAGATCGGCTTCGGCTCGGTAGTCGTCGGGAAGGATCGCCGGTTCGTACGCGATGACGGCCCGCACCGTGACAGCTGTCGCGGCTTCGATCGCGGTGAGTGCGCCGAATGAGTGACCGAACAGAATCGGGTCGCCGTCGACGGCGTCGACGAGCGTTCGCACGTACTCGATTTCGCGATTCAGCACGTCGTCGGCACCGGTCTCGGCCGGCTCATCGAGGCAGGTCCCGAACCCCGGTCGTTGCGGGACGACCGTAGTGAATCCGTCGAGGGACGGAATGATTGGGTCCCAATATTCCGCGGGAGCCATTCCGCCGTGAAGCAGAATCAGCGGCGGGCCACGACCGCGGCGTTCGGACGTGACCTCGATGCCGGCTTCGGACTGTGTGGTCAGCATGCATTACCACGTCTGGGACAAACCGGGCTAAGCCGTTCCCTCAGTGATGGGGGTGTTTATATGGAGGACCCGGACCGAATCGGTTCGCGCCGGGCCGACGCTGAAGGCAGGTAGCGGCGATCGTCGCTCCGGACGGACGGGGCGGCGCGGTTCAGCGAGCGTTTTCGACACGACCATTAGCACAGGTGAAAAACGACAGCGTATGGGGCTCGTCGCGGAGTTCGATATCCGGTGTGAGGCCCTGCCACTCGTCGAGATCGCGAGGGCGGTGCCCGAGGCGACGATCCTACTCGAGCTACAGTTCAATCACGGTGGCCGGCCGCTATTTCTGACCACTGTCACGGGCGGTTCACGGACGACAGTTGAGACGGCGCTTGCCGACGCCGTCGACGTCGAAACGTGGACGCTGATCGGAGAGGCCGGCTCGACGCGGCGCTATCAGGCGGTACCGGCACTCAGTTTAGCGGAACAGCTCGGCGATCACCTCGAGGATCTCGCCGGACTCGAGGCGCTCGCCGGCGTCGAAGCCGCTATCGAACGAATCGAAGTGAACGCGCACGGATGGCGGCAGTCGGGGTGGTTTGCCGATCGAGCAGCGTTCGACGAATTCTCGTCGTTCTGGCAACGGAACGCCGGGTTTCGGTTGCATCGTCTCACTCGCGATGGCGCGTCCGAACCGCCCGGTGACGGACTCTCCGACGGGCAACGAGAGGCGCTCAGAACGGCCTACGAGATGGGTTATTTCGAGATCCCACGACAGACGTCACTGCAAACGATCGCGGCGGAGTTGGACGTCTCCGCATCCTCGGTATCGGAACGGCTTCGTCGCGCTCACGGGCAGCTCATCGAGGAAACGGTCGCGACGACGTGGCCGCCTCTTCCCGACTGAGTGACTGACTCGGGTCTCCCGACCCTCGAGCGACCGCTTCTCCGACAGCTACAAACGGCACATCGTCCCAGTAGGAGGTATGCCCGGCAAGGTGAGCCCGGACGACCTGCTGACCCACGTCTTCGAGCGGACGGGGGCGGCCGAGGCCGACGAGACGATAGTACAGGGCCCCGCGGACGGCGAGGACGCCGCCGCGATCGACTGGCCCGACGGCGAGGGCACGCTCGTCGTCAGCTCCGATCCGATCTCCCTGGCCGCCGCCGAGGTGGGCACCCTCGGCGTCGCCGTCGCTACCAACGACGTCGCCGTCTCGGGGGCGGACCCGCGCTGGCTGACGGCCGTCGTGTTGTTGCCAGCCGGGGCCGACGGCTCGCTCCTCGAGCGGATCTCTCGCGACCTCGACGCCGCCGCGCGGGCGGTCGGCGCGTCGATCGTCGGCGGCCACTCCGAGTACGTCGACCAACTCGAGCGCCCCATCCTCTCCCTGACGGCGATGGGGACGACCGAGCGGTTCGTCCCGACCGGCGGCGCGGAGCCCGGCGACGCCGTCGTCCTCACCAAGGCGGCGGGGATCGAGGGAACGGCGATCCTCGCGGCCGACTTCGGCGACGAACTCGCGGTCGATTCCGAGACCCGCGAGCGCGCCGAGGGGTTCCTCGGAGAGATCAGCGTCGTTCCCGAGGCTCGGATCGTCCGCGAGGACGCGACGTCGATGCACGACCCCACCGAGGGCGGGGTCGCGGCCGGCCTGCTCGAGGTGGCCCGCGCCTCGAACGTCCGACTCGAGGTCGACCGTGATGCGGTCCCGATTCGAGAGGAGACCGCGGCGCTGTGCGAGGCGGCCGGCGTCGACCCGCTGCGGATCTTCGGCTCCGGCGCGCTGGTCGCGACCGTCCCCGCGGACGCGCTGGACGACTGTCTCGAGGAGCTCGCGGACGCGGGAGTCGAGGCCGCCGAGATCGGGACCGTCACGGAACTCGAGGGCGGCGAACCCGAACTTCTTCTCGACGGCGAGTCGATCACCGACCCGATCGAGGACGACCTCTATCCGCTCTGGGAGGCCGCCGACACGGACGACTGACTCGCACCCTCGTCGGTCCCGAACAGCGCGTCGACGGTCGCCTCGATCAGCACCGTTTCGGGGTCGACCACGACGTCCGCCTCGGTTCGTTCGTCGGACTCGATTTCACTCCTCCTCGCGAGGGCCACGATTCTGGCGTCCGTACGCGACCGAGCCGCGGCGATCACCGCGTCCGCGTCTCGCAGGGCGGCGGTACAGACGAGGACCGCATCGCACGTATCGAGGCCGGCCCGCTCGAGCGTGCCGTCGGTCGTCGGGTCACCGACGATCGCGTCGACGCCGTCCGAACGCCGTGACTCCTCCTCGCTCGTCACGACCGCGACCGACGCGCGGGATGCGAGGGCGTCGACGATCGGTGCCATCGTCTCGCCGGCCCCGATAACGACGATTTCCGCGCCGGTTCCCGGCCCGTGTCCGGCCGCGGCAGCGTCGGAACCGAGATGCGCCGTCGCCTCGCGACCGGTTCGGGCGAGGTGGGTATCGAGCGCGGGTCCGAACAGGCTACCGACCGTGGCGGCCAGGGTCGCCGGCCCGAGGACGACCAACGAGATGGCGAACAGCCGCGCCCCTTCGGTACTCGCGTGGACGTCGCCGTAGCCGACCGTGCTCGCGGTCACGGCGGTAAAGTAGACCGCGTCGACGACGGTCGTGACCCCGTCGAACCCGGTTCTGAGCGCGTACGCCCCGGCGGTTCCGTAACAGAGCACGCCGACGATAGACAGGAGCGCACCGATCTGCGTCGCGTCGAGCGTACTCGAGCGGGTGAACCGGCCGCTCGTGGCGACGAGGACGACGAGTCCGCCGACCGAGAGGACGACGAGCGGGACGGACACTGCTCGGAACTGGACGATACCGTGTGCACCGGACACGACGACGAGGAGGACGGCTGTGACGTACGCTAGCCGGTACCCTCGACGCATTCCCCAGGCGGTGACGAGCAGGGCGAAGCCGACGATGGTCCCGCTGAACTCCGCGACGGCCTGGAGATCGCCGAGCGTGCCGCCGGTCTCGAGGGCCGGCCGAGTGAGAATCGCGCCGACGCCGGTCGCGATCGACGTGAGCGCGATTGCGGCGACGATCCAGACAGCGACGTGACCACCGGGTCGACGCGAGTGAAGCGCCTCGAACATAGTGATTCCACACCGACGGCGGCGGTAAACCCCCGGTCGAGTCCGCCGCACGACGGGGCGCGCGAAGGTCGGACTGTGCGATCTCTTGGCACGGACTTATTGGCGGGGATTTCGTCCTAGAGTCACGGCGAAGATCACATACGAGGGCCCCGACGAAACGGCCTCGGAGGAGGTGGACGCCGATCACATCACCGACTCGGGAACGGGCCAGGGCGTTCGGGTTCGACTCGAGGACGAGAGTTTCATCCACCTCCCCTATACCCGACTGTACTGGATCCGGATGAGCGAGGACGAGGGGCGAGTGGACTACTCGCCGGCGGAGAGGGCTGTGGCCGTCCGCCGGTCGGCCGGACCGGCGCCGGCGTCGCGGCGCGACGAGGCCGCACTCACATTCGTTTCAGGGCGTCATCACCACCTTGATGCAGTCGTCTTCTTTGTTGTTGAACGTCTCGTACATCTCCGGGCCGTCCTCGAGGCCGACCTGATGACTGATGACGAACGAGGGGTCGATATCGCCGTCCTCGATCTTCTCGAGCAGCGGATTCAAATAGCGCTGAACGTGGGTCTGGCCGGTCTTGATCGTCAGCGCCTTGTTCATCACCGAGCCGAAGGGAAGGTTGTCCGAGCGGCCGAGGTAGACGCCGGGAACCGAGAGCGTGCCGCCCTTCCGACAGCACTTGATCGCCTGCCGGAGGACGTGCGGGCGGTCGTCCTCGAGGTGTGCCTCCTGTTTGACCCGATCGGCGAGACCCGTGACGCCCGTGCCGTGGGCCTCCGTCCCGACCGCGTCGATGCACCGGTCCGGGCCGCGATTGCCGGTCATCGACAGCAGCCGATCGTAGACGTCGTCCTCCTCGAAGTGGATGATCTCCGCGTCGCCGTGGTCTCTGGCCATCTCGAGTCGTTCCGGAATTCGGTCGATGGCGATCACCCGGTCGGCGCCGAGCATCCACGCGCTCTGGATGGCGAACTGGCCGACGGGCCCGCAGCCCCAGACCGCGACCGTGTCGTTCTCCTCGATCTCGGCGTTTTCGGCGGCCATGTATCCCGTGGGGAAGATATCGGAGAGGAAGAGCACCTGCTCGTCGGGCAGGTCGGAGTCGATCGTGATCGGCCCCACGTCGGCGTAGGGGACCCGCAGGTACTCCGCCTGTCCGCCGGCGTAGCCGCCCAACATGTGCGAGAAGCCGAGCAAGCCGGCCGGCGAGTGGCCCATCACCTCGCTCGCCACCTCGGCGTTCGGGTTCGAGTTGTCACAGAGGGAGTAGAGGTCGTGGTCGCAGAACCAACACGAGCCGCAGCTGATCGTGAAGGGAACGACGACGCGGTCGCCCTCCTCGAGGGTCTCGACCCCGCTGCCGACCTCGATCACCTCGCCCATCGGCTCGTGGCCGAGCACGTCACCCTCCCGCATCCCGGGCATGTAGCCGTTGTAGAGGTGGAGGTCGGAGCCGCAGATAGCGGTCGCCGTGACCTCGATGATCGCGTCCGTCGGATTGACGATCTCGGGTTCGGGAACGTCGTCGATACGGACGTCCCGTTCGCCGTGCCAGGTGAGCGCCCTCATCGGTTCGCCCTCCGTTCCTCGAGTCGATTCGACTCGGCCGGCGCGCGCTCGTTACTGCCGCTCATTATCAAATCCGGTCGTAATCCACATCCAAGGCGGCACTAAACGTGGTCCCTGCGTCTGCAACCGTCGCCGTGGCCGGTCGGCGGTCGCGCTCTTACGCCCGCCGCGACTCGAGCGCGCCGACCTCGAGTCGGCCGACGGCGGCCGGAGCGAGAAGGATCCCGGCGAGGAGCATCGCGTAGAGGACGACGAGCAGGGGTGCGACCGTCGCGACGACGGGTTCGACGCCCGTGACGAGGACCACGAATCCGCCGCCGAGACCGGTGAGGACGACGCCCTCGAGTCGGGATCGCAGCGCCGGCAGGGCCTCGAGTCGCCGCGTGGCGAACAGCCCGCCGATCGAGCCCCCGAGTCCGAGCAGCGCGTCCGTCGTTCCCACGACCGCAGCGGCGGGAACGGCGAGGACGAGCGCGATGGCAAATCCGACCGTCGGATCACCGCGCGTGAGGCGGTTCATGACCGCGATGAAGACGATCCCGAGGACCGCGCCGACGATCACGTCGCCGAGGTAGTGAACGCCGAGGGCGACCCGCGACAGCGAGACGGCGACGATCAGCACGCCGGCGCCGATGACTGCCCGCCGGTCTCCCAGTCGGTCGTACGTCGAGACGAGGCCGCCGTAGACGACCGCCGCCGCGAAGGCGTGCCCGCTCGGAAAGCCGTACCCCTCGCGCTCTCCCTCGAGCGGGACCAATACGGCGTCCGCCGGCGGTCGCGGGAGCGCGAAGACGGCCTTGAGCGAGAGCAAGAGCGCCAGGCCGGCGACCGCGTAACTGATCACGAGTGCGCTTCGGCGGCGGTCGACACACCAGAACAGCACGGCGAGCAAGAACATAAGCAGCGTCGTCCCGCCGAGTTCCGTGATGAACACGACGACCTCCGCGTATTCGCTCGGCGCGGCATCACGGACGACTGCGCTTTGCTCCCTGAGTCGCATCTCGGTTTCCACGTGATCCGTCCGAAATGTAAACGTTCGTTTTGACGCGCCGCTCTCGTCGAGACGCGAAGCGGGTCGGCCGATCACCGCAATCGGATTTATTGCGGGCTGCCAGCGACGGTCTTTTCCAGAAAACGTTTGCCAGATAGCGCCATTACGGGAGATACTGCGGTTTCAATTCCCCCATGACAGAAATCCAGCGAGACGAGCGATCGGCTTCGGTGCGGGAGCTCGAGTTCGTGATCGACGAGTCGTCGTATCCGTTCGTCTCCGCGTCGGAACGAGTCGACTGTCGGATCGAACTCGCGGAGATGCTTCCGCGCGGCGACGGCGAGTACGCCGAGTTTTTCACGGTCACGGACGGTGATCCGTCGGCGGTCGTCGAACTCGCTAGGACTCACGAGAGCGTCGAGAGTCGACTTCTCAGCGGCGATGAAAACGACGCGCTCCTCGAATTTCTCGTTTCCGAGGGGTGTCCCGCGGTGATCCTCGCCGAACTCGGAGCGCTCCCGCAGGAGGTTCGAGCCGACGGCGGCACCGGCCGAATCGTCGCCGAAGTCCCGCGGCGGTACGATGCGGTGTCGATCACGGACGCGTTTCTCGATCGGGTGCCGGAGGCGGCGTTCGTCGCGAAGCGTGAAACGGCGGAACTCACGGCTCCGTTCAGTCGAACGGGGTTCCGGCAGGAATTTTGCTCGAGGCTCACGGATCGACAGTGCGAAGTGCTCGAGGCGGCGTTCGATGCCGGCTACTACGATTGGCCCCGCGAGTGCTCGGGCGAATCGGTCGCGACCGAACTCGGGATCTCGTCGCCGACGTTCTCCGAGCACATTCACGCCGCCGAGCGCAAACTCCTGACGATGGTGTTCGAGGCGTCGTAACCCGGAACCGAGACGGAACGAGACCGATCCCCGTCGCGTGGCCTCGACGGTCGCGTCGGTCCGCTCGATGGTCGTGCCGGTTCCGTCTCACTCGCACGGAGCCACGACGATGCGGCCGTCCGCGCGGACGGTGACGGCACAGTCCTCGTAGCGAAACGAGAGCCGTATCGGTCGCGTTCGGGCTCCCGCTCGAGTGAGGAGTCGATTCGTAGCCTCCGGATCGACGACTTCGTAGAGCGGTCGCATCTCCGTCGGTTTCGTCCCCGTTACTGCAGCGACCGCCCGAACGATCGACAGCGACGGGTCGTCGTTCGCGGTCCAGTCGTATCGCGCGGTAACCGATCCCCGTTCGGGACCTTCCACTGACGAGTCCGCAGCCGAAGTCGTGTCCTTCCCTGTCATAGAGTTCACCAACGCGACGTGTTTTCCTCGACACGGGCAACCGGTTTAGCTTGCGTCCCTACAACTCGAGGGCTGCGTTTCGACCGACGGAGCGGCGACCGCGCGGCCCGCGAGTCAGTGCTTCTCACCGGTTGCGAGTTCGTCACCGCCGCGCCCACTCGAGCATCCGCTCGTAGACCGGGTCGGACGCGAGCGCGCTCGCGTCGCCGACCAGTACCAGCGCGCGCTTGGGCCGGGTCAGGGCGACGTTGATCCGCCGGTAGTCCTCGAAGATCGGTCCCTCGAGCGAGCCGGTCGCGGTGAAGGAGACGATGATGACCTCTTGACTCGAGCCCTGAAAGCGGTCGACGGTGTCGACGGCCACGTCGTCGGGGACGTGCTTGGAGATCTCCGAGACCTGCGCACGGAACGGGGCGATGACGCCGATGTCGGTTCGCTCGAGGCCAGCGGCCTCGTACGTCTCGATCAGGGCCGCGATCCGCGCGGCCTCCTCGCTGTCGGTGTACTGGCTCCGGTCGCCCTCGACGTCGACGAACGAGACCGGATCCCGCAGCGTTTCGGGCAGTCCATCGCGGGAGACGCCCTCGAGGTCGTCCAGGTTCCGGCCCGCGACTTCGGGCGTCGCGGGTCGAAGCTGACCGTCGTAGAACTCGGTCGAGGCGAAGACCTGAATGCGCTGGTTCATCCGGTACTGCTGGGTCAACATGACGCCGGCCTCGGGATGGAGATCGACCAGTCGCTCGAACAGCGACTCGGTGAGGTCGTTTTCGGCCCGAACGACCGGGGGAAGCTGTTCGTGGTCGCCGACCAGCACGAACCGATCGGCCAGATTGATCGCCGCGCAGGTTCCCGGTTCGGTGAGCTGTGCGGCCTCGTCGACCAGCGCGACGTCGAAGGCCTGCTCTTTCATGATCCGCGAGCCGCAGGTCGACGTCGTCGCCGCCACCACTTGCGCGTTCTGGAGTTTCGCGACGCGGTCCTCGGGCTCTCCCGAGCGCTCGAGGCGGTAGGGCTCCATGTCGTCGCGGATCCCGCTCTCGGAGCCGACCCGAACCACGCGATCCTCGTCGATCACGTCCTCGAGTTGCTCGAGCAGGGCCTCGAGCGCGTTGTCCACCGCGCGGTTCGTGAAGGCCGATAGCAGGACGCGCTCGCCGCGTTCGACCATCGCGCGGATGGCGCGGGCGATGGTGTAGGTCTTCCCGGTCCCCGGCGGCCCGTGGATCAGCGCACAGTCCGTCGCGCCGACCGCCTTCGTCACGGCCTCGTTCTGGCGTTCGTTGTTGTCGATGAACGTTTCGTCGATGGCTTCGAATTCGGGCTCCGCTCTCCCGAACAGGATGTCCTTGCGCCGCTCGTCGCCCTTGAGGAGCGCGTCGTGCATCGCGACGAGCAGCCGGTCGGTCGTCAGTTCGGAGGGGTAGACGTCGAGCCGCGTCACCTCGACCGGCTCGTCCGCCGTGAGCACGACCTCGTCGTCCAGTCGTTTGACCCACGCTAACTCCGAATCGCCGCGAACCGGGTGGCCGTCGCTCGCCAGCACCAGATCGCCCTCGCGGAGCTTCGAGGTCGCGCCGCCGGTCCGCTCGGCCCGCAGTTCCCAGCGCCCTTCCTCGAGCGGCCGCTTCTCGACGAACTCGAGCTCGATCAGCGCGCGGTCGTCGTCGGCCCGCTCCTCGGCCGTCTGTTCCCAGAGCTTGGCGTACTCGCGGTGGACCTCGCGGCGTTCTTCCTCGATCGCGCGGTAGAATCGGTCGAAATACTCGAGTTCTTCCTCGGGCAGCGACTGGCCGATCTGGCCGGCTTTGGATTCCTGATCGAGGCGGCCCGAGACGACCATGCAGGTGTCCTGTTCGAAGCAGTACTCGCACTTCGCGTCGGCCTCGTAGCCGGTCGGAATATCGCCGGACATCTCCTTCGCCGCGATCTCGTTGCGCAGGCGAACGACGTACTTCAGGAGGCCGTCGCCCATCGTGAACTCCTTCGCGGGCGTGAGATCGCCGGTCTCCTCGTTGCGATCCAGCGCCGAGTTCTTCGTGTAGAGCAAGGTTCCGATGTCGACGTCGCCGCCGTGTTCCTCGAGCAAGAGCGCGTAGCAAGCCGCCTGCACCTTGTCCTTGAACCGCGGCTCCTTCTTGAGATTCTTGCCCGTCTTGAGTTCGACCGGGGCCCCGCGGCGGACGGCGTCGGCGCGCCCGCGGATGCCGAACGTCTCGCTGATGAGCAACTGTTCCGAGCGCCAGCTATCTTCGTCTGTCAGCCGGCCCTGCTCGAGCCAGCCCTCGATCGCTTTCGCGTTCTCTCTGATCTCCTCGGTGACGGCCTCGGGCGTTTCGCCGAGCAGGCCGAGCTGGAGCCCCCGTTCCTCGACGCGGGCCTCGATCGACTCCTCGAGGTCGCGCCCGCGGAGCAGGTCGCCGAAGACCTCGTGGACGAGCGTCCCCTTCACGACGGGGTAGTTCAGCGGCACCCCGGAGAGCTTGTTCAGGTAATACAGCCGGGGACACTGGACCCAGTTGCGGATCGACGTCACGCTCACGAGGAAGGAGGGCTCGACGACGACGTAGGAGTCGCCTGTCGTCGCGTACTGCGTCTCGCCGTCGTACTCCTCTTCTTTCGCGTTCGTGACGAGTAGTTCCATCCCCGGCTCGAGCAGTTCGGCCGATTCGGTCCACTTGTTCCAGAGAGTCACCGTCGTGGTTTCGCGACCGTCGGGGACGGTCACCGTCCCGCCGTCGCCTCGAGGGCTCGGCGTCTCGTCGTCGGTCGCCTCGCCGTTCGACGCGTCCTCGGCCGGCCGGAGCGGCACCTCCGCGAGATCGCTCTCGCCGTAGCTCGTGGACACCGACCGCACGTCGACCTCGCCCGCGACGGTTCCGCGTACGTGCACACTGATCCATCAGGGTCGAGCGATCAAAAACGCTATCGGTCGACCGAGCGCGCTCGGCCCCCACTTCGATCCCTCGACCACTCTCTCGATTTCTCGACCCGTCGATCTCACGCGGCGGTAAGTCGATGTTACCGCCGTTCCCACTGGGACTCGAGTCCGTCTTCGATATCAATCGGATAGTGACGGGAAGGGAACGGCTGGAACGGACGGGTCGTTTTTGAGAGCGGGACGCGAACGCCCGCTGCCATGACTGACCCCAACGGCGACGATCGTCGGACGAGCGGCGAGTCCGACACCGAGACCGACGCGGGGGCCGGAACCGGCGACGGGCCGACCAACCGCGCGGAAGCGGCGTCCGCCGATATCGACTCCGGCACCGGCGTCGGAGACGGGGAGCACTCCGCCGGGCGGGACCCGCGCGACGAGTCGACGCAGGTCGCGAACGAGGAGCGGCGGCGAAAGACGTCGGTACTCAGCCTGCTCGTCGCCGTCCTCGGTGCGTGGGTCGCGCTGTCGGTGCTCGTCTTCGAGACCGCTGCGGCACCGCTGTGGAACGACGTGCTGGTCGGGCTCGTGGTCGCCATCGCTGCGGGGTACAACTACTACCGACTGACGAACGACATTCCGCTCAGCACCGCCGTCGCGTCCCTTATCGCCGTCCTCGGGATCTGGCTGATCGTCTCGGCCGCGCTGCTCGAGATGAGCGGCGGCCTGTTCTGGAGCACGCTCGCCGCCGGACTCCTGATCGCCGGACTGGCGGGGTACAACGCGTACGAGGCCCGCGAGGCGCGATCGGTCACGGCCGAGTCCGGGGCGAGGATCTAGAGTCTCGCCCGATCCGGACCGTACTCGGCCTCGAGCCGGCGGATGCGGTGTTCGGCGGCGTGGTGCCCCATCGCGACGACGGAGAAGCCGACCATGACGACGGCGAACGCGATCGAGACGGCCGGCGAGACGCCGTTGACGTAACTATTCCATAACTGACCCAGCGACAGCGCCAGCGGTGCGAGCGTCAACAACGCGCTCTTCGCCGGCGTCGCGCGAAACAGTTCGACGAACGAGAGTGAGTGGCGGCCGGACATGGGGAAACCGTCGGTTACCGCTATCTTCGGGGGACCGATGGTATTCTTTTTGGTTCGGATCGGCCGGTAGCGGCCCCGATAGTCTCTCTGCGGCGTCTTTCGGTGGAACCGATACGTTCATTCTGCCGGCGATCCTCCCGCATAGTATGCGGATTCGCGAGTGGCAGGACGTACTCGAGGACGTCACCGAACGGAACGTCGATTCGGAGGACTGGCGCGCCGTCGCCGGTGACCGCGCCGGCGGCGTCGGTGAGGACATGTACCTCGCGCATCCACGGGCCGGCGTCTTCTTCCTGAAGACGTACGCGAAGAATCCCTTCGAGGTTCGCGGCGTCGGCACGCGGGTCGCCCGGAACCTCGACGACGAGATCGGATCGTTCCTCCCCGAGCGGGATTCGGGCGGGCGCTTCGCAGTGCAATCCCCGCCAGAAGACGAGGAGCAAGCCGAAACCGTCGGGAAGCGCCTCGAGACCGTCCTCGAGACGCACGCGGACGCGCCGACCCGGCCCCAGGACCTCTTCGACGACGTGATGGAGGCCATGGAGAGCCCCGCGTTCGGACCGATGGCGTACGACCAGTACGACCGACCCGACGAACTCGAGGATCTCGCCGACCGGTTCGACGAGGCCGACGAGTTGCTGAACAGCGAACTCGAGGACCTGATCGAGACCGACGAGGTCGATCGGGGTTTCATGTGAGCTAGCGGTCCGCGGTATTCGGGGCCGCGTTCGTCGCCGCCTGCGCCTGCGTCCGGTGACTCTTTGGGATCGGGCTTCGACGGTAGTGCTATGTCACCGAGCGTGAGCGCAGAGGCCGTCGTTCGCGAGTACTACGACGCACTCCGCGAGGGCGATCCCCTCGCTCCGTATTTCGCCGACGACGAGCGGACCGTCAAGTTCGGGATCAGCGAGTCCCTGTTCGGCGGGAGCGAGATCGCCGCGGCCCTCGAGGAGCAGACGGAGACGACCGACGAGTGGACGGTCGAGAGCCGCGATCTCGTCGTCGACGAACGGGACGGGTTCGCGACGGTCGCCGACGAGGTGACGATGGCCTGGACGAAGACGACGACCGGCGAACGGTTCCGGTTCGACAGCCGCTGGAGCGGGACGCTGGTCGAACGGGCTTCGGACGACGACTCGAGCGCGAGCGACTGGCGGTTCGCCGTGATGCACGTCAGCGCACCCCGCGAGCTGTGAGTCGCGGTCCGGGGCGGGGCTCGTCGCGCTCGAGCGACCTGCCGGACGGCGGCGATCAGCTCAAAGCCGTTTTCGTGCTGCTAGTCGGGCTCTCCGGCGGCCTGGTCGCCATCCAGAGCGGCGCCTCGTTGCCGGTGGTCGGCGCGGCGATACTCGGCGGTATCGTCGCCGGCGGCGCGTTGCTCTGGTACGTGATTTGGATAACGACCGACTGAACCACGCTGCCGGGTCCACGTGCGGTGGCGCGCGCTGTACCGTGATGAGCGAAAAGCGAATCACGGAACGAAGTCGTGCGAGGGATGAGCGAACGGTAGTGAGCGAATCGGCTGGGGAGGGCGTGGCGATTCCTGCTGCCGCGATAGCAGGACGCTCGGCTTCGGCGCTGCTATAATCCCGTACCACCAGCAAAATAACGATTTCTCCCTCGAGAACCGATCGACCCTAGCGATCGACGCGCTGGATCCACGTCCCCGGCGCGTCGAGCTCGTCGTGGCTCGGGAGGTTCTCGGGCTGCTCCCAGACGAGACTCGCCGTCTCGAGGTCGCGGACGGCGAGGACGTGCTCGAAGAAGTTCTTACCGCGCTCGTACTGACGTTCCTTGAGGCCCAGCCCGAGCAGACGACGGAAGAGCTTCTGCAGGGGACCTCGCCCCTGCCGCCGTTCGTCCAGCTTTCGCCGCAGGTCCTCGTACTCCTCGTCGAACGCGTGGTCCATCAGGAGTTCGGCGTAGCCCTCGACGACGGTCATCGCGGCGTCCAGATCGCGGAACGCGTCCCGGTCGAACGATCCCTCCGAGAGCGTCGCGATCCCGTCTTCCATGCGGGCCTCAAGGTGGTCGGAGAGCCACGGCGCGGCCCCGAACTCGGCGGCGTGGGTCACCTCGTGGAAGGCGATCCAGCGGCGGAACCGGTCGGCGTCGACGTCGAGCTTCGCGGCGGCGTTGAGGATGTTCGGTCGAACGAAGTACAGCGCGTGGTCGTCCGCGGGGGCGTCGGCGAGCAGGAGCGGGTCGTACTGACCGAGGACGTTCCGTCCGAGGAAGGAGAGCAGGACGGTCATCGTCCCCGTGTTGATCGTCCGGGCGACGCCGGGGAACGCGCCGGTGTGGGTCTCGAGGGTCTGCATTACCCGCTCGAAGGTGGCGACGTTCGCGTCGATCCAGTGGTGGCGGTTCTGGATCTCGACGGTCTCGGGCACGTCGAACTCGACGCCGGAAACCGACCGCACGGCGGCCCGCGCGTCCCGGACGTCGCGAGCGTACGCCTCGCGCTCGCCGGGCTCGAGCTCGAGCGAGCCCGGATCGGTCGCCGCCTTGGCGGCGTCGGCGGCAGACCGCCAGTCGATCGCGTCGTCACCGGACGCCCCGGCGACGGCCCGGGCGCTACGATAGAGATTCACGACTCCGGCTAGGACGAGGACGCGCAAAAGCGTTCGGCTCGGTTCGAGTCGGTGCGAAGACCCGACGCCGTCTGCCAGCTACCGACCGATAGCGGACTCGTCGACGGCGAGCCGCGAACGTCGGCGGTCAGTTGACGATGACGTCGGGTTCCGCTTCGGTCTCGAGGTCCGATTCCTCGTCGCCGCCGCGGAACTTTTTGGCGGCGACGGCGATGCCGACCAGGACGACGAGCGCGACGAGCGCGCCGGCGGCGCTCTTTCCTTTGCCGCCCGACTCGTCTCCCGCGGCCGCGCCCTCGTCGGTCTCCGTCTCGGGGGCCGACTCCGCTGTCGATTCGGTGCTGCCGATCGGCAACGCCTCGCCGATCGATCCGAGTCCGAACTGTGCTTCGCCGTCGAAGTGCAACTCTACGAGGGTGAATTTCTTGTCTCCCATGGGCGGACGGTCAACGAGTGCGCACTTAGCCGTTTGGTTAGGTATACGGTACTGTGATGTGAGTGCTCGGGACGGTATTCGCCGATTCGTCAAACGCGGCCGCTTCTCCCTCGAAACCGCGGAACGAAATCGGTGCGCCGTGCGTTCGTTTCCCGCGACGTACGGTAACGTCGTTCGCCCGGGCCACGTCGGACTCCGGACCGGTACGATTAAGTGTCCGTCACCAGCGGTGTTGCGTATGAGTGGACGACCGCTGGACGTCCTCGAGGCGTCGCTCGGCGAACGCGTGACGGTACGACTCAAGAGTGGTGACGAGTATCTCGGCGAGCTCGCCGGCTACGATCAGCACATGAATCTGGTGCTCGAGGACGTGACGATCCCCGTCGACGGCGGGGTCGAAACGGAGCCGCCGGCCGAAGACACAACCATTATACGCGGCGATAACGTCGTTTCGATCACTCCATGACTGGTGCAGGAACCCCGAGCCAAGGAAAGAAGAACAAGACGACGCACACGAAGTGTCGTCGCTGCGGAGAGAAATCGTATCATACCAAGAAGAAAGAGTGCTCGTCGTGTGGCTTCGGCAAATCCGCCAAGCGCCGCGGATACGAGTGGCAGTCGAAAACCGGCGACAACTGATCTCTCGCTTCTCCCCCTCGTTTTTCGTCGTTTGCGCTGCATCCGACTGAGCCCTCGGTAACTGCGCGCGTACCGCTCTCGCGTTCGGCAGCCTCGCTCTCGACAGTCTCGCTCACAACTATCGATCACGACGTTCCCCGTACCGGCCGGGCCGCGCCGCCGATGAACAGCCCTTAGTTCGACGCCGCGAAGGATCGTCTATGAAGACGACAGCCGCCTTCGCCGGCCTCGAGTGCGTCGACTGCGGGGCCGCCGTCGACGCTTCCGAGTCCCATCGCTGCCCGGATTGTGGCGGCGCGCTCGAGCCGACCTACGACTACGATGCGATCGAACTCGATCGCGAGACGCTCGCCACCCGCCCGTTCGACTCGCAGTGGCGCTACGCCGAACTGCTCCCGTTCGCTCGCGAGTCGGCGGTGACGACCGCGGAGGGTGCGACGCCGCTGGTCGACTGTCCCGATCTGGCCGCCGAGCTCGGGGTCGAGCGCGTGCTGATCAAAGATGACGGCCGAAATCCGACCGGCTCGAGCACGGATCGCGGCGCGTCGGTGGCCGTCACCGCGGCCGTCCACCACGGCGCGAGCGACGTCGCGCTCCCCTCGACGGGCAACGGCGGGCAGGCCGTCGCGGCCTACGCGGGCCGGGCGGGGCTCGACTCGCACGCGTATCTCCCGTCCCGATCCGGCTTCACGAACAAGGCGATGGTCAACGTCCACGGCGGCGACATGAACGTCGTCGGCGGTCGGTTCGGCGACGCCGCCGGCGCGTTCGAGGAGGCGCTCGCCGAACACGACGACTGGTACTCCCTCCGATCGTTCGACACGCCCTACCGCCACGAGGGCGCGAAGACGCTGTTCTACGAGATCGCGGAACAGCTCGAGTGGGACGTTCCCGACGCGATCTGTTATCCCACGGGAGCCGGCACCGGGCTCGTGGGACTCGCCAAAGCGGCACGCGAGTTCCGGACGC
Organism: Natrinema sp. LJW11; assembly: GCF_056135975.1. Lineage (NCBI taxonomy): Archaea > Methanobacteriati > Methanobacteriota > Halobacteria > Halobacteriales > Natrialbaceae > Natrinema > Natrinema sp. LJW11. The sequence goes on along the minus strand of NZ_JBWBDM010000003.1, from coordinate 299,098 downwards.
TGGGACTGACGGACGACCTGCCGGCCCTCTACGCCGCCCAGGCGTCCGGCTGCGCGCCGATCGTCGAGGCGTTCGACGACGGTCGCGACGAACACGACCCGGTCGAGCACCCCGACACGATCTGTGGCGAACTCGAGATTCCGGATCCCGCGGCGAGTCCGCGAGTCCTCGAGGCGATCCGCGAGAGCGGCGGTGGCGCGGTCGCGACCGAGGACCCGGACGTTCTCGAGGCCGCCGTCAGGGTAGCCCAGACGACGGGACTCGAACTCATTCCGAGCGCGGCGGCGGCCGCGAGCGGCGCGTGGGAGCTCGCGGAACGCGGCGCGTTCGACGGCGACGAGACCGTCGTCATCGTCAACACGGGATCGGGTAACAAGGAGGCCGACGTGTTGCGCAGTCACCTGATGAGTCAGGGTGTCTAGCACCGATCCGGTTTGCACCGCGATCGGCTCTCCGGTCCGTCACTGCAGTCGGTCACCGATCCGTCGCGGCGCACGCCGCCGAGTTTCCCGGTCGTAGTGATCGGTTTAGAGCCCGCTCAGCACCCGGTGCTACCGCTGAGTAGAGCTGATCGAACCGGTAGCAGGGGACCGGGCCGGCAAAAAAGCCGAACTCTTTCACCGACAAGGTCTTGCCTGCGAGGGGAGTAGTCGGACCGAGTACCAATGTGTGAACATTCACCAGAGTGTTCGAACGGGGACACGTGCCAGCTCGTCCTCGAGAACGGGGAGACCGGTCTCGAGACCGCCGAATACTACTGCAAGGCACACCTCGTACTGCGAATCTGGGAAGTCGAGAACGACAGCTCGATGCGGGCCGTCAGCGCCGAGCAACTGTGAGGACGGCAACTCGAGCCGAGTGAACGGCGCGCTCGCAGCCGCCTCGAGATCACCGACGCGCCGTCGCGCGCCACGATCCGATCGTCCGCGGCCGGAGTGGGATCGACCGCGACCGGCCTCGTCGTGTGGTGCTCGAGCGTCTCGGCGCGTCGAATCCGGATCCGAAATCTGGGGGAACCTCGAGACGGGGTCGTTCCGTAGCGCTTTTGCTGGTTGTCGGGAAACGACGCGGTATGACTACCCCCTGGGACGACTGGAACCATATTCTCAAGCTCGATCCGGACAAGGAGCTTCCGGACGGCGTGACCTACGGCGATCTCTGTGCGACCGGGACCGACGCGATCGAAGTCGGCGGCACCATGGGAATCACCGAGGAGAACATGAGCGCGGTTATCGAGGCCTGCGCCGAACACGACGTCGCGCTCTACCAGGAGCCGTCGAACCCCGAGGTCGTCCTCGAGGACGACGCGCTGGACGGCTACCTCATCCCGACCGTCTTCAACGCCGGCTCGCCGTTCTGGATCACCGAGGCGCACAAAGAGTGGGTCCGACTCGAGGGAGATCTCGACTGGGACCGGACGACGACGGAGGCCTACGTCGTGATGAACCCCGAGGCCGACGTCGCGGAGCTGACGGAGGCCGATTGCGATCTCGGCGCCGACGACGTCGCCGCCTACGCGACGGTCGCGGAACACATGTTCGGCCAGGAGATCGTCTACGTCGAGTACTCCGGCATGCTCGGCGACGAAGGCGTCGTCGAAGCCGCCGCCGAGGCCACCGACGAGTCGACGCTGTTCTACGGCGGCGGCATCCACGACTACGATTCCGCGTACTCGATGGCCCGGTACGCCGACGTGATCGTCGTCGGCGACCTCGCACACGACGAGGGCATCGAGGCGGTTCGGGAAACCGTCGCTGCGGCGAACGACGCGTAGCTGCGACCGTTGGTCCCGTCACTGCGGCGGTCGGCCCCGTCAACGTGGGCCTCAACTGTTTTGTCTCTCCGTGGCACACGACTCTGCATGAGCCTCCTCGCCGCGTTCGAGGCGTCGTCGCCGGCGCTCCTCCTCGGGCCGACGCTCGAGGCCTTGCCGTCGGTCGACGTCGAACTCGAGCGCCAGTACGCCCTCGACCCCGACCGCCCCATCGCGTTCTGTCGGGTTCACTGTCGCGACCGCGACGGACTCGACCGCGCGCTCGCGGCCGACGCCACGATCGACGAGTTCGAGCGGATCGGCGGTGCCGGCGGCGAGAGCCGATACCGGTTGCAACGGAGCGAGACGGACGTCATCGGCGCGTATCGCGCGTGGGTCGACGCCGGCGGCGAGCTGCTCGAGTGTCTCGGCTCGGACGGGCGCTGGGAGATCGAGATGCGCTTTCCCGATCGGGACTCGTTCGGTCGCTATCACGATTTTCTCTCGAACGAGGGCGTCTCTCTCGAGTTACAGCGCCTCGCCGCCGACGACCGTCAGCGCCGGGGCCGCGGCCGCGGATCCGAGCTGACCGACGCCCAGCGGGAGGCGCTCGTGCTGGCCCACGAGCACGGATTCTTCGAGGTACCCCGCGAGACGGGCCTGTCCGAGATCGCCGCCCGGCTCGGCATCTCGAATCAGGCCGTCAGCGAACGGCTGCGGCGCGGCCAGGCGCAGTTGATCGATCAGCGGCTCGTCGAGTGAGGCCGCGCCGGGACGCGGGAACGATCCTCAGTCCGCGACCAGGTCCCGCAGCCGGGGGAGCGCCGCCGTCACGTCCTCGCGGAGCACCGCGTCGGCGATATCGTCACAGGGCGTCGATTCGAGGTTGACGATCCCCACCGTCGCACCGGTCGAGGCGGCTGTTCGGGGGAGCGAGGCGGCGGGTTCGACGACCAGCGAGGAGCCGATCGCGAGGAAGACGTCGCTCTCGCGGGCGAGCGACCGCGCGCGCTGAATGACCGCCCCCGGAAGCTGCTCGCCGAAGAGGACGACGTCGGGTTTGAAGACGCCGCCACAGTCGCAGGTCGGCGGGAGTTCGCCGTTCGCGGCGCGCTCGAAGATCGGATCGCCGTCCCTGCGTTTCTCACAGTCCGTACAGCGGACTCGCTGTGAGTTGCCGTGTAACTCGAGGATCGTCGGCTCGCCGGCGGCCGTCACGCCGGGATCGCCGTCCGCGTCGGCGGCGTCCCCGTCACCGATCGCCGCGGCCGCGTCGCCGTGGAGCCCGTCCGTGTTCTGGGTGAGGATCGCTTCGAGGTCGCCGTCTCGCCCCATCTCGGCCAGCGCCTCGTGGGCCGCGTTCGGCTCGTACTCCCCGTCGAACATCGCTCGCTGGAGTTCGACGCGGTCCCGCCAGAACCCCTCGGGATCGCGCTGAAACCGGCCGTAGGCGAACTGTCCCTCGTCGAACCGGTCCCAGACGCCGTCGTCGCCCCGGAACGTCGGGACGCCGGAGGGGGCCGAGATCCCCGCGCCGGTGAAGGCGACGACCGCGTCCGCGCTTCGGACGTCGTCGGCGAGTCGCTCGAGGTCGTCCATACGGCCGAAATCGTGCCGGGCCGACAAAACGGTTCGTCTGGCGCCGTTGCACGCCGCGCTGCGGACGAATATCCGCTTCGAACGGCCGCTCACCACCGAGACGACCGTCGCGACCCCCACGCTTTTGTCGAATCTAGCGGAAGGTCGGTACAGATGAGGCGACCGCCTGCATGACGCGACCGGATCGGAACGAGACGGCCGTCAAGGAACTCGTCCGACGGCACTGGAACGGGTGCGCGACGACGTTCGATGACGCGAGCCAGCACGGTATCCACAGCGAGGAGCAACACCAGGAGTGGCTGTCGGTCCTGCGCGAGTGGACCGGCGACGAACCGTTGCGGGTGCTCGATATCGGGTGTGGGACGGGGGTCATCTCGCTGCTGCTGGCGGCCCTGAACCACCGCGTCACCGGCGTCGACTTTGCACCGGCGATGCTCGAGCGCGCCCGGACGAAAACCCGACGGACGGACCGATCGGCCGACTTCTACCGCGGTGACGCGGAGGCCCTCGCGGTTCCCGACGACGCCGTCGAACTGATTACGGCTCGCCACCTCATCTGGACGCTGCCGAACCCCGAGACGGCGATCGAGGATGGCGGCGGGTCGTCGAACCGGGTGGGCGGATTCTCGTGATCGAGGGCTACTGGGCCCACGACGAACCGTGGGACGAGTACGAACGGATCCACGACGACCTGCCGATGTACCACGGGCGACCGCCCGAGGAGCTGCGTGCGGTCTTCGAACGACACGGTCTCCGAGACGTCGAGTACGAACCGCTCGTCGATCCGGTGCTGTGGGGGCGAGAGCCACACCACGAGTATTACGTTCTGGCCGGCACGGTTTCCCGGTGAGTCGGGCGAGACGGAGCCCCGTCGATCGAACCGTCCCCGCGCTGTGCGGACCGCTGTCGGTGCCAAACGCAGCGTCGACTGCGGGGTTCGACGGACCCGCGACTCTCGGTGCGAACGACTGCGCTTAAGTTCCGCCTGCGTGAATCGGGTGGTATGCAGGACAGAACCTACACTGCCGACGCCGAGCCGGGCGACGACGCGACGGTCGCCGGCTGGGTCCACGAGATCCGCGATCTCGGGGGCATCGCCTTTCTGATTCTCCGGGACACAACCGGCAAGATCCAGATCAAGTTCGAGAAAGACGAGATGGACGAGGACTTGGTCGAGACGGGACTGGGCGTCTCCCGCGAGAGCGTCATCGAAGTCTCCGGTGCGGTCGAGGAGGAACCGCGCGCGCCGACGGGCGTCGAGGTCACGCCGGAGTCCGTCGAGGTCGTCGCGCCCGCCGACCCCGAACTCCCCCTCGACCCCTCGGAGAAGGTCGACGCCGACCTCTCGACGCGACTCGACAACCGCACCCTCGACCTTCGCAAGGACGAGGTCCAGACGGTCTTCGAGATTCGTTCGGACGTGCTGCGTGCAGTCCGTGACCAATTCCGCGACTACGACTGTACGGAGATCAACACGCCGAAGATCGTCGCGACGGGGACCGAGGGCGGGACGGAACTGTTCCCGATCACCTACTTCGGCGAGGAGGCCTTCATGAACCAGTCGCCACAGCTGTTCAAGCAGCTGGTCGCGGGCTCGAACGTCGAGCGGGTCTTCGAGATCGGCCCGATCTTCCGCGCGGAGGAACACAACACGCCGCGTCACCTCAACGAGGCCACCTCGATCGACTTCGAGGGGGCGTTCTGTGACCACACCGACGCCATGGACGTCGCCGAGGGCATCGTCAAAGCCGCCTACGAGTCCGTTCAGGAGAACTTCGGCGACCAGCTCGAGGAACTCGACCTCGCCGAGGAGTTCGAAGTCCCCGAGGGCGACTTCCCTCGCATCAGTTACGAGGACGCCATCGAGCGCATCAACGCCACGGGCGAACTCGACGAGCAACTCGTCTGGGGCGACGACCTCTCGACGCCGGCCGAGGAAGCGCTCGGGCAAGACGTCGGCGGTCACTACTTCATCACCGACTGGCCCAGCGAGATCAAGCCGTTCTACATCAAGGATCACGACGACGATCCCCAGCTGTCGACCGGCTTCGATCTGATGCACCCGCGCATGGAACTGGTCTCGGGCGGCCAGCGCGAACACCGCCACGAGAAGCTCATCGAGGGCTTCGAACAGCAGGGACTCGACCCCGACCAGTTCGAGTACTACACCAAGATGTTCAAGTACGGCATGCCCCCTCACGCCGGCTTCGGCCTCGGCGGCGAGCGTCTGATCATGACGATCCTCGGACTGGATAACATCCGAGAAGCTGTTCTCTTCCCGCGAGACCGGCAGCGGCTGAGCCCCTAGGGCTCGCCGCGGCCCGTCGAGTGGGGGCTCGCGGGATCTTTGATCCCGCGTTGTTCCCGCGTGATCGCCAACGTCTGAGTCCGTAGGACGAAGACGCTGAGAGCCACAGAGCACGTCGGATTCTCGAGTCCGCCTCGGGCGGAGACCCCCTCTTGGACAGGTTTCACGAATGTGGTCTTGGCAGTCCGTGACCGACAAATAGCGTGTCGCCCGGGCACTCGAGGCGTCTTTCGATACCGTTTCTGACACGAAACTGGGTACCGTACCGGGGTTCCGAAGGGACGCGTTGGCGAAGAAAAACGGCTCGGACGACTCTCACTGGGTTCGGATCGCTACTGGGGCGGGTGGATGGGATCGGCCGCGAGTACTAGCCCCACCAGCTGCCGTCGTCGCTATCGCCGCCATCGCCGCCATCGCCGCCACCGCCGCTGGTACAGGAGCCGGCGTTGATGGCCGCGGCGAGGTCCGAACCGACAGTATCGTCGCCCATATACTCGAGGTGGCCGCCGACGCTGGCGGTGACGTCGATGTCGGTGTAGTTCGATGCGGGGTCACAGCCCGCACCCTCAGTTCCGAGGGCGGTATCGCCGAGACCGCCGTAAGCCGAGCCGACGGTCGAGTCGTTCTCGGAGTGATAGTTGCGAACCTCGCAGGCGTTGCTGAGGCCGGGGTTCCACGGATCGCCACAGATCTCGGAGCCGTCCGCGGCCGCGCCGAGTCCGGCGACGGTCTCGATCTCGTAGCCGCTACTGAGCTTCGTCGCGGTCCAGTAGACGCAGCGGCCGCCAAGCGAGTGACCGACGAGGCGGATGTTCCCGCCGCCGGCGTCGTAGAACTCCTCGATGAGGCCGGCGACGACCTCGCCGACGTCCTCGGTGTCGCCCTCGGCACCGGCGAAGTTGAGCGTGGTACCCGGCCACTCGATCGCGACGGTTTCGTCGGGCGTATAGCCGCCGGACTCGAGGGAGTCTTGCACGTTTTCGGTCTGACTCTCGACGGTGGAGTCGCCGAACCAGCCGTGGATGAAGACGAGGACTTCGTCCGCGACGGGGATGCTGCCGTCGGCGCTCCAGCCGAGGAGGCCGTCGTCGACTCCGATCACGGTGGGACCGCCGAACTGTGCGGATGCGGATCCGGACGCCGCGGCCAGCCCCGCTCCGCCGGCGATGGTCGTTCCGGTGGCCTTCAGGAGCGTTCGTCGGTCGGTCGTCGATTCGTCGGTCGTCTTCTCCTCGGCGGGTCGGTCGGTGTCTGTCATACGACACCCACCCATTTGGAAGCGCGATGGTTGGGTTTAATTCCTCTATACGAAGTACGTTTAACACCACTCAGGTAAACAATTAATAAATAGTAATTGGTATACCAACCATTTTTCCTGCGATCGTTCACACTGGAGCGGGTCGTTGGAGCGGTCAGAACAGCGACTCGAGCACGGCTGTAACCGAATCGCTATCGGATGGCGCTCCCGTTTTGGCGGGAGTATCGGTACCGATCAGAGAGTCGCAATGCGGGACTGAAAGAGATGACCGAGTCGAGAAGTACGAACCGACCGATTGGTTCCGCTACTTTCCCTCAGTGTTCGACGGGAGTCGCCCGGTGGCGCTAACGACTTCCGCGTGTTCTCCCATCCGATCGCGAGTTCAGAGAGCGCGTCGGGTACGGTCGGTAGCTCAGAGCTGCTCGAGGGACCAGCGCTGCCAGGCCCCACCGCTCGAGGACCACTGGACGACGTTTGCGCCGTCGGACGTGCTCGCTTCGTAGACTTCCGCGACCTTGCCGCTGTTGGCGTTCTCGAGGCTGTAGGTGCCGTCGCCGTTGTCGAGGACGATCCAGTCCTGGGTCGCGTTGCCGGTGTCGGCGTACTGCTGGACGTTGTCGCCGTCGCTCGTGCCGGCGTTGGCGACTTCGAGCAGCTTCCCGCTGTTGGCGTTCGTGAACGTGTAGGTACCGTCCCCGTTGGCGCTCACTTCCCACTCCTGGGTCGCGTTGCCGGTGTCGGCGTACTGCTGAACGTTCGCGCCGTCGCTCGTGCTCGCGTTGGCGACCTCGAGCAGCTTCCCGCTGTTGGCGTTGGTCAGCCGGTAGGTGCCTTCGGCGATCTCCGTGCCCGACCCGGTACCGCTGCCACAACCGGCGTTGATGGCCGTGGCGAGATCGGAACCAACCATCGGGTCGCCGAGGTACTCGAGGTGACCGCCGACGCTGGAGGTCACGTCGACGTCGGTGTAGTTCGGTGCGGGGTCGCAGCCGGCCCCTTCCGTCCCGAGGGCGGTGTCGCCGAGGCCGCCGTACGCGCTGCCGACGGTCGAGTCGTTCTGGGAGTAATAGTTGCGGACCTCGCAGGCGCTGCTGAGCCCGGGGTTCCACGGGTTACCACAGATCTCCGAGCCGTCCGCAGCGGCGCCGAGTCCCGCGACGGTCTCGATCTCGTAGCCGCTCGAAAGTTTCGTCGCGGTCCAGTAGACACAGCGACCGCCCAGCGAGTGGCCGACCAGCCGGATGTTTCCGCCGCCGTTGTCGTAGAACTCCTCGACGAGACCGGCGACGACGTTGCCGACGTTTTCGGTGTCGGCCTCGGCGCCAGCGAAGTTGAGCGTGCTACCCGGCCACTCGATAGCGACGGTCGAATCGGGTGAATAGCCGCCGGAATCGAGCGAATTCAGCACGTCGGTAGCCTGACTCTCGACGGTGGAGTCACCGAACCAGCCGTGGATGAAGACGAGTAGTTCGTCGGTGACCGGGAGGCTGCCGTCGGCGCTCCAGCCGAGGAGGCCGTCGTCGACTCCGATCACGGTGGGGCCGCCGACCTGGGCGGACGCCGAGTTGGAGGCGGCGGCGAGTCCCGCGCCGCCGACGATCGTGGTGCCGGCGGTCTTCAGGAGGGTTCGTCGATCGGCCGTCTGCGGTTCGTCGGGGGTGTCGTTGTCTGTCATGCGACGACCGCTCATTTAGGTACTATCTGGTTGGATTTTATCCCGTTATTCTGAGTATATTTAACACCCCTCGGAGAAAATGTTATGGATAGACAATTGTTCTGGCGACATTTCCGGCCGCTGTCGCTCTTCGAGTGCGGAACGTCCGCCCCACCGGTCGGATCCGCCGGTCTCCGTACACGAACTGGACGCTCATACTGACGGCTGCTCGTCGACGACGTACCGAAAGAACGTGGGGTGTCGGAGACGGACGGTTGCGTCGGTGCGCCCTGAAAGTGATGCGATCGACCGGGAAGGAGGAGTCGAACTAGCCGCCATCGTCGCCGCCGTAGGCCCCGTCGACCGTCGAGTCGTTCTCGGAGTGGTAGTTCCGAACCTCGCAGGCGTTGCTGAGGCCGGGATTCCACGGGTCGCCACAGATCTCCGACCCGTCCGCGGCGGCCTCGAGGCCGGCGACGGTCTCGATCTCGGAGCCGCTGCTACGCGTGGTCGCGGTCCGGTAGACGCAGCTGCCGCCCACCGAGTGGCCGACGAGTCGCACGCTCTCGCCGCCGAGGCTATAATAGAACTGACAGTCACTCCACACCTGATCGCACGACTGTTGTGCGATCGGTGTGTAGATAGTTTCAGTTGCTACTAGAAGTGAGTCCCGTGGGATTCCGAGACGTCTCGAGGGTCGGACCGACAGTCATGAGTCCGGTGCCCCAGCCATCGATCGGAGTACCTGCCACCTATCGACGCCCTCGTCGGCGCACCTCTCGATCGAGGATCAGACCTGCTGGAGGGTCCAGCGCTGCTGTGGGCCGCCGTTCGAGGACCACTGATTGACGTTGGCGCCGTCGGCCGTGCTGGACTCGTAGACGTCGGCGACCTTGCCGCTGTTCGCGTTCTCGAGGGTATAGGTCCCGTCGCCGTTGTCGAGGACGATCCAATCCTGGCATGGGTGGCCGGTGTCCGCGTACTGCTGGACGTTGTCGCCGTCGCTCGTACCGGCGTTGGCGACTTCGAGTAGCTTCCCGCTGTTGGCGTTCTCGAACGTGTAGGTACCGTCGCCGTTGTCGCTCACCACCCACTGCTGGGTCGGGTGGCCCGTGTCTGCGTACTGCTGGACGTTCGCGCCGTCGCTCGTGTTCGCGTTCGCGACCTCGAGCAACTTCCCGCTGTTGACGTTCGTGAGTCGGTAGGTCCCCTCGGAGATTTGTGCGCCTGACCCGCCACCGCCGCCACTGCCGCCACCGCGGTCGACGGCGGGTGAGAAGTTACTGAGGTACGCCTGCCCGAACCCGGTGCTCGCCTTGTAGGTGGTGTGGCTGCCGACGGAGCCGCTCACGTCGACGTCCGCGTAGTTCGACGGCAGCGAGCCACCGCCCCAGCCACAGTCCGCCGGCCCGCTGCCGAGGCGTGCGATGGAGTCGTTCGTCGAGAAGTAGTTCCCGGAGAAGTTCGCCACGTTCTCGATCGCGGTGTGGAACGCGGATCCCTCGCAGGGCGCGTCGGTGACCTCGTAGGAGCCGATGGTGTCGGCGTTTGCCACCCGGAAGCGACCCTCGGCTGCGGCCAGGAACTCGAACGTGACGATCCCGCCCATCGAGTGGCCGAGGATCCGGATCGTCGTGCCGGGGTTCGCCTGGATGTACCCCTCCATCCAGTCGGCGAAGTCCGCGCCTTGCTGGCGGGCGCTGGACTCGGCCGAACTGGGGAGTCCGCTGTCGTCCCACGTGACCGCCGTTACCGTCTCGGTGCTACCCACTTGGCGGAGCGTGTCCTGAAGCGTCTGTGACTGGCTGACGCTGGCCGACGACCCGGTGTAGCCGTGGACGTTGAAGATCACCTCGTCCTCTCCCTGCGGCGCCGCCGATACTGGCGGGATTCCGCCTCGCAGGTCGACCTCCATGATCGAGTCGGAGTCCGCGGCGGCCGACCCCGCCGTGGTGCCGACCCCTACGGCCGCAACGGCGGCCGTCGCGGCGGTCTTGAGGAGCGTTCGTCGATCGGTCGAATACGATTCGTCGGGGATGTGCTTATCTGACATGCGACGCTTTCTCGTTTCGGTACGAACCGATTGGTCTTTACCCCGCTATTCTGAGTGCATTCAAGGCCCGTATGATAAAATATTAAGTATCCATCACTCTCCATCAATATTTCCAGCGACAAGTTGTCGGTCGAGCAGGAGCGATGGGTGAGCATCGCCGTTAGGCGGCTCGCCCGAACGGTCAAAACTGACCTGACGGCTGCTCGTCGTCGACTACCGGAAGAACGAGAGTGGCGAGTTCGAGCAGTTGCGCCGGTACGCCCTGGAATCAGGGTGGTCGGTCGGGAATTATAGTAACAACGGATACGGTTTGCTGTACCGACGTACCGGCGCGACAGCAGGTCGGACCGCGATCGCGCCGGAACTGGTCGACAGCAGACCGGATGAAACGATTCACGCTGATCGCACAGCAGTCGTGCGATCAGGTGTACAGTGGTTGTCAGTGGCTACAATAGAAGTCGAACCAGCCGCCGTCCGAACTATCCGCGTCAGTGCAGCATGGTCGGATCCCGGGTCAGATCTGTTCCAGGGTCCAACGCTGCTGTGGACCGCCGTTCCAGGACCATTGGACCACGTTGGCGCCGTCGGCCGTGCTCGACTCGTAGACGTCGACGACCTTGCCGCTGTTGGCGTTCTCCAGGGCGAAGGTCCCGTCGCCGTTGTCGAGGACGATCCAGTCCTGGGTCGGGTTTCCGGTGTCCGCGTACTGCTGGACGTTCGCGCCGTTGCTCGTTTCCGCGTTGGCGACCTCGAGCAGCTTCCCGCTGTTGGCGTTCTCGAACGTGTAGGTGCCGTCGCCGTTGTCGCTCACCACCCACTGCTGGGTCGCGTGACCGGTGTCGGCGTACTGCTGGACGTTCGCACCGTCGCTCGTCTCCGCGTTGGCGACCTCGAGCAACCGGTTGCTGTTGACGTTCGTGATCCGATAGGTCCCCTCGGCGATTCCCGTCGGTTCCCCGCGGGGTACGCTCCCACAGCCGGCGTTGATGACACTGGCGAGGTGGTTCCCGACCCCCTGGGAGCCCATGTATTCGAGGTGGCTCCCGACGCTGGCGGTGACGTCGACGTCCAGGTAGTTCGGTGCGACGCCACAGCCGGCGCCCTCGGTGCCCAGCGCGGTGGTAGCGCCGATGCCGTAGGCGCCGCCGACCGTCGAGTCGTTGAAGGAGTGGTAGTTCCAGACCTCGCAGGCGTTGGCCATGCCCGGGTTCCACGGATTCCCGCAGATCTCGGCCCCGTCGGCGGCGGCCCCGAGGCCGGCGACGGTATCGATCTCGTAGCTACTGCCGATTTTGGTCGCGGTCCAGTAGACACAGCGGCCACCCAGCGAGTGACCGACGAGGCGGACGTTCCCGCCGCCGTTATCGTAGAACTCCTCGATCAGCCCGGCGACGACTTCGCCGACGTTCTCCGTGTCGGCCTCTGCGCCGGCGAAGTTGAGCGTCGTCCCGGGCCACTCGATTGCGACGGTCTCGCTGGGCGAATACCCGCCCGCCTCGAGGGAGCCCTGCAGGTTCGATGTCTGACTCGAGACGGTGGTGTCGCCGAACCAGCCGTGGATGAAGATCAGGAGTTCGTCCGTGACGGGGAGGCTGCCGTCGGCGCTCCAGCCGAGCAGTCCGCTGTCGACGCTGATGATCTGGGGACCGCCGAACTGGGCGGACGCCGAGTTGGATGCGGCGGCGAGTCCCGCGCCGCCGACGATCGTGGTGCCGGCGGTCTTCAGGAGCGTTCGTCGAGCGGTCGTCTGCGATTCGTCAGGGGAGTTCTGTTCTGTCATGCGACACCCACTCGTATACTCACAAGGAGGATGTACCTTACTCTGCGTTTGTGAGTGTATTTAACACTGCACAGTATAAATGTTATAGTATATGTGGCGGTATGGGATCCATTTTGGCTGCTGTCTGCTCGGCGAGTGCGCGACGTGCGCCGACCGCTGTTTCGAACTGACGGGCTACTCGTCAGCAACGTGTTGGAAGAACGCGGGTATCGGAAACTGACGGCTGCGTCGCGCCCAGAAACCGTGCGGTCGGCCGCGAATTGATTAGAAGTCGAACCAGCCGCCGTCGTCGCCGTCGTCACCGCCGTCACCGCCGCTGGTACAGGAGCCGCTGTTGATCGCACCGGCGAGATCGCTGCCGACGGTCGAGTCACCCAGATACGCGAGGTGGCTGCCGACGCTCCAGGTCACGTCGACGTCGGTGTAGTTCGAGGCGGGGTCGCAGCCGGCACCGTCCGTCCCGAGCGCGGTGTCGCCGAAGCCGCCGTAAGCCGAGCCGACGGTCGAGTCGTTCCCGGAGTGGTAGTTGCGCACCTCGCAGGCGTTGCTGAGACCCGGATTCCACGGGTTGCCACAGATCTCGGAGCCGTCGGCGGCCGCGCCGAGCCCCGCGACGGTTTCGATCTCGTAGCCGCTGCTGAGCTTGGTCGCGGTCCAGTAGACGCAGCGGCCACCCAGCGAGTGACCGACGAGACGGATGTTCCCGCCGCCGCTATCGTAGAACTCCTCGACGAGGCCCGCGACGACCTCGCCGACGTCTTCGGTATCGGCCTCGGCACCGACGAAATTGAGCGTGGTACCCGGCCACTCGATCGCGACGGTTTCGTCGGGCGTATAGCCGCCTGAAACGAGCGAATCCTCGACGTCGGTGGTCTGGCTCTCGACGGTGCTATCGCCGAACCAGCCGTGGATGAAGACGAGGACTTCGTCCGCGACGGGGATGCTGCCGTCGGCGCTCCAGCCGAGCCACCCGTCGTCGACTTCGATCACGGTGGGGCCGCCGAACTGCGCGGACGCGGACCCAGAGGCCGCGGCCAGCCCCGCTCCGCCGGCGATGGTCGTTCCGGTGGCCTTCAGGAGCGTTCGTCGATCGGTCGTCGATTCGTCGGTCGCCGGCTGTTCGCCGAGTTTGTCGTTGTCTGTCATGAGACGGGCAGTAGTATCACATGATAGACGATGCAATTTTCTCTTCTATATAGAGCGTATTTAATACAATGCTAAAAGCTGTCTCTGACAGTAGTGGTCTGGCAGTCGTAGTGTCGTTCAAACGAACGCGTTTCGGAACGATCCGATCCCGAACGGCCTCGGCGAAACGAGTCACGTTTTCCGGTGGACACGCGTCCCCGATCGCGCGTACGCGAGACCGGCTATCGCTCGTCTCGAGGGGAGTTCGGGCATCAAACCGACTCGAACCGCCGAGTCTATCGGCGATCGCGGAATCTTCAACGTTATATCGCTCCGGCCGAAAGCGGTGGCGTAATGCGCGAGGAGGCGACGGCGTTCGTCCCCGGACACGTTACGGGCTTTTTCAGCGCCCATCCGGACGACGATCCGACGAAAGCCGGTTCACGAGGCGCGGGACTGACGCTGACGGACGGCGTCGACGTAACGGTCGAGCCAGCGACGGAGACGACCGTCGTCCTCGACGGGACGGAGATCGATGTCGACCCGGTAGCGACCGTCCTCGAGACGCTCGACGCGACCGCTCGAGTCGAGGCGAACTCCGAACTCCCGATCGGGTCCGGGTTCGGCGTTTCCGGAGCGATGGCGCTGGGAACGGCGCTCGCGGCCAACCGCGTCTTCGATCGCAAGCTCTCGATGAACGAACTCGTCACGATCGCCCACGGTGCCGAGGTTCAGGCCGGGACGGGGCTCGGCGACGTGGTTGCCCAAGCCCACGGCGGCGTCCCGATCCGCCTCGAGCCCGGCGGCCCCCATCACAACGAACTCGATGCGATCCCCGCCCGCGCACGAGTGGAATACGTCTCGTTCGGCGAACGCTCGACGGCCGACGTGCTCTCGGGCGATACGGAAGCGCTGACCGCCGCCGGGAAGGAAGCGCTCGCGCGTGTCGTCGAGGAGCCGACCTTGCTCTCCTTCCTGTACGCCTCGAGGCTGTTCGCTCGCGATGCGGGGCTGCTGACGGCGCAGGTTTCGGAGGCGATCACCGACGTCTCGGCGGCCGACGGGCAGGCGTCGATGGCCATGCTCGGCGAAACCGTCTTCGCGCTCGGGACGGGGCTGTCCGATGCGGGCTACGACCCCTCGGTCTGCGCCACGCATCCGGCCGGTGCAGTGCTCAAGTAAGGGCGTGCTCCGCTCGGTCGCTATCCCCTCGTCGTCCGGTGACCGTTTTCGGTCCCGATCACGGTGACCGAACGCATCCGATATCAGGGATAGCGGTCGTGTACGCCACGATATAGCGAGTGACTCGAACGCCACTAATCGGCACAGGTCGGCGACCGGTGCGACTCGAGGGGGACGCGCCTTTTCATAACAGATAACTTACTGGTAGCCAGAACTTTATTATGGTTCGTTCAAGTTATCCGGTCAAGTTTGACAATGGCTTCACGAACTGACTTTCACCAAAGCTTATTTCAGCTGTATGAGCACTACGTCGGTGAACCCGACTCGAGCAAGGACGTCTACGGCTACTGGCTGTTCATCGTCGGCTATATCATCGGTGCGGCCGGCGTGGCGGCCTTCGTGATCGGGTACGCGGGTGAAGGGAATAACTACCCGCTTATCAGGGGCTCCGGTATCACTGCGGCTACGGGGCTCGCGCTCTGTCTGTTCGGTATCGTTCTGATGTTACCCGTCCGAAAGCGAGGGATTCAGGCGAGCGCTGTCGGCCTTCTCGTCTCGTTTGCGGGCGTTGGTCTTTTCGGGTGGGCGTATCCGCGCAGATGGCGGGAACTCGGACAACAGATCGGGGCCGACTACAGCGTCGAAGTCATCACGGTCTACACGCTCGGTATCGGCATCATCGCGGGCGTGACCGCGCTCGTGCCCATATTGACGGGCCAGAAGGGGATGTTCGTCGCGGAGGAAGGGAAAACCGAAGATCCGCCGATTCTCACCGGGGATGCGATGGAAAGCGCACAGTTCGCCGTCTTCCGCGACGAGAACGGCGACTGGAAGTGGCACGTCCTCCACCTCGAGGCGCTGGCCCAGAGCACGGAGAGCGCCGTGACCCGGCCGGACGCGACGGAGGGCATCGAGCGCGTTCAGAACCAGATCAGCTCCGCTGGGCTGATGGAGCTGACGACCTCGGCGTTCCGGCTCTACGAGGACCGCGACGGCACGTGGCAGTGGACGCTCGCGCGCGACGACGGTTCCATCGTCGGCTCCTGTGCCGGCGAGTTCGACCAGCGCGACGGTGCCGAGCAGTCGGTCAGCTTCCTGAAAGATCGGGGTCCCGACGCGGACGTGATCGAGATCGAGGGCGCCGCCTTCACCTACGAGGAGCGACGCGACCAGTGGTACTGGCAACTGGTCGACGACGAACGCGCTCCGCTGGCCTCGAGCGAGACGGGGCACTCGACGCAGGAGCGGGCCGAAGACGCCGCCCAGACGTTCGCCGAACGGTTCGACCAGGCGTGGGTGCTCGACGTCGAGCACGTCGGGGTGGAACTCTGCGAGCGAGCCGACGGCTGGACCTGGCGGTTCGTCGACGCCGACGACGAGGTCGTCGCCGACAGCACGGACGAGTTCGACTCCCGGCGCGACGCCGAGAAGGCCGCCGAAGCGTTGCTCCCGGCGCTCGAGTCGGCGTCGGTCACCGTCGCCGGCGAACCGATCTACGAGCTCTACGAGTCCGGCGAGGAGTGGCGCTACCGGCTGGTCGACGAGAGCGAGCACGTCGTCGCGCGCGGACCCGAGGGAACGCCCGAACACGACGGCTCGGCGGAGTGGGCCGATCAGTTCGGCGAGAACGCTCGCGAGGCCGACGTCGTCGAGATCGAGGACGCCGAGTACGAAGTGTATCCGGCGGCGGGACACAGCGCCAGTGGCAGCGCCGCATCCACGCCCGACGACGACCTCCCCGCGACGGTCGAAGAGCCCGAGCCGGCGGCGGACGGCGGAACGACCGTCGATGCGCCCGACGCGGACGAGACCGGGCCGTGGCACTGGCGGCTCGTCACCGACGACCGGGACGTCGTCGCCGCGAGCACGGAACCACACGCGGACGCCGACGCGGCGACGACGGCGATCGAGCGCGTTCGCCAGCAGGCCAGCGAGGCGGAGCTCATCGAGTTCGAGAACGCCGCCTTCCAGGTCTACGAAGCCGATTCCGGCGAGTGGCGCTGGCGGCTCATCGACGAGGACGGGAACGTCCTCGCGGACAGCGGCGAGGAACACACCTCCCGCGGCGATGCTGCGGAAGCGATGATGACGCTGAAAGAGCAGGCGCCCAACGCCGAACTCCTCGAGATCGAGACCGCGGCGTTCGAACTCTTCGTGAACGAGGACGACGAGTGGGGCTGGCGGCTCATCGACGAAGCCGGCAAACTCGTCGCCGAAGACCCGGCGACCCATCCCACCCGCGGGGCCGCGCGCCAGGCGATGAATCGGCTACTCGAGTATCTCGACTCCGACGTGCGGACGATGGATCGGGCGATCTTCCAGACGTACGCGACGGAGGGCTGGCACTGGCGGTTCATCATGCCGTCCGGTGACACCGTCGCCGTCGACGGCGAGGACCATCCGACCCGCGACGAACTGGTCGACGGTCTCGACGACGTGCGCGACGCCGCCGCAACGGCTCGTCGCTCCACGATCGGCGACGTATCCGTGCAGCTGTACGGCAACGGCGAGTGGCACTTCCGGCTGCTCGACCGCGACCGAGCGGAGATCGCCGACTCGACCGTCTCCTACGCCGACCGCGAGGCGGCGACCGACGGCGTCGACGCCCTCACGGCCCGCGCGCCCGACGCGCCGATCTTCGCGATCGAGGACGCCGTGATTCGTCTCGACGGGGAGGACGACTGGTCGTGGGAACTCGTCGACCGCGATCGCGAGGTGCTCGCCGAGGCGGTCGACTCCGCTGCGAGCAAGGACGAGTTGCTGGAGGCGATCGAGGCGGTCCGTCGGCTCGCGCCGATGGCCGGCCGCGTCGACTTCGACGTCGCTTCGTTCGAACTCGTCGCCGACGAGGACGAGCGATGGCGCTGGCGGCTCATCGACGAGGACGGTCGCACCGTCGCGTCCGGCTCCGAAACGCACGAGACGGTCGGCGCCGCACGCGATGCCCTCGAGAACGTTCGCGACCTGATCGAGTCGGCGAGTATCCTCGAAATCGACAGCGTTTCCTTCGAGTTGCACACCGCCGACGACGGCTGGGTCTGGCAACTGATCGACGAGTACGGGACGACGATGGCGGAGAGCACGCAGACCTACGCGAACCGCACGGACGCCCGCCAGGCGATGAACGACGTGAAGGCGCAGGCGCCCGACGGCTGGATCACGTTTACGGAGTAGTCCGGCGGCGCGAGTATCAGTTGACTTTTTATCGAACGGATCGAGTCACCGCTCGTGAGCGATTACGACAGCGTCTCCGCCGACGTCGAACACGAGGAGGAGATCCCGGAGGACCACCCGAGATACCAGGATCTGCTCACTCGCCACCGAATCGAGCGGGGCGTCGAGATGGGGATCACCCACCTCCAGGGGATGCACGCCGAGGGACGGGGCAGCGCCTTTGACTACCTGCTGGGCGAGGAGACGATTCCGAGCGCCGACGACGCGGAACGGGCCGCCGCGGCACACCTCCTGCTCGCCGAGCATCCCGTGCTCTCGATCAACGGCAACGTCGCCGCGCTGGTCCCCGGCGAGATGGCCGCCCTGGCCGACGCCGTCGAGGCCGATCTCGAGGTCAATCTCTTCAACCGAACGCCCGAGCGAATCGAAGCCATCGCCGATCACCTGCGCGAGCACGGCGCGGACGAGGTCAAGGGACTCGAGGCCGACGCACACATTCCGAACTTGGACCACGAGCGCTCGAAGGTCGACGCCGACGGCATCTACGAGGCCGACGTCGTGCTCGTCCCCCTCGAGGACGGCGACCGCGCCGAGGCGTTAGACGAGATGGGCAAGACCGAGATCGTGATCGACCTCAACCCGCTGTCGCGCTCGCCGCAGGTGGCCGACGTGCCGATCGTCGACAACATCATCCGCGCGGTGCCGAACATCACCGAGCACGCGCGAGAGCTGGCGGCGGCCGACGAGGACGAGCTCCGGGCGGTTATCGAGGGCTTCGACCGGGATCGGGCGCTCGAGGAGGCCGAAGAACGGATCCGATCGGGCGATCTCTAACCCGTCGTTTCGGCCTCTCTCAGCCCTTTCCCCGAGCCCGTGAACCGGCGTCTCGATCGTCGGCGGGTTCCACGATCGGGACCCGCTCGCCCGGACCGACGAACGCGTCTGCAGGGATGGCGGATCCACGAATCAGCGAAACGCGACCCGCCACAGGCCGCGCGGGCCGCGTAGCCGGGCAGGCAGTAGCCGGTGCAATAGTTACCAGTCGGGGACACTGACAGTCACGATATCGATGACTGGACTGACCGACCCTACTGCTGACGGCGGCGTGATTCGACGACAGCTCGACACCGATCAGGAGGATCCGGCGGCCCAACTCGTCGAGGTCATCGCTGACATCGATGACGTCGAACCGATGGAGCTGGCCCCGATATACTACCGTATCGACGGCCTCATCACCGGTCTCTTCTCGTCACCGGCACCCCTCGAGGCGAACGCCCACGTCGCGTTTTCGTACGAGGGCTACCGCATCCGCGTTCACCAGGACGGCACGACGACGGTCCGCGAACTGTCAGCCTGACGCGTTCCGGGACCGCACGCGACCGCGTCGAGTCGGTTCCGAAGCCGTGCCCCGCCTCCCGCCCTCGATGGCCGCTCGAGTCGGGATTCAGGAGGTATAAATTCCTCCTCCGGTTTCAGTCCACACATGGACGCCTACGAGCTACTCACGCGAAACGCCGAGGAGGTCGTCACCGACGAGGAGGTCCGCGACCTCGCCGCCGAGCCCGAGGGCAAGCGGGCCTACGTCGGCTACGAACCCTCGGGCGTGCTCCACCTCGGCCATCTCCTGACCGCGAACAAACTCATCGACCTCCAGGAGGCGGGCATGGAGGTCGTCGTTTTGCTGGCGGACGTCCACGCCTACCTGAACGGGAAGGGCACCTTCGAGGAGATTCGGGCCACCGCCGAGCAGATGAAAGCCCAGTTCGTCGCCTACGGGTTAGACGAGGACAACACCGAGTTCGTCTACGGCTCCGGGTTCCAACTCGAGGAGGAGTACACCCTCGACCTGCACGAACTCGAGCTGTCGACCACGATGAACCGCGCCCAGCGCGCGATGGCGGAGATCCAGGGCGACGAGACGGCGAAAGTGAGCCACCTCGTCTACCCCCTGATGCAGACGCTGGACATCGAATATCTCGATCTCGATCTGGCGGTCGGCGGGCTCGACCAGCGCAAGGTCCACATGCTCGCCCGCGAGAAGTTGCCCGAACTCGAGTACGACGTTCGGCCGGCCCTCCACACGCCCATCGTCGCCGACCTCACGAGCGGCGAGGGGAAGATGTCCTCGAGCGAGGGGATCACCATCTCGATGGAGGACTCGACCGACGAACTCGAGGAGAAGGTCAACTCGGCGTTCTGTCCGCCGACCCGGGACCCCGAAGGCGACCTCGAGAACCCGGTTCTCGAACTGTTCGAGTACCACGTCTTCCCGCGCTTCGACGAAGTCGTCGTCGAGCGGCCCGAGAAGTACGGCGGCGATCTCACCTACGAGGCGTACGACGACCTCGCTGCGGACCTCGAGTCGGGCGAACTCCACCCCGCCGACGCGAAGGGGACGCTCGCGAGCCACCTCGACGAACTGATCGCGCCCGGCCGCGAGAAGCTGCGCGAACTGCGCTCCTGAAACCGACGCGTCTCTCGGGCGGAACCCACGCGCTATTTTGCCGCCCCTCGCCGCTGGGGGACGATCCCGCCGATTGAAGTGCCACCGGCCCCCTTGCGAGGCTATGAACGAGACGCGACGGGCGGTTCTCGAGGCGCTCGCGGACGGGCCGGCATCGGGGCCGGAGCTGGCGGAATCGCTCGATATCTCGCGGGCGGCCGTCTGGAAGCACATCGAGGCGTTGCGCGAGGCCGACTTCGCGATCGAGAGCGGGCCGGACGGCTACGACCTCACCGACGTCGCGGCGTACAACGGCCCGTCGGTCGAGTTCGGACTCGAGGCTCCGTTTTCGATCGAGTACCACGATTCCGTGGGGAGTACGAACGATCGGGCGCGCGAACTGGCGGGCGAGGGCGCGACGGACGCGGCCGTCCTCGCGGACGAACAGACCGGCAGCCGCGGTCGCCTCGAGCGCGAGTGGTCGGCCCCGTCGGGCGGCGTCTGGGTGAGCGTCGTGACGCGCCCCGATATCACTCCCGCGCAAGCCCCGTTGTACACGCTCGCGGCGTCGGTCGCCACGGCGACTGCGGCTCGAGAGGCGGGCGTCGACGCGCGGATCAAGTGGCCAAACGACGTGGTCGTCCCGGTCGGCGACGACGGCGATTACCGCAAGCTCTCGGGAATTCTGACGGAGATGGAGGGCGAGACGGATCGGGTCGACTGGCTCGTCGTCGGTGTCGGGATCAACGCGAATCTCGACGCCGACGCGCTGCCCCAGGGGGCGACCAGCGTCCGCGACGAGGTCGGCGACGTCGATCGCCGACGATTCGTCCAGCGCCTGCTCGAGGAGTTCGACAGCTACCGAAGCGACCTCGACGCCGTCGTCCCGGCGTGGCGGGACCTCGCGTTGACGCTCGGCCAGCGCGTGCGAGTCGATCGGCCGTCGGGCGAGATCGTCGGAGAGGCGATCGACGTGACCGAATCGGGGGCGCTCGTGGTCGAGACCGACGACGACCGGGTGACGGTCGCTGCGGGAGACTGTGAACACCTGCGCCCCGTCTGATCGAATTCGATTCAGTCTCGAACGTTCGAATCACGGCGAAAAGAGGGGAGACGACTGTCCTCGTGACCACTCGTCCGCGGACGACTCTCAGACGGACCGTTGTCAGTCCGTTCCGGAGCCATCGCGAGTCGTCCTGCGGGTGCTCGCGTCCATCGTTACGGCAGTCCGTTTCACTCGACGGCGAGCTGTCGCTCGTCGGAGCGCTCGCTCGCCTTGTCGGGATCGACTTGCACCGTCAGCACCGGTACCGAGGCGCGTCGAACGACCCGTTCGGTGACGCTGCCGAGCAACAGTCGGTCGATCCCGCCGCGACCGTGCGTTCCCATCACCACCAGATCGCATTCCGCGGGATCCGCCTCATTGACGATGACCTGACTCGGTGACCCCTCGCGAACCTCGGTCTCGACCGTGACGTCGTCCGGTGCGAGCGCTTCGGCCCGCTCGACCGCCGCCTGCCCCTCGCCGCGGAGCGCGTCGTTGACGCCGTCGAGGGCCGTTTCCATCGGCAGACCACCGTAACCGGCCGCGTTGACAACGTACAGTGTGTGGATCGTTGCGTCGTGCTCGCGAGCGAGCTCGAACGCGTACTCGAGCGCGCGTTCGACCTCTCGAGAGCCGTCGGTCGGGACGAGGATGGAGTCGTACATAGTGGTATGTGATAGCATACAACGGGAACGCACATTAGCATTATCCTGACACGTAGGACGGTCTGGTAGAGTGACACTTTTCGAGCGAACTGCAACTCGCTCCGCGACGGCGACGGATCGAAAATCGGGGAGGGGAAACGCTGATACAGCCGCCGCCCAAATCGGGGGGCATGAGCGACAACCCGTGGACGGATCGGATCGTCGGCGAGCGGATGGCCGTCGATCAGGAGTTCTCCGAGCGGATCCAGCAGTCGCGCTTTTCCAACCAGCAGTGGAGCCTGATCATGACCGCCACGGAGTTCGAGATCGAACACCCCGACGACCCCGACCGGGCGCGGATCGTGGCCAATACGGACAAACTCGACGGGGTCATCCCAGAACTCGAAAACGTACAGGCCGGGATGGGCGCGATGGGGGGCGCGGGG
Organism: Natrinema sp. LJW11; assembly: GCF_056135975.1. Taxonomy (NCBI): domain Archaea; kingdom Methanobacteriati; phylum Methanobacteriota; class Halobacteria; order Halobacteriales; family Natrialbaceae; genus Natrinema; species Natrinema sp. LJW11. The sequence continues at coordinate 276,634 of NZ_JBWBDM010000003.1, read as the reverse complement.
GGCGGGAACGCCGGTTCGAACTCCTCGAGCGGCGGGGTGTTCGACTCGATCATGGGCGCACTCGGGATGGGAGGCGGCGGTGGCTCCTCGGAGAAAGAACAACGGAACGCAGCTGAACGGCTCACACAGGAGTACGCCGACGAACTCCAGTCACACCTCGAGTCGAAGGGGAAATGGGAGACGGCTCGTCACGCTGCCGCGGACGGCCAGTAGCGGCTGACTGTCGAGTTTCAACTGGCGCTGTCACCATCGTAAACCACCCCGATTACGATCACCGTTGCCGATTACCACTGGTCGCCGATCACCGTCGTAGCTCACTACTGGTCAGTCCCCGGCGTGAAACATCGTGTACTCGCTCGCTTCGTAGATGTTGATGAGTTCGGTGACGAGTTCGTCGTAGGACTCGTCCTCGACGCGCAGTGCCTCTAACCGCTCGATCGTCTCCTCCTCGAGTTCGACGGATGGCATACCCGAAATTCCGTCGGCGAGCGGCAAAAACGCCACGGGGGCCTCGACGGTTCGGGATCGAGCACGGGTCCGTCGCAAGTCACAGCACCTTTAGGCACGCTTCCCGACCGTCACTGTATGAGCGACGAAGTCCAGACGACGACCTTCTCGATCAGTTCCGAAGACGGTGCGACCGACGAAATCACGATCCCGTCCGGCCTCGTCGACCTGGTCGCCGAGGGCGACCAGACCGACGCCGAGACGATCGGCGACGTCATGCTGCTGTCTTTCGCCAGCCGCGCCCACCACATCGTCCACCACGGCGAGGACGCCGACGAGGACCTCGAGGCCCAGGAATCGGAAGTCATGGACCTGTTCGAGGAGCGCTTCGGCGTCACGTTCGGCGAAGCGACCGGTCATCAGCACTGAGCGGCCGATAGCCGAACCACAATCGCGGTTTCTCCGCAGTTCGTCCCTCGAGTGAAATCGACTGGTAGCTGATCGGCCGTCGAACGATGGCTACCCGGTTCCGACGGTTTCGTTTTCGGTATCGGCAGCTCCGTCTTCGATAGCACCGGCCGCTCCACCGTCGGTCGCTTCGTTCGTTCCTCCGTCAGTCGTCTCAACCGCTCCGCCATCGGCCGTCTCGGCGGGCTCCGTGTTCGCTTCCGGCTCCTGTGGTGATTCGCCTGCGGGTTCGTTCCCCGCAGTGGCCGGTTCGGAGTCACCGTCTGGACCGGGTTCCGGCGTTTCAGGCAGTTCGGGATCCTGTGGCTCCGGTTCTTCGGGCGGCTCCGGCTGTTCGGGTTCTGCCGGGGGTTCCGGCTCCGGTGGCTCCTCGGGTTCACCGTCCGGCTCCACCCCATCGTCCCCGTCCGCCTCTGTGCCGTCTTCCGCGACCGCCTCGACGGCCACCGTCGTCTCGGCCGTCTGATTCTCGGTCGACACCTCGAGAGCGTGTTCGCCGGGCTCGAGGCCAGCCGTTTCGTAATTCAGCGTGACCGTTTGCGTCTCACCGGACTGTAGCGTTACCGGTATCGGCTCACCGAGTGCTCCGTCGACGGCGACCTCGAGATCTTGCGTCCCCGCTCGATCGCCGACGTTTTCGAGTTCCGTCTCGACCGCGATGGGGTCACCCTGTTCGACCGGGCTGTTGGTCCCCGCGATCGAAACGTCGAACGTCGCGGGTTCGGGTGGTTCCTCGACGGTCACCGTCGTCTCCGCAGTCTCGTTCGCGGTCGACGCCGTGACCGGATACTCACCGGGCTCGAGACCGTCCGTTTCGGCTGTAAACGAGACCGTCTCCGTCTCACCAGCCTCGAGCGAGATCGATTCGGCGTCCACAGTGGTCTCGCCGATCGCGAGCGAGACGTTTTGCGTTCCGTTCTCGCCACCGGCGTTCTCGAGGTCGGCCTCGACCTCGAGTTGCTCTCCCCGTTCGACCGGACTGTTCGTGCCCGCGATCGAGACGCCGAACGCCGCGGGGTCTGACGGCTCGATCTCGCCGGCCGGCGGCGTCTCGGCGGTGATCGGCTCCTGGTAGCCGAAGTTCGAGAAGTCGGCCTGCCAGACGAGCCGTTCGTCCTCGCTTTCGGGCGTCCACTCGACGGTGAACGTCCGCTGGCCCGGTTCGAATTCTGACGGCGGCTGATCGGTCGTGTTCCCCTCGACGAACTGACTGTTCGCGCCCATCGGGGCGTCGTTCGGGTTCTCGTAGCTAAACGTGACGTCGATGCCGTCCTCGGTTGGGGTCGTCTCCTCGACCGCGATCGACGGCCGCTCGGGCCGCACTTCCTCGTTGCACGCCTCGGACGGGTTCGGATAGTCGATGCCGCCCACGGGGGCCGCCTCGGGCGAACTGATCCCCGAGATGTACGTGCCGAAGGTGCCGTAGTCCGGCACCTCGACGATCACCTGCTCGTCGTCCGTCGTGACGTTGCGCTCGGTGCCGATCTCGAAGACGATCGTCCCGTTATAGGGTGCCGGGATCTCGTCACCGGCGGTGACGAGGTCCTCCGCGATCGTGTCCCCGGCGCCGCCGGAGGTGTAGAACCACGTGCTCGCGGCGACCCGATCGCCCGCCTCGAGCGACGCGGTGACCTCCGCGCGCTGGCAGTTCACGAACTCCACGTCGAACCCTGCGGGCGCGCCGTCGACCGTGTACTCGACATCCGCCGTCTCGATGGGCGTGCCGTCGTCGGCCGCGACGACCGCCACCTCGAGCGTCGCGTTCGCTGCGAGGGGCGGCTCGAGGTCGAACTCCTCGGGGCCGATCGTCTCGTTCGCGTCGAAGGTCTCGCTCGTCGCGAGCTGCGTTCCGTTCCCGTCGGTGACGGTGATCGCGTACTCAACGGACGCGTTCGCCTGCGTGACGGTGAGCGTCTCGCCGTCACCGGTCTGGTCGGCCACCGAGAGGTTCGCCGTCGGCTCCTCGGGATCCGGTTCCTCGACCGCGTACTCGATGGACTCGTTCGCCAGCACCGCGTCGTCGGCCGCGGCGCGAACGGAGACGTCGACCGTCGCGTTCTCCACGAGGGGCGGCTCGAGGTCGAGGACCTCGTCCGAAACCGTCGCGTTCGCCTCGATCTCGTCGCTCTCGACTCGCTGGCCGTCGTACTCGGCCGTGAGGACGTACGGCACGGACGCGCTCGCCGCGTCGACCGTGAGGGTCTCGCCCTCGCCCGTCTGATTGTCGACCGAGAGGGTCGCTTCGGGACCGTCGGTGTCGTTCTCACCGGTCTCGTTCGCCACCGTGTACTCGAGGGAGTCGTTCGCGAGCGCCGTGCCGTTCTCGTCGACGACCGAGACGTCGACCGTCGCGTTCGCCTCGATCGGCGGCTCGAGTTCGAGCGAGAGATTCGATACCGCCTCGCCGGCCGCGAACGCGTCGCTCTCCGCCGTCTCGCCGTCGTACGATGCGGTGACGGCGTAGGGAACGGAGGCGTTCGCTTCGTCGACGGTGAGCGTTTCGCCGTCGCCCTGCTGATCGGCGACCGACAGCGTCGCGGTCGCCTCGTCCGGTTCGTCCGGCTCATCCGGTTCGTCCGCGACCGTCACGAACGCGCCGTCGATCACCGGCGCGCCGGCACCGGTGACGTAGGGCACGTCCTCCTCGCCGTCGGACTCGGCGTACCGGAACGTTCCGTCGTCGTTCGTGTCGTGATGGGGGACCGCGACGACCGACCCGCTCTCCTCGAGGGGCTCGTCGAGTTCGATCGTGACGTTCTCGTGATCGCCGGCCTCGAGGAACTCCGAGACGCCGATGATGGCGTCCGGATCGGCGTCGATTGCGAGTCCCTCGTAGACCGCGACGAAGCCGCCCTCGGAGAGCGACGCGTCTTCGATCGTGACCCGCTCCCCGCCGGACTCCTGATCCGGGGCGTCGATCGAGGCCGTCCCCTCGATCCGGTCGATCGTCTCGATTCGCTGGGTGACCGTAATATCGACGTACTGGGTGATCTGGGTCACGTCATCCGTCTCTTCTCGCACCGCGTAGGCGGTCGCCTCGGACGCGGCTTCCTGAGTCAGGATCTGCAGTTGCGTGATGCTGATCCGCTGGGACTGGGCGACGTGGGCCGTCTCCTGACAGGCGGATCGCGCCGCGATCTGGATCTGCTCGACCGTTGCCGACTGCGCCTGGACGAGGGCACCGCTCGCACCGCCGTGTGCGAGCTGCTGGACTTGCGTGACCTCGACGAGTTGCGTCTGGGTCACCGCGCCCTCGCCGGCACCGAACGCGGCCGCCTGGAGCTGCTCGATCGTCACTTCTTGACGCTGGATCGCCGACGTGACCGCGCCCTGGGCGGCCCCGACCGCGGCGTACTGGATCTGCGTGATCGAGATCGACTGGCGCTGGACGAGCACGCCGCCCGCGCTCCCGTGGGCGGCGGCCTGAATCTGTTCGACGGTCGCCGACTGGCTCTGCGAGATAGCGCCCCTCGCCGCGCCGAAGGAAGCCTCCTGGACCTGCGTGATCGAAACCCGCTGGCGCTGCTCGAGGCGGGTCGATTGGGACTGCTCGAGGCGCACCGACTGGACTTGCTTCAGCGAGCCCCGGCTGGCCCCGCGTGCGGCTGCCTGCGTCTGCTCGACCGACACCGACTGCTTCTGGACGAGCGCTCCCTTCGACGCCCCGGCCGCGGCCTTCTGAATCTGCTTGATCGTCACCCGTTGGCGCTGCTCGACGTCGACGCGCTGTTTCTGTCGCGCGTCGACTCGTTGCTCTCCCTCGAGCGTGGCGGGGGAACTCCCCGCGAGCGAGCCGGCCGCACCGCCGGCGGCGGCGTGCTGGACGTGCTCGAGGGTCACCCGCTGGCGCTGTTCGAGCGAGATCGACTGGTACTGCGTCAGGACGCCGTAGGCCGATCCCTGGGCGGCCTCCTGGATGTGCGGCGCTTTGCCGACGTCGCTCGCGCCCGCTTCCTTCGTGGCACCCGCAGCCGCGCCCTTGGTCGCGACCTGAATCTGCTCGACGCTGACGTTCTGGCTCTGTGCGAGAGCGCCGTGGGTCGCTCCCCAGGTCGCGCTCTGGAGCTGGGTCGCATTGACCGACTGGGACTGAGAGAGTCCGCCGTCGGTCGCTCCGTTCACCGCGTACTGAATGTGGGTGGCGTTCACCGACTGGGACTGGATCAGGGAGCCGTGGACCGCCCCCTTCGTGGCCGCCTGCACCTGCTCGGCGTCGACGGTCTGGTGCTGTGCGACCGACGACCGCGCCCCCTCGAGCGCCGCCGCTCGCTGTTCCTGGGTCACCTCGATCCCCTGTGACTGGACGAGTTCGACCCCTTCCTCGACGCCGCTCTCGACGGCGGTTTCGGTATCCCCCTGGATCGTCGCCTGCGCGTTCGCGCCGCCATCGTCATCCGTCGCGTCGGCCTCCTCGAAGGCCACCAGTTCCGAACTAGCGTTCTGCGTCTGCGCGCCGCCCGCCTCGAGCGCGGCCCGTGGCTCACCCGCGGCCGCCGGATCGGCTCCCGTCTCGGTGGTCACACCGTCGGCCACGTCGAGCGGGTCCGAGCCACCGCTCAACGCTGGAAGCGCCACGACGCTTCCGACCATCGCGGCCGCGACCAGCGCGACGACGACGGTCGTTCGACCGCTCCTCATCGCGCGATCACTCCGCGAGCGGGACGCCGGAATCTCTCTTCCAGTTCCGATTCCGCCTTCGGCGATCCTGATTCGTGACGCCACCACCCCGGCTCTGCCCCGTTCTCACTCCGCTTCCGTTCGCCCCAAACTGCTTCCCGTCGAACCCCCGAATCGGCCGCGTCGGGAGTCGCCGCGTGGTACCCTTGATCGCCAGCCGCAGCACAACCAATTCGCATTTTCCCCACCACGGGCCGAATGACGCCATAAGACCGCCGGTCGTTTCGGTTAGCGAGACGAGACAATTAGCTATTACCAAGTTCTTTCGCTGGGAGACTGCCAGAAACGACGGATCGACGCCCGAATAGCCCGACCATCGACGATCTCGCGGGGACCTCCACCGTCACCAAAACTGAGAGGAAGCGCACTGTTTCGACCGTTCTTCGACCCGCCCTCGAGTCGACACCGGACCGATAGCGACTCGAGAAAACGTGTCAACGAGGGGCTAAAATCCCTCGGAAACCGAAGTTTTGATCCCGGTTTACGAGAGAGCAGCGGTATGGCAACGGAACGGAATTCGGTCGATCTCGTGGACGACACCGTCGTCCGACAGTTCGCTCGAGCGGCGGTGCTCGCGGCGCTGATCGGGGCGTCGGTACTGGTGTCAATTCCGATACCACTTTCGCCGGCACCGATCACGCTGCAGGTACTGTTCGTCTTCCTCGCCGGACTCGTTCTGGGTCCGGTCTGGGGGGCGTTTTCGCTCCTGCTCTACCTCGCGGCGGGCGGCGTCGGTCTCCCGGTATTCGCCGGCATGAAGGGCGGTCTCGGCATTCTGGTCGGAAACAGCGGCGGCTATCTGTGGTCGTACCCGATCGCCGCGGCCCTGATCGGGGTGGTCGTCCACCGCGGAACGACGCTGCGCGATCTCCGCACCGTCCCGCTCTCGCTGGTGGTCGGCGCACTCGTCATGGCGACGATCCTCATCTACGGGCTCGGGACGGCGTACATGGCCTGGCTGCTCGAGTACACGGCCTGGGAGGCCATCACGGCCGGCGTACTCCCGTTCATCCCCGGCGAAATCCTCAAAATAGCCGCCGCGGTCGCAATCGTCAGATCCGGCCGAATTACGCCGGTTCGATCGTGACGAGGGAACGATGATCGAGTTCGAGTCGGTCTCCTACGCGTTCGAGGACGTTCCCGTTCTCGAGTCGGTCTCGCTCTCGATCAACGACGGCGAATTCGTCCTCTTGGCGGGGGGAAACGGCAGCGGGAAGACGACGCTGTTGCGCCACTGCAACGGCCTCCTCGAGCCCGATTCCGGCGACGTTCTCGTCGACGGGACGCCCGTCGCGGAGGACCTGATCGCCGCCCGATCGAGCGTGGGCATGGTCTTCCAGCACCCCCGCGACCAGTTCGTCGCCGCGACCGTCGGCGCGGACGTCGCCTTCGGCCCCGAGAACCTCGGGCTCGAGCGGCGGGAGATCGACCGCCGGGTGACCGCCGCGCTCGAGGCGGTGAACATGGCCGACCGGGAGGACGACCGAATCGACGCACTCTCGGGCGGCGAACAGTCCCGCGTCGCGATCGCCGGCGCGCTCGCGATGGAACCGACCCATCTCGTCCTCGACGAACCCTTTACCGGGCTCGACGAGCCCGCCCGCCGGTCCGTGCTCGAGCGCCTCGAGTCGCTGTCGGCCGACGGCACCGGCATCCTGCTCGCGACCCACGACCTCCGGGACGTCTGCGGGCTCGCGGATCGCATCATCGCCATGCGGGACGGCCGCGTCGCCGTCGACGGACCGCCCGCGAAGGCGCTGGCGGAACTCGAGGGCCTCGAGGTCCGAGTCCCGAGGCGGTGATCACGATGGTCGATCTGAGACGACCACCGTTCTTGTCCGAAACGACCGCCGGAGAAAATCGATGCTGACCTACGAACCCGACGCGACGCTCGCACACCGACTCGACCCCCGGACCAAGCTGGCGGTCCAGATCGGGTTCGCGGCCACGGCACTGGCGCACACGACGCCGCGAGCGCTGGCCGTCCTCTCCGCGGTGACGGCGATCGTCCTGTTCAGCGCGCACGTTTCGATCCGACGGACGCTCGTCGACTACCGATTCGCGCTGCTCATCCTCGCGCTCGCCCCGCTGATCGCGGGCGTCACCCTGGGTGCGCCCTGGTTCGATACCGCGGACGCCACCGCGTCGGGGCTCGCGAGCTACCGCGTTCTGCTCATCCTGCTCGTCAGCGCGGCCTACGTCCGGTCGACGCCGGTTCGGGACTCTCGAGCGGCGATCCAGCGGACGATCCCCGGAAAACCAGGGCAGCTCCTCGGCATCGGCGTCGCGCTCGTCTTCCGATTTCTCCCCGTCTTACAGGGCGATCTCCGGACGATCCGCGAGGCGATGGCCGCCCGGCTCGGAACCGAACGGAGCGCGGTCGACCGCGCCAGCACGATCGGGATACTCGGCCTGACGCGGGCCTTCGACCGAGCGGACCGGCTCTCGCTCGCGCTGCAGGCGCGGTGCTTCGCGTGGAATCCCACGCTCCCGCCGCTCGATTTTTCGCGTCTCGACTATCCCGTCCTCGTGCTCGCCGCCGTTCTCGCGTTCTCGTCGTTCGTCTAGCACAGCCGGTCTCGAGCGGCACGACAGACAGAGACGGCACACACGGCGCGAACGTACGGTGAGAATGGGACGATCTTCGCTGTTCGGAATCGAGAACTCGAGCGCATCGATCGTCGGGAAGACGACGTCAGCGAGCACCCGCTCGACGGGCGTATTGGAGCTGCTTTGGTTACAAACGGACTCTGTGGCCCTTCCTCTCCCCTCTCGAGGCAGAAAGGGACGCGAGATGCGCCGAATCGCCCCTTCGAACCGCGCCTCTCGTCGAGCCGGTCGGAGCGAGCGAATCGTGCCGTGCCTATATTGTACCATTTCCACAAAACTCTTAAACGCTGTCGGTCCGTACGGAGCTGTAATGGCAACCGATGTCCGCGGCGGACCGTCCGAACGGTCGATTGACGAACCGCTCTCCATCGAGAGCGAGGAACAGCTCGACGAGGTCGTCGAGGCCCACGAGGTCGTGCTCGTCGACTTCTACGCCGACTGGTGTGGTCCCTGTCAGATGCTCGAGCCCGTCTTGGACGATCTGGCCGGCGAAACAGAGGCCGTGATCGCGAAAGTCGACGTCGACGAACATCAGCAGCTCGCGGGTGCCTATGGCGTCCGCGGCGTTCCGACGCTCGCGCTCTTCGCGGACGGCGAGCAGGTCGAACAGCTCACCGGCGCGCTGCCGGCGGACCGACTGCGGGGCCTGATCGAAGGATACACCGACGACTGAACGAGGACGGCACGGGTCCGCGACCGTCCACGAGCACCTCGCGGTGCTCGAGCACGCGGTGAAGCCGCACTCGAGATTTCGCGTACTGTCTTCTCGCCGTGATCATTTCTGCAGTACTCGTCCGTCGATAGCCGTCTTATACGGAAACGGCCCATTTGATATCGCGGCATATAGTTTATTACTAGTGCTGACCGGCGATTGGATCCCATTGAGTCGGTCGAATTGACGCAGTCGCTCAGGTCTCTAGTCTCTCACAGTTTCATTCGGACGTTCATGCCATCGGCTGCGGACAACGATCTCGTCCCCGAATGAGTCGTCGACCCCGAGGATCACAGGCCTCTCGTCGAAATCGATTGATGGTCGGAGCGAACCGGCGTTCCGGTTTCGCTCCCCCTGGCGCTCGCTTCCCACGGGATATCCGTCGCAGAAGACGAGTCGGTGGAGGGGATTTGAACCACGGTCGGAGCACGCCCCTCCAGATTCAAATCCCTCCAGTCGCTCTTGGGGTCCTCACGTCGTGTCGCAAAAGCAAGCCGGTGAAGGGATCGTGAACCACGGTCGCAGCAAAGCTGCTCCTTGATTCAAATCCTCTTCGGCTTGCTTCGCTCCTCACGTACTGTTCGTCGCAAAAGCAAGCCGGTGAAGGGATTTGAACCCTTGACCTAATCCTTACGAAGGATTCGCTCTGCCAGTCTGAGCTACACCGGCACACTCACTGCGCTCGTGTCCCGTGCATCGGCGACGACCGTCGCCGCAACACCGACGCGAGTGCATTCATTCGTAGGGCCGATACCAGCCATAAGGATTGCGAATCGGTGCGCTCGTGCGATGGGGGTTCATGACAGATGGCGCGCGTCGCGGCTCTCGATTACCGCTCGAGGCGGACGTCCAGACAGACGTTCAGCTCGTGGGGGGCGTAGGACCGAACGGTGTGGCGGGTTTCGACGGTGACCGCGTACTCGGGTTCGGCGGCCGCGCGGATCGCGCGTTCGCCCGGCCCGAACGGATCGTCCTCGTGCTGGATGTCGTAGTAGTGGAGGGTACAGTCGTCGCCGGCCAGGGCGACGGCCGACTCGAGGAAGTCGTCGGCGCTGTGGGGGAGGTTCATCACGATCCGGTCGGCCCAGTTCTCGTAGTCGGCAGCCACCTCGCGCACATCGTCGTTGATAGCGGTTACGCGGTCTGCAACCCCGTTTCGGCGGGCGTTCTCGCGCAGGTAGTCGATCGCCTCGGCGTTGATGTCCACGCCGACGCACGTCGCGCCGCGTTTCGCGAACGGAATCACGAAGGGGCCGACGCCGGCGAACATATCGAACGCGCGCTCGCCGTCGGCTCGCGGGCCCTGCCCGCTCGCACTTTCCGAGGCCCGTTGGCCCTCGCTGACCTGCTCGGCCACCCGGTGGCGCTCGGTCGCGAGCCGCGGCGAGAAGTAAACGGACGCGAGGTCCAGTGCGAACTCGCAGCCGTACTCCCGGTGGACGACCTCCGTGTTCTCGCCGGCGAGCAACTCCCAATCGCGCACGCGCGTCTCGCCTTTGACTTTCGAGGCCTTGTTCAGAACCGTTTTCGCGGGGAGATCCGACTCGAGGACCGCGTCGGCGATTTCGCGCGCCCGCTCGGGATCGTCCTCGTCGATGAGCGCGGCCTCGCCGAGTCGCTCGTAGGTGGGGTCGAACGCGAGGAGATCCGCGGGCGTCGTCTGTTGCTCGCGCTCGGTGACCGTCCGGGGAACGATCTCGCACCCCTCGAGCGCCGCTGATGCGGCGGCGGGATCGGTGATCGGGATGTAGAGCTGGCCGTCTGCGACGCTAATCTCGTAGGCGTCGTCGATCAGGTCCGCATCGGCGAGCGACGATCGCGTCGCTTCCCCCGCTTCTCGCGCGACGCGGACGCACGGCACTTCCATACGCGAACTGGCCGGCGCGCCGCCGTAACGCTGACGTTTCGGTGTCGATCCTCTCCATCCTGATAAACTAAAAGCCGCTATAGCAATCTCCTGGCTCCCGGGCGCGGGACGGTCGAAAAGAGTCGGGTGTGATCCGGACTGAAACGTCGATACACCCTCTCTGTCGAGGGAGGACGACGAGTAGCCGTCCCGAAACCGATCGCTACGGGTGCGAGTACCGACGGGAAAAGGAGTATGGCCCGGGTCGCCGTCCGTTGAACCGAGTGATACGATGGCAGACGGCACTTCACGATGCCCCGCGGGCGATCGGACGATCGCACACCCCGCGTTCGCCGCGCTGTACGATCGGTTCGTGCCGGATCGGTTGCTGATCGGCCCCCACCGCGAGTACCTCGCGACTGACCTCTCCGGACGCGTTCTCGATATCGGCGCGGGCAACGGCGTAATGATTCCGTACGTAGCCGATGCCCGCGACGACGACCTCGAGTACCACGCGATCGAACCGGATCCGCACATGCGACGCCGGGCCGCGCGCGAAGCGAGGGGAACCGACCTCGAGGTCCACCTCCGCGGTGACCGCGCCGAGTCGTTGCCGTACGCCGACGACAGTTTCGACGTCGTCCTCTCGAGCCTGGTCTTCTGTACCATCGCCGACCCCGGGACGGCGCTCCAGGAGGTCGCCCGCGTCCTGCGACCGGGCGGCGAACTGCGCTTCCTCGAGCACGTCCGCAACGACGGCTGGCGCGCGCGGGCACAGGACCGTCTGAATCCGCTGTGGGAACGCGCTGCGGGTGGATGCCAGTTGAACCGGGAGACGGTCGAACGGTTCGTCGGGCACGACGCGTTCGACGTCCTCGAGATCGAGCGGGTCGGCGTCGGAGTGTTCCCGGTGACGCCGATCGTTCGCGGGCGGCTTCAACGGCGACGGACCGAGGGCTGATTCGGGCCGATAGCGCGTCGGTGCGTGTAGACGTCCACGAAATCGTGAGATCGTCATTAAGTTCTCGGGAGTGGGAGTCTCACACATGGTGCGAAAAACGCTGGTCGCGATCGACGACTCTCCACAGGCTAAAGCGGCGCTCGAGTACGCGCTCGAAGAGTTCCCCGAATCCGCGCTCACGGCGATACACGTCGTTCGACTCCCTGAGGGGTACTGGGCGTCGTTCGCCGCCTCCGAATCGGCGCTCCCGGGATACGAGAGCGCACGAGAACGCGGCGAGGAACTCGTCGAGACGGCCGTGCAGTCGGCCGCTGACACCGACCGCGAAATCGAGACGGTCGTCGCGAAGGGGAAACCGGCTCGCGAGATCGTCGACTACGCGGTCGAGAACGGATTTGATCAGATCGTCGTCGGCAGTCACGGACGACACGGCGTCGATCGCGTCTTGCTCGGCAGCGTTTCCGAAGCGGTGGTTCGCCGGGCACCGATGACCGTGATCGTCGTTCACGAACAGTAGTCAGTTCCGAACGCGGGTACCGGATCGAGCGGTTAGCGGATCGTGTTCGGAATTCGCTCGATAACGTCGGTCGCGACGACGCCCGGTCCGTACTCGGCCGTCGCGAGTTCGCCGGTCTTGCCGAGGACCCACGCGCCGAGTTCGGCCGCCTCGCGGCGATCCATCCCCTGGCCGAGCAGCGAGGCCACGATACCCGACAGCGTATCTCCAGTTCCGGTGACGGTCATGGCCGACGTTCCCGTCTCGTTTTCGATCCGGTCGCCCTCGGCGACGATCTCGTCGACGCCGCCGGTTAAGGCGATGACTGCCCCCGTCTCCTCGGAGAAGGTCTCGAGCGAACCGTAGGCCTCGTAGATCGGGTCGTCTTCGGAGCCGCTGGGCGTCAGGATCGCGTTCGAGAGGTCCGCTTCGAGGGCGGGTTCGATCGCGAGTGCGTCGACGACGATCGGGACCTCGATGCGATCGACCGCCTCGCGTATCGCGTCGGGATCCGCGTCGACGAGCCCGGGTCCGATCACGAAGGCGTCGGCCCAGTCGGCCACCTCGAGGGTCCGTTCGACGGCGCCGTCGTCGAACTCCTCGCGGTCGTAGGCGTCGACGAGCAGGTTCGGCGAGTGACCGGCGACGATTTCGCAGATCGGCCGGGTGACGAAGGTCCGGACGTGATCGGAGCCGGTTCGCAGCGCCGCGCGCCCGACGAGCGCGGGCTGGTTCGGATACGCGACGCTCCCGCCGACGATTCCGACCCGGCCGTTGTCGCGTCCCGACTCGTCGCTGACGTTCGAGAGCGTTTGCTGGAGGCGTCCCATACGACCTCTCCCGAACGACACCGTGTAGGCGTTCGGCAGGCGAGTTACGGTCCGATCTGCACCATCCCAGCGTCACGATCCCGGCGTGTGCGGCGCAAACGCGTAGTGCGTCGATACCGTACTATCCGACGGGACCATGTTCGACGACAGAACTGACGCCGGCGAACGCCTCGCAGCGGACCTCGAGGCCCGCGACCTCGCTGTCGATATCGTCCTCGGAATTCCCCGCGGTGCCCTTCCCGTCGCGCGGCCGGTCGCCGACGCGCTCGAGGCCGACCTCGACGTCGTCGTCGCGCGCAAGATGGGCGCGCCGCACAATCCCGAAGTGGCGCTGGGCGCGGTCGCCAGCGACGGCAGCGTCTGGGAGAACGACGACCTGATCGATCGGCTGAACGTTTCCGAGGGGTATCTCGAGGAGATTCGGGCCGAAGAAGCCGACAACGCGCGCGAAAAGGCCGATCGCTACCGCGACGCGGACGGGCTACCCGACCTGGGGGGGAAGCGGGTCCTGATCGTCGACGACGGCGTCGCGACCGGGGCGACCGCGACGGCCTGCCTCCGACAGGTCCGAGAGACCGGCGCGGCGTGGGTCGGCCTGGCCGTGCCCGTCGGCTCCCCGCGGGCCATCGACGGCCTCGAGCGCGAGGCCGACGAAGTGATCGCTCTCCAGACGCCCGCGGGCTTCCGCGCCGTTGGCCAGTACTACCGGACCTTCGGCCAGGTGAGCGACGACGAAGCGATCGAGTACCTCGCTCGAGAGTCGTGACACTGGATCGGTGATCGATTGAGGGAGGCGCTATCTCGCTTCAGACTGATCAACCGGCATGCGGTGGCGCGCGCTGGGCCGCGGTGAGTGTCAATGAACCGCGGCACGATGCCGTGCGAGGGATGAGTGAGCGAGCCTGCGAGCGAACGAATCGGCTGGGGAGGGCGTGGCGATTCCCTGGTGCCACGATAGCAGAACGCGTTCTTTTCTCTTCGGATAGTCTCGAGCGCACTGTCCACTGCAGTCATCGTCAAAAACAGCACTTCAACGACGGAGAACCGAAACAGAGCGGTAACCGATCTCGTCTGCGATTTACCGGAACCGACTATTCACGGCCAGAGGCCGCGCATCTCGTGGGCGTCGGAAACCCGCTCGAGCGCGACGGCGTACGCCGCATCGCGCCAGGAGACGTCCCGCCGTTCGACCTCGTCTTTGAGGGCGGTCCAGGCCGTTACCATCTCGGACTCGAGTTCCTCGTTGACCCGCTCGAGGGACCACGCGCGACGGTTGATGTCCTGGAGCCACTCGAAGTAGCTCACCGTGACGCCGCCGGCGTTCGCGAGGATGTCCGGAATCACGCGGATCCCGCGGTCCTCGAGGATGGTGTCGGCGGCGAACGTGGTCGGGCCGTTCGCCCCTTCGACGACGATATCGGCCGCGATCGCGTCGGCGTTGTCCGCGGTGATGACGTTGCCGACTGCGGCGGGGACGAGGACGTCGACGTCCAACTCGAGCAGTTCGGCGTTCGAGAGCCGGGAGACGCCGCCGTCGTCGTCCAGGATATCGGTCGCAAAGCGCGTCACCGCTTCCGGCTCCTCGTCGTGGGAAGGGATCAAGTCGACGTCGATCCCGTCGGGGTCGTAGACCGCGCCGTTGACGTCCGAAACGGCGACGACCGTCGCGCCCCACTCCTCGAGCAGGCGCGCGGCGTTCGCGCCGACGCTACCGAAGCCCTGGACGGCGACCGTCGTCTCGGCGAGCGGGTAGTCGTAGTACTCGCAGGTCTCCCGCGTGACGATGGCGACGCTCCGGCCGGGCGCTTCCTCGCGGCCGAAGCTGCCGCCGATGACCGGCGGTTTGCCGGTGACGACGCCGGGGATGGTCTCGCCTTCCTGCATGCTGTAGGCGTCCATCAGCCAGGCCATCGTCTGCGGGTCGGTGCCCATGTCCGGCGCCGGGATATCCGTGTTCGGCCCGATCACGCCGCGGATCTCCTGTGCGAATCGACGCGTGAGCCGCTCCTTCTCGTCGTCGCTCAGCGATTTCGGGTCGACCACGATGCCGCCTTTCGCGCCGCCGAATGGGAGATTCATCACCGCACACTTCCAGGTCATCCACATCGACAGTCCGACGCACTCGTCGCGGGTCACGCCGGGGTGATAGCGCAGTCCGCCCTTGTAGGGCCCGCGGACGCTGTCGTGGTGGGCCCTGTAGCCGGTGAAGACCTCGAGCGAGCCGTCGTCGCGTTCGAGGGGGATCGTCACCTCGTGGACCGCCGTGGGGTGGGAGAGGCGCTCGATGACGGCGTCGTCGATATCTAACTGTGCGGCGACGCGATCGAGCTGTCGGCGCGCGGTCTCGAGTGCGGTTTCGGGGCCGGTCGATTCGGCCGTCGCTTCTCGGGTCGGCGGCGAAGAACGGTCCTGAGAGGACATACTTACTCGATCGGCGTCCCTCGATTGCGCATTTCGGCACCGCACTCGGGACAGGCGTCCGGTGCGGACGCGCGAACGACGGTTCCGCAGTCGAAGCATTCGTAGGTCGATTCCGCCCGCGGGTCGGAGTCGGCGTCTTTGTGGTTCATGGGAGAGACGACTGACGGTGTGTCGCGACACTCGTCGTATCCGCGAATACAAGGTATATTAGGATGAGTATATCCGTCAGATAGCTAGCGTCGGCAAACGATTGGGGTTCACTATTCAACCCCTCCCGATCGAGGCTCCGGCAGTCCGATCTCGTCGAACACGACTTCGAAGAGCGTCCGCTGAACGCGCCGGACGTGCCGGTAGAACGCTGCCGGCGAAATATCGAGGGTTTCGGCGACGTCTTCGCCCGAATTGTCGCGCGGCGATTCGAAGTAGCCGCCGTAGTACGCGAGCTGGACGACCTCGAGTTGGCGCTCGGTGAGCCGATCGTGCAGTTCCGAGCGGAGGTCCCGCGGCGTCGTGCGTTCGACGGTCCGTTTCGATCGGAGTTCGACGTCCGAGAAGGCCGTCGAGACGATGTCGGCGCTTTCTCTCGCGTCGGCCGATCGGGGAACGTCGATCACGACCCGGGCGCTCGAGGGGGTCGCTTCGACGCCTCGTAACACCGCCCCGTGATCCGCGAGCCGGTCTGCAAGCACCGGTCGGGAGAGATGCAAGAGGACGCCACCGCCGACGCCATCGTCAGTGTCGACGACCTCGGCGTCACTGGTATCTGCATCGGCAGTCGGCTCACCGTCGCCGTCTCCGCCGCCGTATTCGTCCGTGTGAATGACCTGTGCGCGCTCGACGCCGACCAGCTCCGCGGCCGCAGTCGCGACGGCGGCCGGCGACGCGCCGTCGACGGTCGCGACCACCGACGCGCCCCGCTCGTGCTGGCGAACGCCGCCGTCCGAGGAGAGCACGCAGTCTGCCAGTCGAGCGAGCCGTGCGAAGACGAACGTCTCGTCGGCCACCTCGAACTCGAGTCGCGTGTTCTCGTCCGAGACCAGCGCGCGCTTGCGTTCGACCGCGGCGATCGCGGACGCGATCGTCTCGCCGAGTTCCGCGAGCACGGCGCGGATCATGTCGTCGAACGCGTCGGGGCGGTCGGCGTAGACCGTCAGGACGCCGTACGTGAACCCGTCGTACGACAGCGGGACGCTCGCGGCCGACTGATACTCGCGGGCGAGCGCTTCGGAGCGCCACGGTTCCTCGCGGAGTCCGTCGACGACGTTCGAGACGACGGTCGCCTCGCGATCGGCCGCCGTCCCGACCGCGGGTTCGTTCGCGTCCGCCAGCGAGAGCGGGACGGCGTCGAGATACTCGCGGCCGTTGCCCGTGCCACCGTGAGCGCGCGCCTCGAGGCGGTCGCCGTCGGCGTCGAGCTGACCGATCCAGGCGAAGGAAAACCGGTCGGCGGCCGTGAGTCGATCGCAGACCGCCCGTTCGATCTCGGCGCGGGTCTCCGCCTCGACCAGCGCCTGATCGAGTTCCCGGATGATCTCGTTGATCCGGTTGAGGCGGGAGAGCTGCCGGTTTCGGCGCTTGAGTTCGCGGTCCCGCTCGCGCAGCGTTCGCTCCCGTTCGACCCGGTCGAGCGCCGCTTCCGCGGTCGCCGCCAGCAGGTCCGTCAACTCCCGCGAAACGTCGTCGAACGCATCCGACCCCGTCGATCCGACGACGAACACGCCGTGGTCGCCGAGCGGGACGTACGCGGCGCTTCGCAGGTCGGTCTCCGGATTCGAGAGCGACGCGGCGTCGTGAACGTTCGCGAAGAACCGACTCTCGCCGTCGATGAAGACGCGACCCGGGATGCTGTCGTCCGTCGCCCGGTGGTCGCGAATCGGCCCGTGTAACCGCTCCATACCCGGCGAAGACGCGGCGGGTCGTAACACGTTCTCCGCCGTATCGAACAGGTACGCGCCGCTGGCCTCGAGATCGAGCACGGCCGTCGCGTCGTCGACGACGATGTCGGCGATCTCGCGGTCCGTTTCGGCGTACAGGAGTTCGCGAGCGGTCCGATGAAGCGCCGTCAGCGCCTCCTCGCGGCGCTTTCGCTTCGTGATGTCTCGACAGCTGTAGAGGGTCGTCCCGCCCTGGATCGAGACTTCGCGGACGTTGACCAGCAAGGTGTGTTCGCGGCCCGCGCGATCGGTCGCCGTACACTCGATGTTGGTCAACACGCTCGCCGACTCGAGTTCGTCGCGATCGAAGAGGTCCGGCTCGAGCAGGTCGTCGATCGTCCCCATCTCGCGGATCTCGTCGTCGGAGTAGCCGAAGATGAAGTGGACGTTCGGACAGACGTAGGTGAACGCCCCGTCGTCGTCGGTGATGAGGACGGTATCGGTCATGTTGTTGAGCGTCACCCGGTGGAGCTCCTCCGACGCTCGCAGCTCCCGCTCGAGTCGGGCCCGCTCGGTGACGTCGCTCGCCCGTGCGAGCAACGAGACGACGTCACCGGACGCGTCGCGGACCGGCCGAACGGTCACCTCGAAGGTGGAATCGTCGGTCGAGTCGGCCGGCTCGCTCGCGGCGGTGCTCCCGCCTTGCTCGGCCAGATCACCCCCGTTGGTGCGGCTCTGCGTTAGCTCTCGGTGTGCGATCTCTCCGCTCCGTGCTCGGTCGATCGCCTCCCGAAGCGCCGTTCTTCCGTCCGCGGTACACCGCCACCAGGGAAGCGCCGCGAACGGCCGGCCGCGGACATCGCTCGCGGTCGCGCCGATCGCCTCGAGCGCGGGTTCGTTGGCCCGTCGGACGGTTCCGTCCGGTTCGAGCACCCACGAGTGCGTTTCCGCCCCCTCGAAGATCGCGTCGAACTGTCGGGCGCGCTCTCGCTGGCGTCGTCTCTCGCGGCCCTCCGAGAGCGCCCGTTCGATCGCCGCTCGGCAGTCGTCGCTCGAGCCGTCGCCGGTCCGATCGCGCGGCACGTACGCCGTGACCCCCGCCGCGATCGCCTGGCTGGCCAGTTCTTCGTCGCCCTCGGCCGGCGCGAGCACGACCGGAAGATCGGGGGCACGCTCCCGAACCGCCTCGAGGAGGTCCAGCCCGGTCGTCTCCGCGTCCGAAAGGGACTGTGCGGTCAGGAGACAGTCGACGTGGTCCGTCTCGAGCCGCTCGAGCGCCGCGGTTGCGGTCGTCACCGTGACCACCTCGAGGGCGTCGTCTTCGAGCGCGTCCTCGAGCGGGGCGTCCGAACGGGCGTTCGAACGGTCACCGGCACTCGGATCGGGCGACTCCGCGACGAGGAGCCTGGCGTCGTCGAGCGTCCGTGTGGAAGCCATTCGTTCCGTCTACGGGCCCCTGGGGATAGAAGGCATCGGTCCGTTCGCGCTCGCGCGACCGTCGCTAACCGACACTCGTTCATCGCTCGAGCCCGTCCGACGAGTATGCGCGTCGCCGTTACCGTCGACGATCGGGAACCGGCCGGCCTCGTCGAGGCGGTCCGCGCCCATCCCGACGTGACGACGGTCAGAGTCGAGCGGCTGGCGACCGGCGATATCGCCATCGATTCGGTCGGTATCGAGCGCAAAACCCTTCGAGACTACGTCTCGAGTGTCATGGGACGGAGCGGCTCGGATCTCGGCGATCAGGTCGAGCGCATGGCCGCGGCCTACGACCACTCTTACGTCCTGCTCGAGGACGATTTCACCGGTCTCGAGTCGCTGCGGACGGGCGTCTCCCCGGAATCGATTCGAGGGTCGATGGCCTCGATCACCGCCCGCTACGGCGTCCCGGTCGTCCCCTGTACGGACCGCCGGCAGTTAGTCGATTTCGCGATCCGACTCGGCCGAAAGCACGCGGAGGACCCGACGAGTACCCGGCTGCCGGCCGGTTCCGTCCCCAGTCGTCGCGAACCGACGACGAAGCGGATCTACGGCTGTATCGAAGGGATCGGCCCCGAACTCGCCGCGACGCTGTACGACCGGTATCCGACCGTCGAAGCGCTGCTCGAGGCGGAGCCGAACGATCTCACGCTGCTCGAGGGGATCGGCCCGACGCGAGCGGAGACCATTTACGCGGCCTTTCGAGACGACGGGACCGGTCGCTAAGCGCAAGCCCTCGCATCGCGACTCGAAAAACCTCTTCCGAAGCGGCCTACCGACTCTCGTCGAGGGAGACGGCCTCCTCCTCGGACACGGCGAGCCAGGCCTCGTCTCGAGCGATATCGGCGATGACGAGGTGAGATCGACCGTCGATCTCGTCGATGGCCGCCATCACATCGCTCGACCCGTCCACCTGCCGTCCGACCGGCGTCGCTTCGGGTGCCATGTTCGAATATCTTCTCACAGACACCATGAATGTTTCGGAAGGGGTTCGATTGGTAGTTGAAGTTTAGATATAATGCGCCCATTTCTGTTACACTCTGTTCAAATCTGACGTGCTAATCGAATACCGGAACCCGAACCGAACGGGGCGTTACTCGTCGGGGGCGACCGACTGCACGTGGCCGACCGCGCCGCTTTTCAACTTCACCTGCGGGCCTTCGGGTTCGTCACCGTAGATCGTCCCGACCTCGCCGATGATCGGTTCCGTGTCCTCGGATTCCGGGTCCGCATCCTCCTGGACGATTTCGACGGTCATCCCCTGTCGCAGTTCCTCGGCGGTCGGCCGTTCGTTGGACATAGTCGAGGTGAGCCGAGTATTTCGAAAAGGATGCTGCCTGCAGTCGCCGCCGTCCGAGACCGCTGCGGTGGTCGTCGAACGCGATCCGAAATTCGAACCGCTATCCGTCCATCACTCCCCGTCGAACTCGAGGGCGACGGAGTTGATGCAGTAGCGCTTGCCGGTCGGATCGGGGCCGTCGTCGAAGATGTGGCCGAGGTGGCCGCCGCAGTCGGCACACAGGACCTCGGTGCGGCGCATGCCGTGGCTGGTATCGGTTCGGGTCTCGATCCGGTCGTCGTCGGCGTCGTAGAAGCTGGGCCAGCCACACCCCGACTCGAACTTCGTCTCGGAGTCGAACAGTTCGGCCCCGCAGCCGGCACAGGCGTACGTGCCGTCGTCCTTGTGGTCGACGTACTCGCCGCTAAACGGTGCCTCGGTTCCCGCCTCTCGGAGAATGCGGTACTCCTCGTCGCTCAGTTTCTCGCGCCACTCATCGTCGTTCGTCGGACGGTGATCTGCCTCGTTGCTCACGGCGAGTTCTAGGGGAGAGACACTCAAGAGTCTGTCTGCGAACTCTCCCTCGGACCGCGACGGAGTACCGCCGTACTGGGCCCGCCGGCTCGAGGACCGGTCGTCACCGGCTGGTGATGACGTCCGTACTCTCGCAGTCGGGGCACTGCGTCATTCGGCCCAGTTTGGGGACCTCGATTCGCTGCCATTCGTCGTCCCCGCCGGGGGCTTCGAAGCCGCAGTTGCGACACCGTGACCGTTCGTGCGTGACTACGTTACTGGCCATATCTCGATCTATGCTAGTTGCACTCATAGATGTTTGTTCGGGCAGCAGTGACTGTCGCACGGGCTGAAGCGGGATCCGCGTCGATTGCATGGTCGTCGAGTGAGATCGACGGCGACTGTCCCGATCTTCGGTAGAGAGCGAACGCTGACGGCGGAAACGGTTCACTGCTCTCGCTTCGCGTAGCGACTCCACCGTCGGAACTAACGGGCCGTCCGAGACCGACCGTCGACAGACGGCCGGCCGCGCAGACGACCGCGAATGACAGGGGTGAGCGTGGACGGCGCTACTGGGTCGGGGCGGAGCGGACGACGGCGTCCGTCGTCGGACCGACCCGTCCGTTCGCGTGGATCGAATCGGAGATCGCCTCGTCGGTTCGGCCACCGTCTCCGAGCGCCCGTACTCGAGCGACCGTCGTTGCCGACGTGCCCGCTCGGTTCCAGCGCTCCGTTCGTCGGTTGAGGGATCCGTATCCCAGCGCGCCCGATCTCCGTGGAAGCCGTCCACGAACGACTACAAAAACGTTATCAAACATGTTATACAAATTCCACTAGTGAGCGGACGCCTGTCCGTCACCGATAGTCGGCTCACCTCGAGTCGACGCTTGGGACGGACCGACCCGCTGGTTCACAGATCGGTTCCCGGATCAGTTCCGTGACGGCGGCCCGACTGAATCGGGACTCGACGGTTTCCGGGTACGAACACCTGCAGCGTCGACCGTCCGACTGGCCCGCGGTCAGCGGTCAGTAAGCATAGTGAGGGGGTGGTACTTTATATAGTACTGTCGTAGAATCATCATCCGATCGCCATCCGATCGCAATTTGGTGGGATCGACGAGTGAGAGAATGCAACAGGAACATATCGATGCAGGGAAGGCGATACAGAAACGAACCGGGAAAACGTTCTATCTCGCGACGCGGTTCCTTCCCGAGCGAGTTCGACACGCCACGCACGTCCTCTACGCGTTCTTCCGGATCGCCGACGAAGTGGTCGACGACGCCGACGGGGTTCCGCCGGAAACGCAACGCGCTCGACTCGAGGAGCTTCGCGAACAGGCCCTCGGCGAGCGAGAGCCCGACGATCCCGTTCTCGAGGCGTTCCGCGAACTCCGGGCGGAGTACGGTATCCCCGACGACGAGATCGACGCGTTCATCGACGCGATGGCGACCGACATCGAGACGGAGCGCTACGAGACCTACGACGACCTCGAGTCCTACATGCGCGGGTCGGCCGCGGCGGTCGGCGTGATGATGACCGCGATCATGGACTCCGAGGACGAAGCGATCGCGCTCCCCCACGCGATCAAACTCGGCGAAGCCTTCCAGTTGACGAACTTCATCCGGGACGTCCGCGAGGACGTCCTCGAGCGCGGTCGGATCTACGTTCCACAGGAGACGCTCCGGGAACACGGCGTCGACGCCGCCCAGGTCGAGCGCCTCGAGTTCTCCGACTCGTTCGCCGCGGCGATGGCCGCCGAGCTCCAGCGGACGGAGGAGCTCTACCGCGAGGGCGTCGCCGGTATTCGATATCTCCCCGAGGACTGTCAGCTTCCGGTGTTGCTGGCGGCGGTCCTCTACGCGGAACACCACGCCGTCATCCGAGCCCAGGAGTACGACGTGCTCTCGCGGGAGCCGTCGCTGTCCACGACTCGAAAGCTGTGGTGTCTCGCGAAGACGCGGTGGCACTGGCACTGGAACCGCGATCCCGAGGCCGTGTTCCAGCGCGTGTCGGCGGTACCGTCCGGCGAACCGGACCACCGCGGCTCCGGACGCGGGGAAACCGTCCCGACGCGCTGAGCGCTATTTCGAACCGCTCCGAGACACGCGGCGCTCGGTTCGCGCACCGGACGTTTTTCTCTCGCGTCCGGCCGTCGACCAACGCTCGCCACTCATCGACGGCACACGACGGACGGCCCGAACGACCGCGGCGCTACTCGGCAGCGTCCCCGTTGGCCAGCACGGCCGTATCGGCCACGATGAACTTCGCTAACTTGCGTTTCGAGTGTTCCGCGAAGAGGTGATCCTCGAGCTGTTGGCCCGCGTCGGTCGGTTCGCGACAGACCGGACATTCGACCGGTTCCTTCGTCGCCATAGCAGTGGTACTCCTCCCGGGCGCAAAAGGTACCGGCCGGAATTTCCCGCCGTCGGTGTCGATCCGCTCACCGCTCGCGATCGATACGCGGCACTACCGCCGGTCTCGGACTCCCGGGAGCGCCGTCCGGACCGCCTCGAGGTCGTAGCGATCGGTCCGGAGGAGAACGAGACAGAGCAATCCGGCGACGCCGACGGCCAGCCACTGGCCGTAGAGCGCGTTGATGGTCCCCCACAGCACGAGGAAGCTCACCAGATCGTCCAGCGCGAACTCGCAGGTCCGGACGCGCTCGAGGACGGCCGCGCGATCGAAGGCGAGATCGAGGAGGGCGACGGCGACGGCTCCCGAGAGGAGCCAGCCGCGATAGTTCGAGGCCGGAACGCCGTAGTACTCTCCCGGCGGAACGTACGTCCAGAACCCGATGGCGACGGCAGCGGGATCGAGCACCAGATCGACGGCGAGGACCGCGGCGATCGTCCCGAGAACGCGCGGGACGACCCGCGCGGCCCGTTCGCCGAGCGCTAACAGCGTGAGAAGGACGGCGTTCAACACGAGCGGGACGAAAAACAGCGGCAGCGCGAGGGGGACCTCGTCGCCGACCATCGGCCCGAGGCGAACCCCGTACTCGAAGGTCCCGTACGGCCAGCCCGTGCGCACCCCGACGAGCTCGATCGCGTACGTGTACGCCGTCAGGACGCCGAGGAGGGCGAGCGCGCGGCGGTCGATTTCGGGGAGCAGGGCCACGACCAGCGGCGAGCGCATGACGAGCGTTCCGAACAGGATCAGCAGCGGGTTGTAGGACAGTATCGGTGGAAGATGCCCTTCGGCACTCGCGACCAGCGTCACCGCGCCGACGACCGGGAAGACGACCGCGATGGTGAACCGATTCTCGCGGACGAGGGCCTCGAGCCGCCGCTGGACGGACGCTCGCGTCAGCCCGTCGGTGTCGGCGTCGTCGGGGGAACGCGGGCTCGAGTCGGGATCGGCGCTCGTCTCCGGCCCCGAGCCCCTCTCCGACCTCGAACTTCGCTCCGGCCCTGAATCCGTTTCCGGTCCCGAACTCGCACGTGAATTCGATGACGAGCGGTTCGGGTCCTCGCTACCCATACAACAGCCTCCAGAGGCCCCCCACCGTCAGGAGCGCGCCGACGGCGGTGTTGATCGCCGGAAACCACCAGTACGCGCGATCGACGGCGACGCTCGCGGTCGAAATCGCGACGACGAGCGCGGGATAGACGAGCATGAGCGCGCCAAGCCCCGCGTCGAGCGCGCCGAAGGCGGCCGCGCTCGCGACCCAGCACGCGCCGCAGTAGGCGTAGGTGCGGCGCTCGCCGAGCACCGTTGCGGTCGTTCGGATCCCCGTCTCGCGGTCGGGCTCGATGTCGGGGATCGCCGAGAACGTGTGCATCCCCATCGCCCACAGCCAGCCGCCGGCGATCGCGAGAAGGGGGGGCTGCGCGCCGGCGACGGCGGCGTAGGCGGCGGCCCCCGGCGTGACGTAGAGCCCGTTCGAGACCGAATCGAGCGGCGGGGTCGTCTTCAGCCTGACCGGCGGGGCGCTGTAGGCCGCGCCGAGAGCGAGAAAGGCGATCAGCCACGGCAGCGCGGCCGTCCCGACCAGCGGTGCGAACAGCACGGGGAGGGCCGCACAGAGCCCGACCGCCAGGGGAACGTAACCCTGTCCCCGATAGCGCGTCTCCCGCTCTCCCTTCTTCGGGTTCGCCGCGTCGATCTCCCGGTCGTAGACGTCGTTGATCCCGTAGAGGAAGACGTTCGCCGGCAGGAGGAAGTAGGCGAACAGCACGACCGCCGCGGGCGCGAACAGGTCGCCGACGGCGTCAGCGGCGTAGGCTACCCCCACGAGCACCGGGCCCGCCAGATACAGCCAGAACCGCGGCCGCGAGAGCGTCAGCAGGTACGATAGCTGGTCACCCGCGCTTTCGCCGCTCGGGGCCGTCGGTTCCGAACTCATCGATGGCGTCTCGAGGATTCGCCGCGGTCGGTCGGCGCCGTCATCCGTGATCCTCGAGCACTTTCTCGGCGGTCAGTTCGCCGCTGATGAGACACATCGGCACGCCGATTCCGGGCGTGGTGTCGCCGCCCACGAAGTAGAGGCCGTCGACCTCCTTCGAGCGGTGTGGCGGCCGGAACAGCGACGTCTGGCGGAGCGTGTGGGCCAGTCCCAGCGCCGTCCCCTCGTAGCTGTTGTACCGGCTGGCGAAGTCATCGATGCTGAACCGTTCCTCGAGGACGATCCGGTCTCGGAGATCGGTCCCCGTGTTCGAGGCGACGTCCGCGAGGATCAGATCGCGATACCGGTCGCGGATTTCGGGCGTGTCCTCGAGGCCGGGGGCGATCGGGACGAGGACGAACAGGGCGCTGTGTCCCTCGGGCGCGACGTCGTCGTCGGTTTTCGAGGGGACACAGATGTAGTACGCGGGGTCCTCGGGCCACTGCGGATCGTCGAAGATCTGATCGAAGTGGTCGTTCCAATCGGTCGGAAGCACGAGCGTGTGGTGGGCGAGTTCGTCGACGTCGCCCTCGACGCCGAGATAGAGCAAGAATGCGGACGGGGCGTACGTCCGTTCCTCCCAGTACTCCGCGTCGTAGCCGCGGCGCTCGGGCGTGAGCAACTCCTGTTCGGTGTGGGCGTAATCGGCGTTGCTCACGACCAGATCCGCCTGTACCGGGCCGCTGGCTGTCTCGACTTCGAACCCGCCCGTGCGGCCCTTGATCTCCGTCGCCGGCCGATCGGTGTCGTACTCGACGCCGAGTTCGTCGCCCAGTTCCGCGACGCCGTCGATGACCGCGCCGATCCCGCCGTCGGGGTACCAGACGCCGAGGTTGAAATCGACGTGGCTCATCAGGTTGTACAGCGCCGGCGTATTGGTGGGAGAACCGCCCAGAAACACCAGCGTGTACTGCATGATCTGCTGGAGCTTCGGGTGATCGAAGTAGCGCTCGACGTGGCCCTGCATCGATCCCAAAAGCGAGAGGCCCCGCGCCTGTCGGGCCACGTCTGGATCGATGTAATCCCGCAGTCGTTCGCGGTCCTCATAGACGAAGTGTTCCATCCCCACCTCGTAGTTCTCCTTGGACTTCTCGAGGTAGCGCTCTAACGCCTCGCCCGCGCCCGCCTCGTACTCCTCGAAGACGGCCTTCGTTCGCTCGAGGTCCAGCGTGACGTCCACCCGATCACCGTGTGCTCGCGGGCCCTGCCCGCTCGCATCGTCCGCGGAATGGTTCGAAAATCGTCCCTGACGATTTTCGTCATCACGAGCGACGGCGTCGCCGTCTCTCGAACGACGTCGTTCCGCGCTATCTTTGAAGAAAATTCGATAGTGCGGATCGAGATGCGAGAGTTCGTAGTACTCGCCGGGCGTCCGGCCGAACTCGGCGAAAAAGCGCTCGAAGACGTCGGGCATCAGGTACCACGAGGGCCCCATATCGAATCGGAACCCGTCCGTCTCGAGGCGACTCGCGCGGCCGCCCACCTGTTCGTTCTTCTCGATGACGCGCACGTCGGCACCCGCGTCGGCGAGATAACAGGCCGTCGAGAGCCCACCGATGCCGCCCCCGATCACGACGACCGACTCACCGGCCAGCGATTCCATGCTCGAACGTGAGTATGGGGCCGGTGTTAAACGTATATCATACCTATGTAGGGAATCGGGACTGTTCGCTCGAGGTGGAAATTCGGGGACGGCGAAAACGCGTCGCCGTCTCATTCACGGACAGTCGGCCGACCGAGTTCCGGGCTCGATGGCACTACGTGTTCCAGGCTCGAGCGGCCCTAGAAGCCGCCGAACGCCATCAGGAACAGTGCCGTGGCGATAATCGCGAACAGAGCGCCGACACCCTTCTTGATCGTTCCCGTATCCAGCGCGGCCGAGACGTAGGGGGCGATTTGGCCGCCGGTCGCGGCGGCCGGACAGGTCCAGATGACCATGTTCCACGGCGTCGACGCCAGGTCCATCGTGTGACCGCCGGGGACCAGTCCGCCGCCGAAGACGTGGACGACGGAGGCGAGGATGGCCGTCGAGGCGACGACGATGTGGTTGGTGCCGATGGCGATTCGAACGGGAACGTTCGTCCGGAGCATCGAGATGATTCCCAGTTCGCCGATGCCAAAGCCCGCGAGTCCCTGGAAGACGCCGCCGACGCTGTAGTTGGCGAATCGCTCGAGGTAGCCGCTCCGAGAGTACTCGTAGCCGTTTCCGTCGCGGTCTGCGCGGGTCACGGTACCGTTCTCGGCGGTCCGGACGCCCGCGACGCCGGGTTTGGCCGCGTCGTTCGGCAGCCCGCCGTCCGCCGCCATCGCCGAGTCGTCCGACGCGTCCGGCCCCCCGTGGCTGAGGTCGGCTTTGAACAGCAGATACGCCGCCGCGAGGAGCGCGATCGCGAGCAACGCGTGGAACACGGGTTCCGGAATAACGAACGAGAGGAACGCGCCGGCGACGACGAACGGAATTCCCCCGAGAACGAGGCTGAGCGCAAGCCGACGGTCGACTAACCCGTGCTGGATGAACGCGAGCGACGAACTCGAGAGTCCGAACGATTCGCTGAGTAGGCCGATTTTCACCAGCGTCTCGGGCTCCAGGGGGTACGCGAACAGCGGGAAGACGAAGATGAGGAATGGGACGAACAGTGCGGAGCCACTGATCCCGACGGTGTTGACGATGGTCGCACCGATGAGGAAGGGAACGAAGAGCCACCAGTACTCCAGCCAGTAGCCAGTTCCGCCACTTCCGGACGTTGGTGCGAAGAAGTACACCCCGAGGACGAACGCCAGCGGTGCGATGAAGACGAGGACGTGTTGATACTTGAGAAAGGTCTTCTGGATGCTCGGTGACGATGACGACGGTGTCATTGAACCGTGAGCGCTGCGTTTGGAAGTGAAGAATAAGAGTATTTCCGTCTGTCGCTACCTCGTGAACCGTTCGTGTGGGTAAGTCGTGCACTATACTGAGGGGGTGATCCTCGCCTGGCGTCCGACCGGTCGAAACGTCCTCAATATTTATTACACCTTCCGTGTTACATGCTAACATAATGGGTTTCTCAGAGGGGCCCCACGAACCGGGTGTGCAGTCCGCGGGAGAGGACAGTGGCGACGCGGTCGACCACGCCCCGACGGCGGGACTCGTCGCGACCGTGCTCGAGTCGCTCCGGATACACTGCCAGAGCTGGCCGGATCGCTACGTCGAGATGCGCGTCGACGCGCGAACCGACCGTCGAGAGTAGCGGTCGCTCGGAGAGCGTTCCGGGTCGTCACGATAGCGTCGCGTTTTCGACGGCAAGGCAGCGCGGACGGGAGTGGGCACCGTCTCGAGTCGCCGTCTCACGCCTCCGAGGCTCTCGGTACGAGAGTGCAACCGCTACGGACGAACTGTCGGTGCGGAGAAATCTAATTGAAAGCGGGACCGATACCGGGGTTCAATCGATGTGGCCTTCGCGACGCAGTTGATCTGCGTCCTGACCAGTGTAGCGCCACTCGATGGTGGCTTTTTCGTCCTGCCAGTCCCATGGCTCGGCGACGACGATGTCGTCTTGCTCGATCCAGGTCCGGTATTTCATGCGCCCGGGAATGCGGCCGAGACGCTCCTCGCCGTCCTCACAGCGGAGGCGAACGTGATTGCCACCGAGGTGTTCGGTTACGACGGCGAATACTTCATCGCTGTTGGGCATACGGAGGTTCCGTCGCCCGGAGTCTTCTGACACAGGCTGACTACGTGCGGCAGACTTTTAAATACTTGGAGAGGCGTGGTAGCGAACCTCGTGCGAACGGGTGGCGATCGTCCGTACTCGAGCTATAGTCGCCACTGAAAGTCACTGCATACGTGATCATGCGACGGCTGTACGATCGGGTGTGTAAATCGTTTCAGTGGCTACTAGCGAAAAACGGGCGACATCACCCCCTCGAACGGTTCCGGTCGACTTCCGGCTAGAGTTCGCGGTCCGAATCCGGATTCTCGAGGTCCCACAGCACTTCCGGTAGAAAGGCCTCGAGGTTGTCGATAACGCTCCGCTCGCTGACGTTCAGCCCCTCGCAGTGCTCGTGAGCCGAGTCCCGGATGTCGACGTGTAACTCGCCGTCCTCGAGCCAGACCCCGAGCGGAAAGACCGAACACCGGGTGGGTTTCCAGTCCTCCTCGAGGTGCAGCGAGCAGAGGCCGTCCTCCCGCAAAAAGGCGCAGGCGTGGCCGTCCTCGGCGACGTGGTCGTCGCGGTCTTTCGCCTCGCGCGTGACGAACTTCTCGCCGCGGAACTCCGTCGTGGTCTCGGCGAGGTTCGCCCGCTGGGCGAGCTCGAGGAGGTCCCGATCGTAGAGGAGCACGCCGTGGTGGCAACACCACGTGCAGTCGTCGACGCACTCGAACGTGAGGTCGGGGTCGAACTCGACGACGACCTGGCGGTCGGGATAGACTTCGACGCGTCGCGTGGCGTCAGCGCTCACGTGTCGTTGGTAGGTGGTCGCCGTGAAGTGCCTTTCTACCGATCGTCTCCTGGAAGTGAGAACCGGAGTTCACCGCGACGACGCTGAACGTCACACCCGATAGCTGTTCGATCGGGGTGGCGTGGCACTCCGAACTCGGTTCTACGCGCGAATCGTCGCCTACTCGAGCGGTAGCGTCTCCCGCTCGCTCGAGTCCACGATCGTGTTCCGGAGCGTGCCGACGCCGTCGTAGGTAATCTCGACGGTGTCGCCGGGTTCGACGAGGCCTGGATTCGCGGGGCTGCCGAAGGAGATCACGTCGCCCGGGCGGAAGGTGAACCGCCGCGAGAGGAAGGCGATGATCTCGTACGGATCGAACAGCATCAGTTCGGTGTTGGCCTCCTGTCGACGCTCGCCGGCGACGTCGGTGTGCATGTCGATGTCGGTCGGGTCGACGGCGGTTTCGATCCACGGACCGAGCGGGCCGGAGGCGTCGAAGGCCTTCCGGGCCGTCCGCCCGCCCTGATCGAGCGCGTCCATATCGTTGAGAATCGTGTAACCGCGGACGACCTCGGGGACCTGGTCTTCCGAGAGGTTCCGACAGGGTTCGTCGATGACGGCCGCGAGCTCGCCGGCGTAGGTCACTTCGTCGCTGAACTGGGGGTAGGGAACCGGATCCTCGTGACCGACGAGCGACGCGGGCGGCTTGATGAAGAAGTCAGGTTCGTCGGGTCGCTCGTACTCCATCTGATCGATCGTCGCCGCGAAGTTCCGTCCGACGCAGTACAGCGCCGAGGGCTCACAGGGCGGCAGGAAGTCCCCGTCCGACCCGACCTCGTAGGCACCGTCGTCCGCGTGTACGACGCCGTCCTCGTATCGTCCGGCGACCGGTCCGTCGTCCGTCGCGATCCGTGCGAGTTTCATTACCGGCGGTCTCGATTCCGGGAGATTAGTGGTATCGGTTTGCTCGCGAACCGGTTCGGACTCGAGCGCGGTCCTCGAGGCCGGCGACGGATCCTGACACCGTTCCGGTTCACCCGTCGATCGCACCACGCATATGACGGTCCAACGCATACCCCGTCGCCCGGCCAACGAGTGCCCATGTGCGCCAACCTGACGGTCGACGACGAAGGGAAGCGAGTCGTCAACACGAACGGAAAGGAGATCGGCGTCGTTCAGGATATCGACGCGGGCGTCGCATACGTCGAACCGGGCCCGGAGATGAGCGAGTCGATCAAATCCCGGCTCCGTCGTGACCGAGAGATAGCCGACGGCACGGAGAACTACCGGCTCGACGAGGACTACATCGACGAGATCACGGAGCACGAGATACGGCTACAGCGTCTCTGATCGAATACGCGGCGGTATTCAGTTCGAGACAGTGAGAGGTCGAACGTCCGGACTCTTTTCGGTCGCGACCGCCGAGCAGACGCAGGGGTAGCGTATATCTCACTACTCGAGGGAACGGAGAACGTATGTCCGCACACTTCACAGACGACGACGAGGGGAAACGAGTTGTGAACGCCAACGGCGAGGAGATCGGCGTCGTTCAAAACGTCAGTTCAGGGACTGCCCACGTCGATCTCAGCCCCGGTATCACCGATACGATCAAATCGAAACTCGGCTGGGGCGATCAGGACGAGGAGACCTACCCGCTCGACGAAGACAAGGTCGATACGATAACCGACGACGAAGTCCGGGTCCAGCAGCTCTGAGTGCCCTCTATCTCCTTTTCGAAGCGACGAGAGACCGCACGCACGTCGTCCGACAGCTCCTCGTTCACTCCTCGAGTCGAAGGTACGTTCGGCTGCCGCGGTGTTCGAGCGAGACGTCGTTAGTCTCGACGTTCGTGCGGACGTATTCGTCGATCCCCGCGGCATGCAGATCGGTGACATCGATCCGTTGGTGCTGTTGCGTCGCTCGGTTCGTGTGGTCGACGGTCGAGCGACGGTCGCGTCGTTCACTCCCCTCGTCGGAATCGATCCGTTCGTCGGCTCCTTCAATGATCAGTGACATACGTTTCAGTTGGAGCGATAGTACGTCAAACCGATCCGTCCGGAGTGAAAGTGAAAGTACGGGACGGAGTCCCGTTCGGTGAAACGGGACTGTGATGGGGGTTGCAGCAGTAGTCACCGCTGACCTGCCGGTCGGCTGTTCGCTAGCCGAGCGTCTTGAGTTCGACGCGATGTGAGCCGTCGTCGGTCTCGACCGTGATCGTCTGGACGATCGCCTCGCGTGCCCGCTCCTGCCACGCCTCGATGGCCTCGGCGTGGCGCTCGCGAATCCGGTCGGTCTCCGAATCAGCGGCCTCGTCCGGGTCGCCATCCGCGTCCGAGTCGTCGTTCGCCTCCGCGCGCGTCGACTCGAGGTCGGGATACTCGGCGACGACATCCTCGTCGATAACGTCGGCGGGCGAGAGGTGGACCGCACCGGTCAGTTCGGTGTCGTCGACGCGGTAGACGTGGATGCGGGCCCGCATTCGGCCGTGAAACGGCGGCGTCACTCGAAGGACGGCCTCGCCGGGATTCTCCCGGCTGTAGGCGTAGGCGTCGACGGCGTCGTCCGGCGAGAGCGCGATCGAGCGGATGGCTGACGGGTCATCGGGGTCGTCTGACGGATCGCCGTCTTCCACCATTGATACTGGATTGCACTCGCGGCCGGTTAACTGCCGGGATTCGAACGTGTGCGACGTCCGTGAACGGTGCAGTGAGGTACTGATGAGATTGTGGGAGACGAAGCGTCCTGCTATCGTGGCAACAGGGAATCGCCACGCCCTCCCCGGCCGATTTCTGCTCACGGGCGTTGCGGGACGGTTTCACCGTCCCGACAGTCGCGGCGCGTTGCGCCGCGCACTGCTCGTTCGCATGGTTCGCGGGACAGACGGTCCCGCGCTAACGTTCACGCCTCGCGGCGCTCACTCATCCACTGGAAGACGCTCCGCGCCTTCCAAGCCTTCGTTCGCAAGACTCACGAGGACCTCGCGCAGTGGTATCGACCGACCTCACTCTCGTTCGGCCTGCTCACGGATCGCTTCGCTCTCCGTTCGCTTTCGAGGCACTCCCGTCGTCTTCGCGCGGCAACGCCGCGCGAATGGTTTGCGAGACCTCCGGTCTCGCACTAGTCGCGCCTCGCAGACAGCGCGCGCCACCGCATACCGGTTGGTTGGTCGGAGTGAAACGAAACTTCCCTGTCTCGATCACTGGATCTCGAGCATCCGTGGTAATTCGTAGAAACCGTTCGATAGAAGCCGTCGGGTGAGGCGATTCGAGCCTCGAGTTACTCCGTCGCAACGCGATCGTCGTCGGCTTCCGGCTCGAGCCCCGGTCGAAAGACCTCGGCGCAATCGTCCGTCGAAACGCCGTACGCCGCGTCCGCGAGCGATTCCGGGAGGGAGACGTCGCCGTCCGTGTAGTGGACGCGTAGCGATGCCCGAACCGCGTCGCGGACGCATGCACGGGTCGCCGCGCCGACTTCGGTGCCGCTGCCGGAAAACGCCGCTGACGGTCCCGACGGATCGTGACCGACGACGATCGCGTCCGTCGTCGTGCCCGGAAAACCGGTTTCGGCGAGCAGCGTCGCGGCCTTCGCCTCCGCGGCGACCGCGATCAGATTCGCCAGCGCACCCGGCGCGAGGGCCCGCGTCGTCCCGACGATGACGTTGACGGTTCCCCGTCCCTGCTCGAGCGCCGATTCGTCCGTCGCCGGCCCGTCGGGATCGTTCGCGTCGGCGGGATCGGGCTCCATCGGCAACGCGGCCGGATTCGATATTCCGGCGGTCGCGTAGGCCGTCACCGGACCCCGGCGAGCGCCGCGAGCGTCCGCGACGTCGACGCCGGTCAGTAGGGCCGGTCCGGCCGCGTCTGCAGCGGTCGGCTCGAATCCCGCGCGCTCGAGGCGCTCGTCGACGTACGCCCCGAGGTCGGTTCGCTCCCAGCCTTCCGGGACCGAGACGTTGTACGCGCAGTCCGCCGTGTGGCGGCCCCCGTTCCAGCCGGTCGAGAGCCACTCGGTCCCCGGTCGAATAACCCGGAGGACGCCGTCCCGTCGGATCGCGTCGTACTCCGCATCCGTTCCAGTCATCGCTCGGTTTCGCTGGTGTCGTCGTGATCGCGAACGCCGAGCGCCGCGAGCAGTCGGTCGTTCGCCGCGCGGTCCTTGACCGCGACCCGGACGTGAGAGTCGAGCGCGCGGAAGGTCGTCGCGTCGCGGATCGTCACGCCGGCCGCTCGCGCGTCGTCGATCACGGCGGAGACGTCTCGGTCACCGACGTTACAGAGGAGATAGGGCGCGTCCGATTCGTGGACCTCGAACCGCCGCTCGAGCGCCTCGCGCATCCGCTCGCGCTCGCTGACGACGCGCTCGCGCGTGTCGCGAACGAACTCGTCCCGCCGCAGGCAGTGCGCCCCGACTCGAGCGGCCGGCGTCCCGAGCGACCACGTGCGACGGGCGGTCGCGAGCGCGTCTCGCCGCTCGGCGCTCGCAACGGCGAAGCCGGCGCGCAGCCCCGGCAGGCCGAACAGCTTGGTGAGCGAGCGGGCGACAATGACGTTCTCCCGCTCGAGTTCGGCCGCCGACGAGCGGTCGGTGAAGCCGAGGAACGCCTCGTCGACCAGGAGCGTCGTGCCGGCGTCGGCACAGCGGGTAGCGAACGCCTCGAGCGCGTCCGAATCGATCGCGTCCCCGGTGGGATTGTTCGGGGTGCAGATCACCGCGAGCGCGGACGACTCGAGCACGGTCGGCCCGATCTCGCACAGCTCGTCGTAGCGAACGAACCGCGGTGTCGCTCCCTGTAGCTCGACTTCGCGGGCGTACTCGCCGAAGCTCGGATAGGGAACCAGCGCCTCGTCGCCCGGCTCGAGCGCGGCCTCCATCGCCAGCCGAATCGCGGCGAGCCCGCCCGGCGTGGGGATCACTCGGTCCGGCTCGCAGCCGACGAACGCCGCCGCGGCGGCCCGGAACTCCGGGTAGTCGTCGTCCGGATAGCGACGGGACTCCTCGAGCGCGCCGGCGTACACGTCCGCGACGCCGTCGGGAGTATGCGGGTTCGTATTGGCCGAGAAGTCCAGCAGGTCGCGGTCGGGTTCGCCGCCGTGGGGGACCCGCTCCGCGGTCCGGATCGAATCAGGGTCCACGGCTCCCCTCTTCGGCTCCGCCACTGCCTTCGTCGTTCTCGATACCCAGTCGAGCACAGACCGCCTCGAGCCGATCTCTCACCTCCCCCATCCGGGCCTCGGGGACGAGCGAGAGCGCGCCGCCCATCGCGACGCCCTCCTTGGCCTCGCCGGCGCAGTAGCGCGCCATCGCGACGTGGTCGCGCTCGTCGAAGCCGGGATCGGTGACGGTGAGCTCGCAGCCGAAGCGCTCGCAGGCGTCCGCGAGTTGATCCCCCTGTTCGTCGGCCACGAAGGAGGTGGTCGCGATCGACAGCGGCGCGTCGATCCCGGCGTGGCGCAACAGGGCCGCGACGGCGAGCATCTGGGTCCCGCCGGCCAGCGTTACCTCGGTCCCCGACTCGAGCGCGCCGGCCGCGATCCCGGTCACCGTCGGCTGGACGGGATCGCCGACGGCTTCGATCGCCTCGAGGGGCGCACCGTCGCAGTCGCCCGGCTCGAGGTCGCTCGCGGCCAGCGCCTCGTCGACTACTCGACGCTTGCGCTCGATCGGGTTCTCGGGCAGCGAGGAGGAGACGCCTGCGGGTTCGCCGAGCGCGGTGAGGACGCCGAGCGCGGTCGTCGTCCCGCCGGGGACCGTCTCGCCGATCACGAGCCGGTCGTCCGGCAGGCTCGCGCCGTAGTCGTACGCGCGGTCGAAGCTCGCTTTCGCGTCCGGTACGGCCACCGATTCGCGGATGTCGCCGCCGGGCCCCGCGTCGAGGTCGACCGTCGGCGCGGCCGTCGACTGCGTGAGTCCCGCGTCGATCACCGAGACGTCGAAGCCGACGACCTCCCGAACCGCCCGAGTCACGGCGGCGGGCGTCGGACAGCCGTTCGGACTCACTGGCGTCACCGGCGACATGACCGGTTCCCCGTACTCGAGGATCTCGACGTCCGCCGAGGGCGTGTGCTCCATCAGCTCCGGGGCGGCCCCCGCGGCGCTGATGCCGTCGATCAGGGCCGTCTCGGTCGTTCCGGCGGGGAGAAGAAGTCGCATCGTTAGCGTCCCTCCGCGGATCGGCGCTGCAGCCGGTCGGCCGCGACGCGGGCGTCTTCGAGTCGGTTCACGTTCACCGCGAGTCGTGGATCGTAGCGTACGTCTGTCATAGTCGTGGTCGTTGAATCGTCCGTCTCGCCGACGACGTTGACCCCGGTCGGCGCGAGGTGATCGTCGGGCTCGAGTCGCGCGTCGATACTGACTCCGAGCCGCCGTTTGAGCGCCGCGGGAACGCAGACGGTTCGCGAAGCGTCGCTGTCGCCGTGCGCCGCGAGTATTCGGTCGACGACCGGCCCTTCGAGCAGCGGCAGGTCCGCGGCGACGGTCAGAATCGGCGGCGCGAGTTCGGGCCGCTCGAGGAGATCCATCAGGTCCGCCACGTAGCCCTCGCCGGGCGTTTCGATCGTCGCGACGCCGTCGCGGTCCTCGAGGTGAACCTGCGTCTCCGGCGCGTTCGGCGAGACGGCGGCGTAGATCGTCTCGACCCCGCTGTCCCGGAGTCCAGCTAGCACGCGATCGACCATCGCCGTCCCGTCGATCGGGTGAAGCGGCTTCTCGCGGGGACTCTCGAGGCGGGTTCCCTTCCCGCCGCACATCACAACAGCGTCCACGCGATCACCCCCAGGTGGACGCCGGCGACGCGACCGATTTCGTTGGCTGCTCCGAATATATCGCCGTTGAGCCCCCCGAGATGCCGGTCGGCCCAGTACCACGGGATCCCGATCCCGGCGGCGGCACCCGTGAGCGCGACCGCGACGGGGAGCGGCCGGCCCAGAGTTCCGATACCGGCGGCCGCAGCGAGGGCGACCGCTGCGGGCAGCAGGAACGACCTGGGAGTCGCCGCGTCGGTGAACCGTTTGCCCATCCCGTCGGACGCCGCGCGGCCGAAACAGGCCATCGCGGCCATCCCGAGTTTCGTGCCGACTTCAGCGCCGACCGCGACGCCGACCGCCGCGCGGACGGGAAGACCAGCCAGTCCCAGCCCGCCGAGCGCCAGCGCGGCGACGGTGATCGCGACCGCCAGTATCGCGCCGACGCCGGTAGTCGTGTCCTTCAGCACCTCCCGCCGCCGTTCGCGGTCGCCGTGGACGACGAGCGCGTCGCCCAGGTCGGCGACGCCGTCGAGGTGGTGGATCCCCGTCACGGCGTACACCGACAGCAGGTATCCCAGCGCGACGGTCGGGGCTGCGAGCGTTTCCGCGGCGAGTAGCGGGATCGCCGCTATCGATCCTGCCACGAGGCCGACGATCGGAAACGCCGCCGGCGTCGCCCGGAAGGCCTCCCAGTCGCCGTCGCGGTAGCCGACTGGAAGTCGCGTCAGAAATCCGAGCGCGCCGCGAACGGCACCGATCCAGCGACCGGTCACCGCCATGTCGCACTCACCTCCGCGATCAGTCGTGGGACCGAGTCGATATCCGGCCCGCCGATCACCGGGAGGACGAGCCCGACGGCCGCTCCGCGGGCGGACTCAAGTCCCTGTCCCGTCTCCGAGACGAGCACGGCGAGCGCCACCGCGATGACGACCGAGACGACGGCCGCCCGCCCGACGACTGAGACGGCTCGCTCGCCGTCCGCCAGCGTCGGGAGGTCGGCGTCGGGGTTGAGCGCGTAGACGCCCGGTTTCTCGAGCCGAACCGAGAGCGCGCAGGCGAGCGTCGCCATCGGCCAGCCGGAGTTCGGCGACGGCGGCACGCGCGCCCACCGTCGGGCGCGACCGAGAGCGAGCGGGTCGGCCGCGGCGACGGCGATCGCGCCGGCCGCGATCCGTGCGGGCAGGAACATGACGAGGTCGTCGAGCCGCGCGCTTCCGGTGCCGATCGGTTTCGAGGGGTAGCCGAGCATCGAATCCAGCGTGTTGACGCCCTTGACCCACGCGGCGACCGCCGCGGCGGCCGGGAGCGACACCGGCGCGAGTACTGCGAAGGGGAGGAGGGTCGCGACGAGCCCGTCCGCGAGGTTCTCGGCCGCGCTCTCGACGGCCCCACTGCGAAGCTCGCCGGCCGAGAGGGTCGACGCGTCCCGGCCGACCAGTCCCCTGACTCGCTCGCGAGCCGTCTCGAGGTCGCCCCCGGTCGCCGCGACGACGTCCGCGGTGAGCTCGAGTAACGAGCGGAGGCTGATCGTCAGGAAGAGGATCAGCGCGGCGGCGATCCCGCCGGCGGTCGGGTGAACCGTCGTCGCCGCGAGGACGCCACCGCCCGCGATACCGGCGGGAACGAGCGGGGCGAGGACGGCGATCACGACGCCGGCTACCCGCTGGCCGCGCTCGGTCTCGCTCCACTCCCGGTCGAGGGCGTCGACGAGCCGGCCGAACCAGGCCACCGGATGGGCGGCGGTCGGCGGCTCGCCGAGCAGGAGATCGAGGCTGAACGCCAGCCCGATGACCGAAAGCGTCGTCAGCACGTCGCGGCCCCCGCCATGCTGCCAGGGGAATGTGACCGCTCAGTCATGACTGCTGCGTTCGGCGATCGTCGCCAGTCGCGCCGGCACGTCCGCGAGCGACAGGTCCTCGAGCACCAGCGCCGTTCCGCCGACGGCCTCGATCCCGCCGTCGGCCTCCGGATCGTCGCCGACGTGGACCAGATCGGCGGGGGCGACGCCGAGTTCGTCGGCCGTCAGTTCGAAGATCTCCGGGGCGGGCTTGCGCCAGCCGCAGCCGACGCTCGTCACGATCGCGTCGAAATCGTCGCGCTCGAAGTCGGACCTGACGAGCGTCCGCCCGACCAGCTCCGGGACGCTGCAGTTCGAACAGATCGCGACCGGCCCCCGCTCGCGGGCGGCGTCGACCGCCTCGAGCGCCCCGGATCTGGTTTCGACAACCGGATCGAACGCGGCGACGACCGCGCGTCTGGTCGCGTTGTGCTCGTAGTCGACGCCGCGACTCGCCAGCGCGCGGGAGACGTGAGCCGGAAGCGGGACCTCCGCACCGTCGGGCGCATCGACGTGTGGTTCCGCGTAGACGTCGGCCCAGTCGTTGGGCACCGCCACGTCCCGCTTTGCGAGTTCGGTCGCGACGGCTGCGGCCGGATCGTCCGGCCGGTCGGCGGTCACGAGCGTCCCGAAGAGGTCGAACGATACTCCCATAGAACTGTGACTAGAACAAATTGACTTTAATTTCTCGGTCCGACGATGCGGGTCGGCACGTCGCGCAGTCGACCGCTCGAGCCGAACGGGCGCGGACTCGAATCCGTTTCATCCGGACTGCTGTCAGTCATTTCCGGTGCGACCGCGAGACGGCCGACGGTCGCACCGGTACATCGGTACAGCGGACCGTCTCAGTCGAGTCGGGCGAACGCGAGGTTGCCGGAGATGTTCTTGATGTAAATCTCCACGACGTCGCCCTCCTCGGCACCGGGGACGAAGATCGTGTAGCTCCCCTTCTCCGCGACGCCGTCGCCCTTTCGGCCCGTACCGGTGATCTCGACCGTGTAGGTCTGGCCCTCCTCGACGGCGTCTTGCTGTTGTTGCTGCTGGCTGCTGGTCGAGCGCTTGGTGACCGGTCGGAACGCACCGCAGGCGTCACAGCGCAACATCGGCGTTCGGTCCTCGCGGACGAGGCGCGTGTCCGGTAGGCCACACTCCGAACAGAGGACGTACTCGTCGACGTAGGCGTCGATCGCCGCGCTGAGGTCTGTCTGCGAGAAGGTCCCGTTGTACCGACCGCGGCCGTTCTCGAGTTTGCCGCTGGTCCCCAGTTCGCGCTGGATGAACCGGTGGAGATGTTCCGTGTCCCGCGAGAGCACGTCGGCGATCTCGTCGAGATTCGTGACGCGCGTAAACGCACCGTCCTTCTGGGGCTGCGGGTCGGGGATCTGTAGCCGCTCTTCGTCGCCCCCGATATCGGGGACGTCCTCCATCGCTCGGTCGAGACTCGCTTCGTAATCCATACGCGAGAACAGGTGTTGGGAACGTAAATCCGTTCTGCTATCACGATCCGCCCGGTGACTCGGCGACGGTAGTGGTACGGGTAGTGGAACGGATCGATGCGGTGAGATCCCGCTGATCAGTACGTGCTGTCGTCGCTCTCGCCGAGCGATCCCTCGTTCCCCTCGTACTCATCGGTCAGTTCTTCGAGATCCCGTTCGGCGTTGGCCTCGTTGGGACTCCCGGCCTCGCCGGTGAGCTCGCCGTAGGCCGCCTCGCGGACCGCCTCCGGAGAGTCGTACTGCTCGTCGGCCAGCCGGTCGAAGACGCTGCCCAGCGATTCCGTCTCGTTGGGCATGTCGATCGGCTGGTCGGCGTACTCCGAGGCGAGTTCCTCGCTCGTCACCGGATACTCCATCTCGCCGAGGTGGCGTTCGACGTCCTCGAGGATCGATTCCGTCTGCTCGGCCCGCTCGGACTTGCGCTGTTCGGCGCGATCCTGCGCGCGGTCCCGGTTCGGTCCGTCGTCGTTCATAGACGGAGCTATCGGGACCCGTCGGAAAAGCGGTCGGCCGGCGCTCGCGGGGCCCGTTGCGGCCGACCGTCACTCCCGATCGGTGTTGTTACGATCAGGGTGACAACCCTGCTGTCACTCGGCTCCTCACGGCGAGTACTTGTGCTCGCTTTCCCGACGTTCCACCGGCGATATGGACGATAGCGACGACAATCGACGAACGATCGCCGCGTGCAAACAGTGCGGGTCGCTCTACGCGGCACTCGAACTATCCGAAGACAAGATTCGACCGATCGGTCGAAGGGACGGCTGTCGGTGCGGCGGAACGGATTTCACCGCCGTCGACGATTCGATGTCGGATCTCTCGCTCGAGGACACCGACGAGTAAGGAGCGCAATCTCACGAACGTGGGGCGGGAAAACTGGATTACTGTCCCGGGTCCCTTCGGGACGGCCGCGGCCGACTCTCAGGCGGGTAACTCACCGAGCGACCGTCTCGAGCGCCGTCCGGAGCTCGTCGACGGCGTACTCGAGTTGATCGCGTGTAATCGTCAGCGGCGGCTGGAAGCGCATGACGTTCTTGTGGTAGCCGCCGACGCCGATCACGACGTTCGACTCCTCGCGGAGGTGCTCGCTTACGGCCGCTGCGAGATCGCCGTCCGGTCGCGGGGCGACGTTCTGCGGTCCTAGTGTGCCCGGCTCCACGAGTTCGATGCCGCGCATCAGTCCGAGGCCTCGCGCCTGCCCGACGACGTCGTACTCGTCCTCGAGACCTGCGAGCTCGGACTCGAGCCACTGTCCCTGCTCGCGGGCGTCGTCGACGATGCCGTCTTGCAGTTCGTCGATCGTCGCCAGCGCGGCGGCGCAGGCGACGGGGTTGCCGCCGAACGTCGAGAGGTGATCGCCGGACTCGAAGGCGTCCGCGATCTCTTCGGAGGCGGTGAACGCGCCGAGTGGCAGTCCGTTCGCGATCCCTTTCGCCTGCGTCAGTATGTCGGGCTCGACGTCGAAGTGGGTACTCGCGAACAGCTCGCCGGTTCGACCGTAGCCGGTCTGGACCTCGTCGGCGATGAGCAACGCGCCGTGGTCGTGGGCGATTTCTCGCACTCGCTCGAGCCAGCCCGCCGGCGGAACGACGATCCCGGCTTCGCCCATGACGGGCTCGACGACGACCGCCGCGAGATCCCCGCTGGTGTGCGAGCCGATGATCCGCTCGAGTTCCTCGGCACAACTGGCGTCGCACTGGTCGCCGTCACAGCGCGGACAGCGGTAGCCGTACGGCGGCGCGGTGTGGGCGACGTCGTTGAGCGTCGGGGCCATCCCCTGCTTGTAGGCCTTGTTCCCCGTCAGCGCCAGACTGCCGAGGGTGCGGCCGTGAAAGCCCATCTCGAGGGCGATTACTTCCTTCGAACCGGTGTACTTCCGTGCGAGTTTGACGGCCCCCTCGACGGCCTCCGTCCCGGAGTTACAGAAGAAGCTCTTCTGAAGGTCTCCCGGCGTCACCTCGGCGATCCGTTCGGCGAGGTCGGCGACGGGCTCGTTCGGATGGACGTACGAACAGCCGTGGACGAACTCCTCGAGTTGGTCTTTCGCGGCGTCGACGACGGCGTCGTTGCCGTGGCCGACGTTCGTCACCGAGATGCCGGAGAAGACGTCGAGGTACTCGTTGCCCTCGAAGTCCTCGAGCGTACACCCCGAGGCCCGTTTCACCGGCACATCGAGCGATTTCCAGATCGGCATTAGATGTTCGTCGTACGCCGACACGACGGCCGAATTCGACTGCGCCCCGTTCGGAGGTCCTGATTGTTGTTCGGACATAGCTACTTTATCTACACCGTATCCTATTAAATCATACTTCTTTGGATATGTGACAGTATAAATCGAATTATCCAAACGGGGTGCGCTGCTAGTTTGATCGGGTCGCACGGATCCTCGCGATCGACAAGCTATCGAACCAAATCCAACTTTGGGCCGAGTACGGGTTTCGTATTCGAATGGTGTTTATCGGCGGGTTCCCTTACGCGAGATATGGACGAACGAAATATCCGCATTCTGCAGGCCGTCGCGGATCTGGGGACCGGCAGTCCGGACGAAATCTCCGAGTACACCGATATTCCGAAGTCGACCGTCCACTATCGACTGACGAAGCTCAAAGAGGACGGGATCGTAACGGACGACCTGTTCGACGTCGACCTCGAGAAACTGGGCCTCGAGATCACGGTGATCTCGGAAGTCATCGCGGAATACGAGGAGCAGTATCACGACGAAGTCGGTGAGAAACTCGCCGCCATCGAGGGGGTCAATCAGGTCTACTTCACGATGGGGGACACGGACTTCGTCGTCATCGCCCACCTGTCGGACCGCGAGATGGTGCAGCGACTCATCAGCGACTACGAGATGATCGACGAGATCGTCCGAACGAGTTCGCAGTTCGTCGTCGAAACCGTCAAAGACGAGCCCCATCCGCTGAACGACTTCGAGTTAGAGACGTTAGTGGAGACCACGACGGACTCCGACTGATCGCTCGAGGGGCTACTCGAGTTCTTCCATCTCCAGATCCGTCACGCCGACCTCCGAGTCGGTCGAGGAGACGCTGTACAGGACGACGCCCAGGAGCGCCCAGCAGAGAACGATCAGCCACTCGTAGGGCCACAGGAGCGCGGACGGGCCGCCGGGCAAGTAGAGACCGATGAATCCGAGCGTCAAGACGAGTGCGGCGGCGCCGAACGCGTAGCCGAACGGGAGTTTGAGCGGTCGATCCAGGTCGGGTTCGTTGCGCCGAAGCACGAAGAAGGAAACGACCACGAAGAACCACGCGACGACGAGACCGAGCCCGCTCGCGTTGACGATCCAGACCAGCATCTGCTCGCCGAACAGCGGCGCGAAGACGGAGAGCCCGCCGATGAGGACGACGGCCGTCGACGGCGTGTTGTACTCCGGGTGAATCGTGCTGATTCGCTTCGGAATCATCCCGGAGTCGGCGAGTGCGAAGACTGCACGACTGGCACCGAGGAGGAACGAATTCCAGCTCGTGAGGACGCCCGCAATCCCCGCCAGCGCCATAATGCGACCGATTAGCTGGCTGTCGAAGATCGTTTCCATCGCCGCGGCGGCGGGCAGCGGGCTCTCGACGAG
Source organism: Natrinema sp. LJW11 (assembly GCF_056135975.1). Taxonomy (NCBI): domain Archaea; kingdom Methanobacteriati; phylum Methanobacteriota; class Halobacteria; order Halobacteriales; family Natrialbaceae; genus Natrinema; species Natrinema sp. LJW11. Next base: position 233,552 of record NZ_JBWBDM010000003.1, on the reverse strand, counting down.
TGCGGAGCCGGGCATCGCCTGCCCGGACGCCCAGATGACGCCGATGTAAAACAGGGCGGCCAGCGTGACGGAGGCCGGAATGAGAAGACCGATGAGGCGGGGAGCTACGTCCGCCTCCTCCGCGGATTGGGGAATGACGTCGAATCCGACGAACATGAACGGCGTCATGATCGCGACCGTGGCTACCCCCGTCGCACCGACGTCTGACAGCGGCGGGTTCGGCTGTGACTGGCCGTTCAGAACGGCCCCGACGGCGAGCATGAGTCCGGCCAGCGCGATGACGAGCGTCAGTATCGTCTGGAACTGCGCCGCGGGTTTCACGCCGCGATAGTTGAGCGCCGTCATCACGACCGCACCGATACCCCCGACCAGTATCCAGGACGCGTACACCGGTTCTCCGGCCACCGACCAGAGCTCGAGTACGTTAAATCCCGGAACGATGTACGCCATCGCGGACGGCAGCGCGATGACTTCGAACACGACGACGCCGACGTATCCGAGGACGAGCGACCACGTACACACGAACGATCCGACCGGGCCGAGCGCCCGAAGGCTGTACACGTGCTCCCCGCCGACGAACGGCAACGCGGAGGCGAGTTCGCCGTAAATCAGGCCGACGATACAGACCATGATCGCCCCGACGACGAATCCGAGAACCGAGCCGGCCACGCCGGCTTCGTCGATCCAGAACCCCGTTTGGATGATCCATCCCCAGCCGATCATCGCGCCGAACGCGAGCACGAAGAGGTCCTTTTTCGTCAGGATCTGCTCGAACTTTCTGGTATCTTCTCCCATACCACATGCTGCTAGATAGTGGGTGTTAAACTTAATCAATTCCCCATCTTTCGGACAGTGTACATTTCATCCTGGTTTTGATGGACCATATCCGATAATAGTCGTGGCCGCTAATTTGGAACGATCCGGCTGCGTTACTGCGATGACGCCGAGCGAGAACCGTTCCGAACGAGCGATCCACAACCGTCCAGTAACGGGTGCGTTGTACACGGTACAGGGAGTCAAACGGCCGCCTACTGGAGGTAGCGACCACCTACCACGGAAGTACGCGGCTCATATATAGAACGGGGAACCCGGTACCCCAGTCCGATGACCGATATCATCGAACGACAGTCGTCGCTGCAGAACAGTCACAGGATCGATAACCCGGCGATCGAACTCGGTGACGTGGCGTAACCATGTCCGGACTACGGGGATCTCGAGGACCGATCCCGAGCGGGCGACGCGGACTCCTCGCTCTCGGCCTCGGACTGGTCGTGATCGCCAGCCTCGTCGCGACGGGTGTCGCGGGGACGGCCGCGGGCACCGTCGCCCAGGATTCGAACGGGACCGTCTCGGAGGAAGCGTACGTCGAACCCGCGCCGGAGCCGGGGGATCCCTACTTCGAGGCGGCGGCGAGCGACGGGAGCTGGGTCAGTTACGAGAACCCGCGCGACGAGTATCGCAGTCCGTACCTCGGGGACGGCTCCGGGAAGGTCTGCGTTACGCTGGTCAACGAAAACGGCGACCCGGTCGTCGGCGAGTCGGTTCCGAACACGTCCGTGACGATTCCGACGAACGACGTGACGAGTTGGCACTCCGACGCCGACCCGATGACCGTCGACTTCCCCCTGACGGACAACTACGACCGGCCGCTCGACGCCGACCAGTTCGGAACGAGCCCGGACGTCGCGCAGGGCGACGGCTACATGGATTCCCACTGTATCGAGATGCACGGCCACCCCGAGGACGCGACGATCGAGTACGGCGAAGCGGAGATCAGCGGCGAACACGCCGACAGGATCGACGTGGCCGGCTACATTCAGCAGGTTCCCGAAGGGGACGGCTGGGATACCGACATCGACCCGGTAACCGCCGCGGAATCCTACGAGGAAGCCGGTGGCGGCTGGACCTACGAGACCGAGGCCTCTCACGGACAGGTCGTCGTCGTCCTGCAACTCGACGCACCGGCCGACGAGCGCTTCGATCCCGGCGGGTCGAACGGCACCGATCCGTCGAAGAACGACTCGAGCGACTCCCTGCAGGAGAACGACACCCAGTCCGTCTCGGAGGAGGGAGGGGACGAGATGCCCGGATTCGGCGCGTTCGCGGCCGTGGTCGCGCTGTCGGTCGCCGCCCTCGCTCGACACCGACGGTAACGCCGGCCCGCCGGTACTTCGGACCCAGTCGCCGGAGACTCGTCACACCGGCGACGCGGAGACCGATAGCGGACGGTCCCCGGTACGGTTTCGAACCCGACGACTCGGAGAAAGAGAGGGAACGGCGACGGCTGTCGCCGGGACCCACGCAGCTCTCGCGTCCTAACGGGTGAACGGATCGGGCGGAACAACCCGCCGGTCCGGTTGTCGACCGATTTCGAAGTCCGTCGACGCGATCGTGTCGGACGGGAAGCGAACCAATGAGGCTTTGACGATCGGCGCGAGACACACGACAAATGACGAACACAAACGAGTCGGACGAGGACGCTCCGCGCGTCCCGGTCGTGTGTCCTGGCTGCGAAACGACCTCCCGCGTCCCCCTGTCGGAGCTCGCCGACGCCATCGACCGACACAACGAGCAGCTTCACGACGGCGACGACGTCGCCGCGGTGGATCCCGACATCGCCGATCAGATCGCGAACCTGGCCGCGACCGACCTCGGGCTTCTCGAGGACGACTGACGACGGATCCCGCCGACTCGAGTGCGCTCGAGCGGGTGGGAGAGACCCTTACTCGACCGCCCCGAGTGTCTCGGAGTTTTCGTGTCTCGCATCGCTCGTCGACGAGGAATCATCGATCAGAGAGATGGTATAAAACCTCGAGATGAACGCGCAAAATTCCGTCGAGATCCGGCTTGTGTGGTTATATTTCTCCAGATCTTACCGTTAGTTCAGTGAGAAGGTTTATACTGTCATACTCGCCTCTGTCCACCATATGAGACGCGAGAACGCGACGGGAGACCGCGACGACGGCCGTGTCGCCGCGGAATCGGTAGACAGTGGCAGTACACCGTTCCAGACGGAGACGCCGGCGACAGCGACCATCGCGGCGACGAGATCGTCGTCGAACGCGACCGACGCGAACGGCGACCGGCCGAACGTGCTGACGATCATCGGGCAGGGGACGCCCTCGAGTTTCGAACTCACCGTCGACGGCGCGATCGAGCTGGCCGACGAGGAGCGGGGTGCGAACGTGACCGTCCTCTCGGGCACCACCGTCGAAGGGACGATCGAGAGCGGAACGGTGACGTTCCGATTCACCGGCGACCTGACGGACGTCACGTTCGTCGATCGCGGAATCACGGGGCACGAACCGGCCGCGATTCCGAACGTTCACGTCGATTACGCCGTCCCGGAGGAGTAACGACCAGCGGCGAGGCCTGCCGGTCACTGCTGTCCCTCTCACTCGACGGGGTCGAGCCGTTCGCGGGTATCTGTCCCGGTCACGACGCCACCGATCGCGTGACGGGCCTCGAGCGATTGGGAAACACATTCCCCCGAGGAGGTCGTCTCGCTATTCATGGACGATCCGACGACCGACGATCCGGCGGAGCCGGCGGCGGGTGCCGACGAGTCCGAAACCGGTGCCCAGGACCCGGAATCCGGTACCGACGAGTCCGAGAGCGAAACGGAAGCGAACGCCGAAGCGGAGACGGACGCCGAGTGGATGGAACCCGCGGACAAGCCGATCCTCGAGTTCCTCCGGTCCGAAGACGCCTTCGAACCGAACCAGATCGACGACGAGGGGCTCGCTCCGGCCAGGTACGCGGCCTATCGATGCCGCGAACTGACCAAGTACGGGCTCCTGACCAAACACATGCCCGGCGTCTACGAGGTGTCGGAGCTGGGCGAACGGTATCTCGAGGGGACGCTCGACCCGAGCGAGCTCGAGTCCGAAACGTAGGATCGGTCACGGTCTCTCGACGGCCGCACGCGACGGAATTCGTTCCAGCGGCTACGAGACCGACGCGGGCGGTCGACGCTCGGTCCCGTCCTCGAGAACGGGTTCCGACCGCGAGAGCAACGCGGCCGGATCGACCTCGCCGAGCAAGGCGTCGATCACGTCCGCCGCCGCGGGCGCGTACAGCGGCCGGTTGTCGTTGCCACAGCGATCGTCCATGAGACAGGCGGGACACCCTTCGTCGCGCCCGCACGGGCAGTCGGTCATCAGGTCTCGCGCCCGGCGGGCGACCGCCTCGTACTCCTCGTAGATGCGCCGGGAAAAGCCCAGTCCGCCCTCGACCCCGTCGTAGATGAACCAGCCGCTCGCGTCGCCCCCGTCGGGGAGCCGGTTGGTCGCGAGGCCGCCGAGATCCGCGGCGTCGACGGTCAACTCGAGCGGCGAGACGGCGATCATCGCGTGCTCGATGGCGTGGATGCCGCCGAGGTAGCCGTGGAGTCGCGGCGGCAGCTCCTCGCAGTCGTCGTTGTGATAGTCGCTGTGAGCGGCCGTCACCGCCCGTTCGACCTCGTCGGGGACTTCGGCCCAGCACAGTTGCGTTCGCATCTCCAGGGGCGGGACGCCCGTCTCGAGCCCCACCGTGAGAACGTCGCCGGTCCCGATCTCCCGTTTCGTGAAGGTGTCGTGGTGGACCGTGACCGTTCCGTACCCCCAGTTGAGACGGAAGGGGCCGACGTCGCGGGACTCGCGGACCTCGGTGTCGTAGATCGTCGTCCGGCGCTGGGACTGGGTGTAGTAGTCGACGTCGACCGACTCGAGCGTGACGTACGGTTGCGGTCGATCCTCCCGCAGTTCGACGACCTCGTACTGATCGCCTTGGTACAGCACCGTCGCGCCCTCGTGGTAGTCCCGATAGGCGCGCGCTTTGCCGATGGGCTGGTGGCCGATGGTTTCCTCGCCGGCCAGCCGCACCTCGAAGGCGTTCCCGCCGGAGGCGTAGAGATCGATCTCGCTCTGTGGCCGGTCGCGGTGGGCGTACGTGACGCCGCCCGCGAGCGAGCCCTCGAAGTCCCCCGTCCGTCGACCGTACTCGACGGCTTGTTCCAGTCTCTCGATCCCGCCGAACCGGTCCGCGTCCTCGCGGCGCAGCGGCAGTTCCTGAGCGGCACAGCGCAGATGCTGGAGGTAGACCGGGTTGTTCGCGAGGTCGACGACCGCGCTCTCGGGTGCCTCCTCGAGGAGGTACTCCGGATGGCGCAGGATGTACTGGTCTAGCGTCGAGTGGCTGGGAACGAACACGGAGAGCGCCTCTCGCTCGTCGCGCCCCGAGCGGCCGAGGCGCTGCCAGAACGACTGTCTGGAGCCGGGATACCCCATGAGGATCGTGCCGTCGATCCCGCCGACGTCGATGCCGACCTCGAGCGCACTGGTCGTCGCGACGCCGTCGAGGGCTCCGCTTTTGAGCCGGCTCTCGGTCCCTCGCCGGGACCGCTTTCCGTGACCCGCGTTGTACGCCGCGAGGTCGGCGGTTCCTCGGTAGGGCAACGTGGGGTTCTCGAGGTACTCCCGCGCGCGCCCGACGGCCAGCTCCGTCTGCTTGCGCGAATCGCAGAACAACAGCGAGGGGACGCCGTGATAGCAACAGTGCGCCCAGACCTCGGCGGCCTCGACGGTAGCGGGGCGTTTGCTCGACGACCACTCAGTATCACTATCACCGCTCCCGTCTTCGTACTCGCCCCCACCGCCGTCCGTCGGCGGGTCCCAGAACGCGAGGTGGCGGCGACCGCTGGGCGAGCCGTCCTCGTCGATCACCGTCGCCGGCTCACCGGTCAGCGCGCGGGCGTGTTCGGCCGGGTTGCCGATCGTCGCGGTCGTCAGCACGTACTGCGGGTCGCCGCCGTACCAGTCGATCAGCCGCCGGGCCCGCCGGAGGATCCGGGCGGCGTGCATCCCGCTGATTCCCGTCCACGAGTGCGCCTCGTCGATCACGATCAGTTCGCACTCCGCGTGGAACGCTGCCCAGCGGTGGTGGCCCTCGAGGTACTGGTTCAGTCCCGCGAAGTTCGTGATGACGACGTTCGCCTCCTCGCGGATGCGGGCCTTTGCCTCGCGTTTCGTGTCGCCGTCGTAGACGCCGACCGTGACGTCCAGCCCGAGCGAATCGAAGAGATCGTTGAGCTCCCGCTCCTGGTCGCGGCTGAGCGCCTTCGTCGGATAGACGAGCAACGCGCGCACGTCCGGATTCTCCCGAAAGCGTCGCGCGATGTGCAACCCGTAGACGTAGGTCTTCCCGGAGGACGTCGAGGTCGCGACGCAGACGTTCTCGCCGTCGGCCAGCGCCTCGAGCGCTTCGGCCTGGTGGCTCCAGGGGTCGACCGCGAGCGTCGCCGCGATGTCGGCGGGCAACACCTCGCGGGCGGGAACGTGACTGGCCGGCTCGGCCGGCAGCGTGAACCGTTCGTGAAGCTGTCCGTGGTAGCGACGCGACGGAAAGGTGTCGCGTAGCTCCGCGCCGGTCAGTGCGAGACCGTCCGCTCCGGTGCTGTCCTCCCCGTCGGTCAAATCGTCGATGTCGTCGGTTGGCATAGTCAGAAGTCGGCGAGGCCGGTCTGCGTCGTCGAGTCGTCGGTCGATCGCTCCCGCTCCGTCTCCGCTCCGCCGGTCTCCGCCGCTGCTCTGCACGTCTCCGCAGTTGCTCTCTCCGCCTCGAGCGGGGCCGCCGCGATCGCCTCGGCGACCGCGGCCAGTTCCCGGACGTCCGCCTCGCAGTACTCCCGGGCGGCCGCCCAGTCGATATCCGGTCCCGCCGTGTCCTCCGTCGCGGCTGGGACATCGTCAGCTCCGGCACCCGATGGCTGCTCGCTCTCGAGCAGCCGCCGGATCCGCTCCGCGAGGCTCTTCCCGTCGAGGGCCGCCGCGGGTCCCGAGCGGTCGCAGCCCAGCGCCTCGGCCACGTCCTCGAGTCGGTTCGTTCGACCCGGCAACACGGCGTGTTCGCGTCGCACTGCCCAGTCGTAGAGGTCGTACGTGAAAACGCTCTCCTGCCAGAACTCACGGAACTCGGACACGTCGCGGGCAATGAACCGCTCGAGGTGTTTGTAGTCAAACGCGTGGCCGTTCCACGCGACCAGCGACGGCGCGTCGTACTCGGCGGCCAGCCACGAGACGAACTCGCGGGTCGCCGCGCCCGGATCGTCGCGGGACGGATCGGTGTCGACGAAGTCCACGTACGCGTCGCGGTCGGGATCGTAGACCCCGATCAGCCAGATGATCGTCGGTTGCAGCCCGTCGGTTTCGATGTCGACGAACAGCGGCGTCGCGGACTCGGCTGCCGGCGGAACCGGTTCGTCGGTGCGGCGGACGACGCGTGACTCCGCGAGCGAGCGTGCGCTGTGGCTGATCGCTCGAGCCCTCGACGCGCCGATCCCGTCGATCGCGCGGAGGTCCGCCTCGGCGGCCTCGGCGACGGCCGCGCGCGTCTCGTACCCGTTCGTTCGGAGTCGCGCTGCCGTCGTCGGCCCGACGTGAGACAGCGCTCGCAGCCCGAACCGGTCGGCCGGGGCCGACGAGACCGCCACCGAACCGCGTCGATCGCAGGTGAGACAGGCGAGTTCGACCGCGCCGGAGCGACGCAACGGGGCGGCTCCCCGAACCGGTATCCTGACCGGCCCCCCGTCGACGGTCGGTTCCCAGACGTGATCATAACTCGCCTCGAGCGCGCCGGTCAGTACGGTCGCCGTCCCGCTCGCTCGCGACTGGTAGCGGGCGATCGACTCGCGGCCGGCGAGGGTCGCCTCCAGCATGACGGCGTCGGTCGTCGGCTCGATATCGTCGCAGACGACGTACTCCGCGGTCTCCGTCTCGTCGTCGGGACGGTCCTCGAGCAGCGCCGCCGACCCCGCGAAAACGAACGCGATACCGGCGACCGTCTCCGTCCGAACGTCGGCGGGACCGGCGGCGGAGACGACCGGCCCGTCGAACGCGCGGCGAAGGCGGCTCACGACGCGGACGTCCGACGACTCGCGGACGACGTAGACGAGGTCCGGATCGAAGTACTCGAGCGCGTCTCGCAGCGCTGTGTCGTCCAGTTCGGCGACGGCGTCACAGCGCAGCGCCAGCAGGTCGGCACCGTCCTCGTCGGACATAGAAGGGGAATACGAGCGAGCGATGATAAGCGTTCGCGGACTCGAGTGAGGGCGATCGCGAAATGGGCTGGCGCGCTGCAGTGGCACATCCGGCTACGTCAATTCGCGCCGACGGCGGTCGGAACGTGCTCGGCCAGGAACGCAGTGACCGCGTCGCCGCCCTGGAACCCCTCTGCCAGCCGCGCGGTTTCCGTTCCGTCCTTGAAGAGGAGCAGCGTCGGCACCGACCGGATGTCGAACCGATCGACGAGTTCGATGTCGTCGCCGGGGTTGACCATCCCGATCGCGACGTCCGTGGCGCGAGCGACGTTTCCCAAAACTGGTTCCATGGCCTGACACATCGCACAGCCGCTGGTATAGAATTCCACGAGCGCCACGTCGTGGGCGTCCACGAAGTCGTCGAGTTCGTCGCCGGTCTCGAGTCGGCTCGGTTTACTGGTCGCGGCCATGGTGACGGGTACGTGACCGGCGCGGAAATCCGTGACGACGGGGCGCGGCGAGTCGACGGTCGGGTCGTCTCACCAGCTTGACCCTCGTGGACACACCGCACTTCTCGGATCGGTTGACGGTGTCGCAGCGAAGATTCACCGATTGATCGTATTGTGTGAATCGAGAACGGGGGGTGATTTTATAGCTGGGGCCCGTACTCACGCCCGATGACCCAGCCAGCATCAACCCGCGGTGACGGCGCGCCGACACAGCGGAAAGCGACGCTGTTCTGCTGGGAGTGCGACCACTCGAGCCCGATCGACGGCGACTGGCAGCTGGAATCGAACGGCCGGCGCGTCGCGTCCGTCTGTCCGAACTGCGAGACGACACTGATGAAGCGGCCGCGACCGAACGAGCCGGCACGCGAACGAGCGTCGATCGTGCCGATCGCGGCGTGGCAGCGAGCGATCCGCGTCTCTTCGACCGTCTGGCGGGCGACCGTCGATATCGGCCTCTCGAGCCTGACGATACTGACCGGTGTCGGCCACCTCCCCGGCGTGGGGGCCGCTTCGGCGTAGCGAATCGATCCTCGAGATCGACGAGTTCGACGCAGTCGAGTCGTGCCTCGAGCGACCACTACACGATTATTCATTTCTGCCGGTACTTTTTCAGCCGATGTCAGCCACACACCGAGTATACCATATTATAAACTACGGTCGTCCATCTGAGAAGAGATTTGCGTATATTCGCCCACAACAGTAGAACTTTAATAGTAGAATCCGTTGGCTTAGGCGAGCAGAAGATGACGAACGGAAATCTAACCGCTTCGGAAGAGGAGGTACTGGACGAAATCGAGGAGGAAGACATCGACTTCCTTCGGCTGCAGTTCACCGACATTCTGGGGACCGTCAAGAACGTCTCCGTGCCCGCTCGACAGGCCGAGAAGGCGTTCACCGAGGGCATTTACTTCGACGGCTCCTCGATCGAGGGGTTCGTGCGCATTCAGGAGTCGGACATGCGGCTCAAGCCGGATCCGGACACGTTCGCGGTTCTCCCGTGGCAAAACCGTGAGGACGGCGCATCGGCCCGAATGATCTGCGACGTCATCGACACCTCGACCGGTGAGCCCTTCGAGGGCGACCCGCGGCGCGTCCTCAAGAACGCCCTCGAGCGCGCCGACGACCTCGGTTACACGGTCAACGCCGCGCCCGAGCCGGAGTTCTTCCTCTTCGAGGAGGACGAGGACGGCCGCGCGACGACGGAGACCGGCGACCACGGCGGCTATTTCGACCTCGCGCCGAAAGACCTCGCGAGCGACGTTCGCCGCGACATCATCTACGGCCTCGAGGACATGGGCTTCGAGATCGAAGCGAGCCACCACGAGGTCGCCAAGGGCCAACACGAGATCAACTTCGAGTACGACGACGCCCTGACGACGGCCGACAACGTCGGCACGTTCCGCACCGTCGTCCGCGCGATCGCCGCCCAGCACGACCTCCACGCGACGTTCATGCCGAAACCGATCCCGCGCATCAACGGCTCGGGCATGCACACGCACCTCTCGCTGTTCGAGGACGGCGAGAACGCCTTCCACGACGACGACGACGAGTTCGACCTCTCCGAAACGGCACACTCCTTCATCGCGGGGATTCTCGAGCACGCGCCGGCGATCACGGCGATCTCGAACCCGACCGTGAACAGCTACAAGCGACTGGTGCCGGGCTACGAGGCACCCGTCTACGTCGCCTGGTCCGATCGCAACCGCTCGGCGCTGATCCGTAAACCGGCGGCGCGCGTCCCGGCGGCTTCGCGCGTCGAGGCTCGCTTCCCCGACCCGTCCTGTAACCCGTATCTCGCGCTGGCCGCGCTCATCCACGCGGGTCTCGACGGGGTCGAACGGGACCTCGACTGTCCGGACCCGGTCCGCGAGAACATCTACGAGTTCGACGAGGAAAAACGCGAAGCGTACGGCATCGACACGTTGCCGACGAACCTCGGCGAAGCCGTCGAGGCCCTCGAGGAGGACGAAGTCATCTACAGCGCCCTCGGCGAACACGTCGGGCCGAAGTTCGTCGAAGCCAAAGAACAGGAGTTCGAGGACTACCTCGTCGACGTCTCCGAGTGGGAGCTCGACCGCTACCTCGAGACGTTCTAACCGGCCGACCCAGCAGACGACCCGTTTCGGCGCGTCGAGCGCCGATACGCTACCACTCCACTTTCTGACGACACACCGGCAAAACGAGCGCAGAGCTCGTCGTCCCGGACGTCGCGACTCGCCGATCAGTTCGCGACGACGTACGTCTCGCCCGCTCGGGTGACGTAGTCCGCGCTCGAAAGCGAGTTCAGCACGCTCAGGATGTCGATCTTCTTCATCGCCAGTATCTCTTCCAGTTCGTCGACCGTCGCGCCGTCGGCCGCTTCCAGGGAGATGTACACGAGTTTCGCCTGGGCCGACTCGAGGTCGTCGGGGACCGGATCGATCCGCGTCGTCGGTCGGCGTTTCTGTGATTCCATTGTCACCAGTACGGATCCCGTTCTGGTATATAAATCTACACGTGGATGGAGTATCAATGGATATTAGGACTCAATACAGGCCACGTCATCACACCGCAAATCGTGACGCGGAAGACGGTCTCGAACGGAACAACGACGTTTTACGGTCGCCCGGTTCCCACCGGAAGACATGACTGGCGACGAGCGACCGACTCCGCCGACGGAATTGGACCGCGCGGACCGCGAGGCGCTCGAGGAACTCACGAAACGAGACGCGGCGACGCTTCGCGACGTGAGTTCCCATCTCGAGGCGGTGGCGACGTGGAAGGAGCGACGCGAGGGGGCGGACGACGAATCGTCATCGGACGAGGCCGATTCCGACTCCTACCCCGACGGCGTCCCGGAACGGGCGACCGTCTCGATGACGGAGATTGCCGGGACCGAGTACGACTACTATCAGTGGCGCGAGGGCGACGAGATTCGATCGGAGACTGTACGGCGGTAGGGGACAGCGGGAAGGACGACGTCTACTCGATCGAGATCGAACCACACTGACGGCCGACGGAGTCCGATCCTTTTTTCGGATCTCGATCGCATCGATAACTAATGAGCCAGCGAACGGATCGGGCGGTGACGGTGCTCCGGGCGATCGTCCACGAGATTCGGGTCGAACGGATCACGTTCATGGCGGGCAGTATCGCCTACCACGCGTTCGTTTCGCTGCTCCCGTTGTTGTTGGTGTTGCTGGCCGCGGTCTCGGCGGTGGGCGGCCAGCGACTCGAGGAGGCGCTGCTGTCGGTGACGCAGGCGGCCTTCACCCCGGGCGCGGCCGAAGTACTCGTGAGCGAACTCGATACCGCCTCGGTCGAGGCGTCGGCGCTCGGAATCGCCGTCCTCGTCTGGGGCGCGTTGCGGATCTTTCGGAGCCTCGATGCGGCTTTTTCCGATATCTACGAAACGGAGGCCGAGAACACGGTCGCGAACCAGTTCGTCGACGGCATCCTCGTCTTCGTCTCTATCGCGGCCGTGGGAGTCGCCGTCATCGCGATCGAAGCGACGCTGTCGCCGTCGACTGTATCGACGTTCGGATGGATCGTCCAGCGCACGGGGCTCGTCGTCGCTATCGCGGCCGCGTTGGCTCCGATGTACTATCTCTTCCCGGACGAGCCGAATATGACGGTTCGAGAGGTGGTCCCCGGTGTGGCCGTGACCGCCGTCGGTCTCGTCGTCTTCGAATCGCTGTTCCGGTTCTACCTCGAGTACAGCAGTACGGCCGCCGAGGGACAGTTCCTCTCGAGTATCCTCGTCTTCCTGACGTGGCTGTACTTCAGCAGCCTCCTGCTCCTCGTCGGCGTCGCCGTCAACGCCGTCCTTTCGAACCGCAGCCGCGACGTAAACATTGAGCCGGTCATCGGCGGCGTCCCGCTCGAGGAGACCCCCTCGGACGGGAGCGAGGGGACGACCGCGGATCCGGCGGTCGCGCTCGAGCGAGTCGAGCGCCAGCTGTCGACGGCCAGGACGATGACGTTCGTCGTCGACGGCGAATCGGTCACGGTCCCGGCACCGGACAGAGTCGAAGTCGAGGCGGGCGGTTCGGTGCTCCCGGGGATCGACGGCGGGACGGGAATCGAACTCAGGTGGTCGACGGCGGACGGCGAGTTCGTCATCGGCGAGGCGGATTCGGAATCGTAAGTGACGGACGAGCCCGTACGCAGGTGTGTTTTCACGGACGGTCAGCTGTCGTCGTTCGCCGTCGGTAGGTGCGCTGTGATCCGCGAAACGAGCACAGGGGACTCCGCGTCTGGGAGCGTCACGGTCCGCTTTTCGCCCGCTAATCTCGCTATAGTCTCACACAGATTCGTACGGGCCGAGTCGCGTGCCGTCCAGCAAGTACGCCTCCCCCGAAGCCAGCCCTGCCGGCAGGAACGGCGAGAGAAACGACTGCCCGCTCACGTTGATCCACGTTCCACCGACGAGGTCGTTGAACGCCGGCACGACGACCGCGCGCGGCGGAGGTTCGTCCGCATCCTCGAGCCACGCTACCCCCTCGTACTCCGGACGGTCGCGAAACGGGCCGGGATCGAGCCGACCGCGGAGCCACGCGCGCTCGACGCGGCTCCCGCCGACCTCGTCCTCGAGTCGCACGCAGGGGTGTTCGTGACCCAGACAGACGACGTCGCTCTCGAGGACCGCTCGGGAGGGCCACGTGTGCCCGTGACAGACGCCGATATCGCCGAGCGCGATCCCCTCGCCGGGGACGACGGTGATCGTCGCTCCGATATCGTCGCTGTCCGCGAGCCAGGTTCCGATTCTCCCGTCGTGGTTGCCCTTGACCACGGTGACCGCGAGATCGCCTGCAAAGGACTCGAACAGCACCTCGAGTTCGCCGCGTTCGGCCCCGCCCGGATCGCCGATCGAGTGCATGAGGTCGCCGAGGACGACCAGGCGATCGGGATCGGTGCGCTCGAGCAACGCCAACAGTCGCTCTCGGCGGTCAGGTGCGCGGCTGGGAACGTCGACGCCCCGTTCGTAGCGCAAGCCGGCCTCGTAGCCGGCGTGATAGTCGCCGACGAGCAACGCGCTCTCGGCCCCGATCGCCGCGGTCGCGGCCGGTTCGCCGGGAACCGGTTCGACGCGAGCGGGCGACGACGTGGTCCCGGCCGGAGGCCGGTTGGAATCGTCTCGCATTGCCGTCGCTCAGATCGCCTTCAGCGTCTCGTCGTCGGGTTCGTAACACTGGCCGCCCATCAGCGCGTCCTGGATGGCGTCTTCCACGTCGTCGGCGGGCGCCCCCGTGTCGGCGGCGACCGTCTCGATCAGTTCCGTTCGATCGGCACCGTCGCCGTCGTCGAGTTCGTTCATCGTCTCGACGACGGCGGCCTCGAGGTCGACGTCCTCGGCCGGTTCGTCGTCGGCGTCGTCGGCTTCGGACTCCTCTCCGTCCCCGGGCGCTGACTCGGCGGATTCGTCCGATTCCGCGTCCTCGAGTCCGGATTCGGGCGGCGTCCCGATATCGTCGTCGGACTCGTCGGATTCCCCACCGGTGATCGCGTCGCCGTCGTCGGATTCGGCGTCGTCCGGTTCCGATTCCGCCTCGAGTTCGTCGGCCGCGGCGTCTTCGGGCTCGGGAACGTCGATTCCCGCTTCACCGGGCTCGTCGACCTCGGAGCCGGCGGTGAACTCCGTGCCGAACTCCGCCTCGAGTTTTTCGCGTTCCGACTCGTCCATCTCGTACATGCCGTCGTCGACGTCGCCGGCGTCGAAGTCGCCGAGTTCGTCGTCGGCTTCGTCATCGCTGTCGTCGGCTTCCGATGTCGCGATATCGGCACTTTCGTCGACCTCGCTCGCCGCCTCGTCACTGCTCGCCGTCTCGTCACCGCCGTCCTCGGTTTCGAGGGTGTCGGCTGCCGTCTCGCTTGTATCGGCCTCGACGTCCGGTTCGGCAGTGTCGTCCGACTCGACATCCGGCTCGGCGGAACCGTCCAGCTCGTCGGTATCGTCCGACTCAGCGTCCGGTTCTACCGCTGCGTCCTCGGCCTCGAGTTCCGCATCGATCTCGGCGATATCGGGATCGTCGCTCGTCGCAGTTCCGGCCGCGGAGCCGGAATGAGCGCCCTCGGAGTCGGCCGAAGCCGTGCCGCTCCCGTCGGTCGTCGCGGCGACCGGCTCCGCCGCCTCGGGTTCGGGTTCGGACTCGACGCTGGCCTCGAGCGCGTCGGTATCGACGCCGTCGATGTCGGCGAGCGAGGCGAACGTCGCGTCGGACTCGGGGCTCGTCGCGTCGGGTGCGAGAGCGAGTCCGCTCACCTGATCGCGCTCGCCCGCGACGACTTCGACCGCCTCGAGCGCACAGGCTCGCAGCGCCGCGAGGTACGACGGCGTCGTCCCGTAGTGCTCTCGGGCGAGCGGGATCCCCGCCGCGAGGCCGGATTCGACGCCGGCCTCGAGCAGCGCGTCGGTCAGCGCGTCGCCGTTCAGTTCGAGGTCGGCGGCCCCGGCGTAGGTACTGATTCGATCGAGGGTCTGCTCGGCCGCGCTGACGACCCAGCGGTCCCGGGTGTCGGCGTCGACCGTCGCGATGCTCTCCGGCCGGATCGAGGTGTAGACCTGGTCGGAATCGTCGGGCTGGAAGGTCCGCGCTTTGCCCGTTACCGCGACGAACGCGGGGGGTTCGGCCTGCTCGAGGAACGCCAGTTCGTCGGGCTGGTACTGGCCGGCGTAGACGACGAACGCGCCGGTCGGATCGACGACCCGGGCCCGAACCATCTCGTCGTTGACCGACGTGACCTCGGTCAGCGTTCCGACGGCGAAGACGCGGTTGAGCCGCGCGCCGGTCGGCGTGATCACGTAGTTCGGCGCGCGTTCCTCGTCGCTCTCCGCGTAGGAGAAGGAGGCGTCGTCGTACTCGGCGGCGAAGAGCCGGTAGGCGAGTTCTCGCCCCGGAATCTCGTCGTCGCCGTCGCCGTTCGCGCTCATGCGTCCACCTCCTCGAGGAAGGCAGTCGCACGGGCGGCCGGATCGTCGTCGCTCTCTTCGAAGCGTTCGGCGTCGAGGTTCGCGCCGTACTCGTCGACCGAGAGGTGCCCCCGGACGCGGTACTCGCGGCCGACGATGCGCTCGCGGATCCGATCCGCGACGACCTCCTGGTCCATCGCCTCGCGGGCTTGCTCGAGGGCGTCTTCGAGGGTCCCGTCGTAGACTCGCTCGGTGAGTTCGTCGTCGAGGACGACGGTGACGGTCCCGGTGCCGTCGTCGAGGATCGCCTTGACGCGCAGGTCGTCGATCCCGTCGACGTCGCCGTGGGTTCGGCACTGTCCCTTCTGGATAACCCGATAACACTCCGGACAGCGCTGAATGAGCCCGGATCCGTCGCGGACCGCGAGCAGGTTCCCCGCGACTTCGACGTCGTAGATGCCGCCGGTGGCGACGGCGTCGCCGACGTCCATCGTCGACGTGTTGGTGCCGACGTCGATGTCGCGCTCGAGTGCGGAGACTCGAGAGAATTCCGAGACGTTGACCTCGGGAACCCCGCGGAACTCCTGTACGTAGGCATTCTCGATGCGGACCGTTCCGCCGTCTTCGATTTCGGGGGCCGGATCCCAGTTCGTGAAGGGGAGCCGCCCGCTCTCGTCGCCGAAGACGCCGCTGAGGATGTCGGTCTCGCCGTCGCGGCCGTCGATCGTCTTGCGCTCGCACTCGAGGACGCTGACCTCGATAGTGACCGCGCGGTCGCCGGTCCGCAACTCGGCCAGTTGCGCGTCGCCACCGATCTCGTAGGAAATCTCGTCAGAGATTTCGAGGGACTCCTCCTGGAAGGAGAGCGAGGTGCTCTCGCCGAGGTTGAGTTCGGGTTCGCCGTCCCACTCGCGGACGCCCGCGTTGCCCGCGGTGATCGTGTCGCCCGGCGAGAGGCCGAAGTCTTCCCACGCGGTGTAGTCGATGACGCCGGTCTCGTCGGCCAGTCGCCCTTCGACGATGACGTGATCGGAGCCCTGATAGCGGATCGATCGTTCGCCCGCGGTCAGGACGATGCCCGTGACGGTGACGTTGCTATCGTCGGTCGTTATTTCGGCGATATCCTTCGCCGACGGCGCGCCGCCACCGCCGCCGGAGCCGCCGCCGTACTTCCGCCGGAGGCTCTGTTTCGCCTCGTCGATCGGAACGCTGTACTCCACCAGATTCTGCAGGTCGTCTTTGACCTCCTCTTTGTCAACACCGAGGTCGGAGGCGAGATCCTCGGCATGATCGTCGAGTTCCATCACTCGCCTTTCGAGTCGGGGCGTAAAAAGCGTTCCCGGAGGAGGGTGGAAGTGAACCGGTCGACCGACGATGTCGATGATGTCGACGAACTAAACGAACTCGACGAACGCGTCGGTTTTCGTCGTCGGTGTTTCGACAACGACCACCCACAGCGTCGCGGCCGACCCGTCATAGTAGCTGTCGATTTGCAGGTCATAGCATAGGACGGTCCCGTCGGAGAACGAGACGAATGGCTACCGTCGAGACCGTCCTTTCGTCGATTTTCAGCACCGTTCCCGAACTTCATTCGGGCCAGCTCGGTCTCCTGTCCGGCGTTCTCATCGGAATCATCTACTGGCACGGCCACCGCCGGTCGTCGCTCGCGCTTTGCACCGCGTTCTATCTGCTGGCGCTCGGTCTCGTCCCCGCTTCCACGAGGGGACTCGCGGTGATACAGTCCAAGCCGTGGTACTTCTGCTCGTTCCTGATTTTCGCCTCGCTCGTCGCCGTCGGCGGACGCGCCGTGTGGACGCGGTTCTCCCCCTCGAGCCGCACCCGATCGCTGCCGGTCGGACGGAAGGACGCCTGATCGATCCGCTCCCTCGCCGACGAGAGGGTGATGGGTGTCACCCGCGGAGCAGCGGCGGCCACCGACCGCGTTACTCCCGTTCGCGGGAGACCGGACGGCGGAACCTGATACCGGCATCGCGGAGTTTCCATCTGATCTCGAGCCCCGCCCAAGTCAGCCCCGACAGGAGTCCGACGGCGATCGCGGCGGCCGCAGTTTTGTCGACCCATACAGGTGCGACGAAGATGAGCGCGTTGTAGACTCGATGGGGAAGGAGCGACTCGACGACGTCGCCGAGGAACGCGAACGGGTCGAACCCGGAGTCGCCGCTTCCGCCGTCGTCTTCGGTTACCGTCCGGGACTCGAGGCCGAGTTCCCGGGCGCTCCGGCCACTCTCGCTCTCGGCACCGGTCTCGAGGCGCTCGGCGTCGTAGGGAAGCGTCGACGCGACCTCCCAGACGATGTCGCCCGACTCGTCGACGACCGCGACGCGGTTGCCGTGGGTGTCGGTGATCAGGGTGTTCCCGTTCGGAAGCCGGTCCGCGTCGCGGGGCCACTGGATCCGATCGTCTTCCCACAACCAGCTTCGGTTCCACTCGCCGTCCTCGCGCTGGAACTCCTTGATCTGGCCGTTCTCGGAGTCGGCGACGAGGACGGCCGGGCCGCCCTGACTCTCGGGGATGTAATCGGGGTTGTGCTGTTCGTGAAGGACATCGTAGTCGTTCTCGCCGCCGAGGGTCCACTCCTCGAGCAGCCCCTCCTCTCGGTCGAGGAAGACGACCCGATTCTGGTTTCGAACACTGACCATGATCCGGCCTTCCATCCGGCCGTCCTCGATGTACTCGACGTCGTTGATGTGCGTCCAGTCGTTCGGGAACGAGTGGCCGCTCTCCATCGGGAACTCGCTCTGGGCGTCCCAGAGCCACTCGACGACCTCGGTCTCCGTGTCGACGATGAAGACCTGATCCGCGACGATGTCGGCGACGAGAACGTGGCGCTCGTCGATGCGGTCCACGTCGTGCCACTCGGCGGCGGTCTCCTTGTGGTCATAGCGTTCGTAGACGATCTCGACTTCCCCGGTCTCGAGGTCGACGCGCTCGATGACGTTTCTGGCACACGGCGGATCGCCGCAGTTGGGCCCTTCCGCGTGGATCGTATCGGTCGCGGTGTACTCGACGGTCAGCGGATCGCCCTCGACCGGATCGACGTCGAAGTACTTCGTCCGCGAGTTGTTGTAATAGAGGACCTCCCCGTCGGGTTGGTAGGCCGTAATCGTCCCGGCGCGACCCGATTCGGTCACGACCGTGTGGTTCTCGGTCGGCGGTGCCTCCGGGACGGTCTCTTTCGACGCCGTCGAGAGGCCGCCCGACGCCGCGGCGGCGACGACGGCGGTCGAGAGCAGAACGGCGATGCAAAGGCCGGCCCGAATCTGGGTGCGCGTGAGCGCCGGTCGGACTCGAGCGAGCGACGAACGCGGGCGGGGCGTCACGGTACCACCGCCGCGACCCGAAACGGAGCCGCTCGGGAAGCCATCGGGAGTCGATTTCAGGGAGAGGTAGTAGTAGCTTTCCCGCTCGTTCGCAACGCTCCCGCGGATCGGGCCGACCGGAACGCTGACTGGCGCGGTCCGATCGAACGCGTCAGGGCCGCGGTGCGGCCTTCTGTAGCGCCGTCTCGGCGA
The DNA here is from genome assembly GCF_056135975.1 of Natrinema sp. LJW11. NCBI lineage: Archaea > Methanobacteriati > Methanobacteriota > Halobacteria > Halobacteriales > Natrialbaceae > Natrinema > Natrinema sp. LJW11. Next base: position 214,604 of record NZ_JBWBDM010000003.1, on the reverse strand, counting down.
TATTGCCGCCGTAGTCGGCGCTCCTGGACAGCGAGTCGACGATCAGCCCCAGCGACTGGGCCTGCACCGGGTCGAGATCCCGGAGCATGTCGTCGATCTGACGGGTGTGCTCGTCGATCTCGAGGACGGCCTCCCGGGCGTCGTGGCCGAGCCGGTTCGCCTCCCCGGTTTCGTCGGCGAACAGCGCGTCCATCGACTTCTCGAGGACGGTGGAGGCGTCCGTATGCAGCTCCTCGAGCGCCTCGGCGACCGGCTCGGGGATCTCCTCGAGTTTGAGCGCGATGTTGCTGATCTTGGCGGCGTGGTCGGCGACGCGCTCGAGCTGGCGGGCGCTCGAGTGGAAGTCGAAACAGTCCTCGCGCGGGACGCCGAGTTCCTCGGCGGCGCGGGGCGAACGCAGGGTGGCGCGGAAGATCCGCGAGACGACGAGCCAGAGACGGTCGACGTCGTCGTCGCGCTCGATCACGTCGCGAGCGATGTCGTCGTCGTTCTCGATCAGCGCCCGGACTGCGTCCTCGAGCATCGACTGGGCGATCAGGCGCATCCGCGTGACGGCGTTGACGATCGACAGCTCCGAGGAATCGAGCAGATCCTGGATGACCACGCTGTCGGTGGTCTCCTCGAGGACCTCGACGCCGACCAGCCCCTGCGTGGCGCTGCGGATCGCGCGACGCTGGTCGGTCGTGATGCGGCCGGCTTCGAGCCTGATTATGTCGAAGCCGCTGACGTACATCGTCATCACGGCCCGGGTCAGGCGCTCGCCTTCGAGGCTCGAGATGTCGAGGGTTCCTTCTTGGCGCTCCGTTTCGCTCTGGGGCGTGAGTAACAGCGCGCTGTCTTCGGGGTAAAATTCGACGGTCGTGCCGGCGCTGACGTCGTTGTCGGTCGCCCACGTTTTCGGCAGCGAGACGGTGTACGTCGATCCGCCCGTCACCTGGACCTTGCGCGTCTCCATGTGGTCGGATGTAGCCCGCTCGAATATAAATACAGGCGGATCTATAGAGAGACGCCGATTACCAACGCCCGATACGGGTGCTGTCGAAGCTCTACCCGAAATTCGTCCGCATAGAACGTCGTGTGACTGGTGGGGGCGAAGTCTATATAGATTCTCTCGAGCCGATTTCCGCGAGTCGCAGTCGGAGCTATCGACCGTCCCCTTCGAGGATCGCCGCTTCCGTACGAAAGCCTCGCCCTCTTCCGCGTGCCAGTGCAACGTTCGTCCATGATTGGCGCCTACACGATCGGCAAGAAAGCGGTTACATTCGGCTACAAACGCTACGGGGTTCCGGGCGCGATCGCGAGCGGCGGCGCGGCGCTCGCGGGCTATCTGATCGTCCGACGAGCGCTGAAGTCGTCGACGAGCGACGGAAACGTCGATTCGGCGATCGACGCGGGAGAGATCCAGTCCGCGGTGGAAGAGAAGGGGCTGAGCGCGGTGACCGACACGGGGACCCTCGAGCGGGCGATCAACGAGGAGGAGGTCGGCTCCGCCGTCGACATGGACGACGTCCAGTCGTCGGCCGAAGAAGAGACCGACGAGTTCGCCGACAGCGCGGGAGACGGTGACTCGAGCGCCGAGAGCTGAATCGCGAATTCGCTCACCCCCACGAGACGGATGTCAGCCGTCAGCTACCAGCCACCAGCCACCAGCAGCCAGCTACCAAATAGCCACCACCGACCAGACGCGTTCCGTGCCGCACCGCGTTCTCACTACTCGAGAGACCGCCTGCGACGGATCGAAACAGCCACCTCGAACATGAGCAAGCGAGATCCCACCACCGAAACCGGCGACAGTCCCGCGACCGAATCCGAGCACAGCGAATCGAAACGCAGCCGCGAGGGAGTCTCCGGGGCGCTCCGGTCAGTCCGAGGGGGTATCGAATCGGGCCTCCCGGCGGGTATCGGGGGCGGAGTGAGTCTCCTCCGGGGCGTCCGAGCACTCCGGCGGGGCGAGCGCGACCACGGCATCGGCCAACTCGTCCTGGGTAGCGTGCTCGTCGCGGTCGCGATCGCCCAGCGACGGTCGGACGAGAGACCGGGCGACGCTCGGAGCGATATCGATCAGACGGACGTCGTCAGCACCGGCCCCGAAATCGACGACCTCGAGGAACGAGACGCCGGCGGCGGCCGCCACACCGGTGACGAGGCCCGGCGCGTCGCCGGGACCAGCATCGACATCGAGGACGTGGACTCGAGTCCCGATCTCGAGAGCGATGTCGACGCGACCGAAATCGACCAGTCGGACGTCGTCGAGACCGGCGCCGACGAGGAGCGACTTGCGGACGTGGCGAACGAGTCCACTGAGCCTGACAGCGAGATCGAGGATCTCGAGAGCGAGTCCACCGCGGCTGAGAGCGAATCCGACAGTTCCGTCAGCGCCGAACGCGAATCGTACGAGCGATTGGGTTCGGCGGCGTTCGACGAACACAGCAGCGAAATCCCGGTCCCACAGCGCGCGTTCGATCAGCACATCCTGTCGCTCAGTTCCGAAGCGTTCTGGGGGATTCGCGAGGACGACGCCGTCTTCGTCTCACAGGAGTTCGATCCGATGCAGGACGCTGAGGGAATCCGCTACGTCGCGAGCACCGAGATCGACGGCGAGCGGACCCTGACGATCCCCGACACCGTCCTGAACCACTGGGATTCCGTCGCGGGCGGCGGAATGGCCGTCGCCGGAGGCGACGAGATCGTTTTCCTCACCGCCGACTCGCTGCAGGCCGACAGTCAGATACGGGTCGTCCCGGCGCAGTGGATCGACGACGTGCTCGAGGACGGCGAGTAAGGACGACTGGAGGTCGTTACGGAACGAAGTTGGTTTACGTTCCGTCTCGAACGCGCTCGAGCACCGCGAGCGTCCCGTCGGCGTGCACCTCGTCGAGCACCTCGTCGGCGGCCGCTTTCGCCAGCTCGTCGGCGTTTCCGACGGCGAAACTCCGGCCGACCGCCTCGAACGTCGAGACGTCGTTGATCGAGTCGCCGACGGCGACGCAGTCCGCGAGGTCGAACCCGACGTGCTCGGCGATCGTCTCGAGCCCGTCGCCCTTGGTCGGATCGGTGTCCTTGACGTGGTAGGCGTAGCCGGTGTCGATCACCTCGAGGCCGTGCTTCGCGGCGATCTCGCGCAAGGGGTCGATCGGCTGCTCGAGGCTGACCGCGATTTCGGTCTCCCGCCAGCGGTTGACGGTGTCCTCCGCGCCCCAGCCGAGGTCGTAGCCGGCGGCCCGATACTCTTCCGCGACGGCCTGTGCCGCCTCGCGATCGGCGGTGAAGAAGACGTCGTCGCCGGTGTAGACGACGCCGCCGTTTTCCGCGACGACGAGTTCGGGGATGCCGACGAAGTGACAGAGCGCGACGGGGTAGGGGAAGGCCTTCCCGGTCGCGATCAGGACGGGCGCGTCCCACTCGCGGAGCGGATCGAAGACGCGGGGGTCGATCCCCCAGCCTTCGGAGCGGGTCAGGGTGCCGTCGACGTCGAGGACGAGCGGCGGATCGGCGGTCATGTGCGTCACTCGAGGGCTGAGCGCCCTAAAAGAGTCGGTTCAGGGATGCTCGAGGCTGAGAGATCGGTCAGTGACGCCTTCGGGTCACCCGATAGTATCCGATGCTCGTCCTAGATCAGTGCGAGTACGATGACGGTACTCCCGGCGATGCCGGCGAGAACGCCGACCGCACGTGCCAGTTGCTCCCCCCGCGCGACCGTCCGTTCGAGCGAGAGCACGACCGCGATGAGCGCCATCCAGACGAGATTCATCGAGCCCACGATCACCATGAACGCGAACAGCGCCCAACAACACCCGACGCAGAAGACGCTGAACTGCCAGCTCATCCGAACGGCACCGCGCACCCCCGGTCGGTGATGTGCCAGGAGAAATCCGAGCGGCGACCGGCAGTACCGCAGACACCGGTATTTGTACGGTGAGAGCTGGTACCCCGATACGAGCAGCAACGATCCGCCCACCAGGAGCCCGCCGTGGGCGTTCGCGATGGTGACGATCGGCACCACCGCGCTAACGGCGAGCGGGACGATTCCCGTCAGCGTCCACGTGAGCGCGTACGTTCCGATAAACGCCCCGATTCGCGCTCCTTTCCCCGCGGTCGTCGTCCCCTCGAGCGTCTCGGCGTACAGCCGGAAGAGCGGGACCGACGAGGGATACATCATGGCGATCATCATCGCACCCCACATGAACAGGTAGAGGCTGATACCGGTCGGCCCGTTCGAGAGAGCCATCGCCTCCGGTGCTCCCGGATCGGACATCTGTCCTTCCATCCGGCCGTCAGGCATCGGGAGCCACCGACCCACGACCGCCGCCCACGCGAGCAACGCGAGTACGTACGTGACGAGCGCGACGATCGGAACGCGTCGGTGAGTGATCTGGTCTCGAAACGAGTCGTGTCTCCCCATGATAGCTCGTCCGTGTCGCCGTCGTCCCGTCTTCAGGAGTTCGCCAGTTCGAAGTCCCCGAGGTAGGCGTTGTTCCCCGAAACGTCCCACGCGAACTGGTCGTCGTAGGAGACGGTGGCCGTGGTCGTCTTGCCGGTCTGCACCTCGAGACTCTCAGTCAGCGGGTGGGGCGAGACCGTCCCGACCGCTTCGTTGAACCCGACCGCGCCGCTCGCGTCCATTTCGACGGCGTCCCCGATCTCGACGGCGAACTCCGATCCGTCCCGCGAGAAGCTGATTGGCACGGTCGCGACGTCGACGGACCGAACGTGCGTATCAGCGACGGGTGCCCAGATGCCCCCGGCGCGGCCGGAATAGATGTCCTCGACGGCCTCGAGCTGGTCGTCGTCGGCCGTCTCGTCGACGAGTAACACGACGTCCCACGCCGTCTCGGGGGCGAACATGACCCCCTCGTCGGTCGAAATGAGCATCCCGACGTTTACCCCGCTCAGATCTACGTCGCCGTAGCGTCCCTCCTCGATGTGCCACGCCAGCGAGACGGTACAGACGTCGTCGTCCGGCGGTTCCATCCATACGCACTGACAGGCAACGTCGCAGTTGCAGGCTTCGACGTAGTCTCCCTTGATGATCCACTCTTCTCCCATTGTTGAACACCGTGTCATATGCCACCAAGAACCGTGATAAAGCTATCCGGTGAAAATAGATCACCCGATGAAAACGCCGATTGGCCGTCCGATCCGTGCCGCTCAGGAACCAGGGTTACTTACGGTTTACTGTAAGTCATTTCCGGCGCAACCGCTGCACGGGTCGCGGTTGCGCCGGTAAATCGTTACAGCAATCCGTAACTCGCGTTGAGCGGTACTGGTACGGGAAACCCGCCGTCATCCAGACGGGTGAAAAGACGGACCGCAGTCGGATTTCGAATCCCTCAGAGTCCGAGATAGCCCGCGTTGGGCAAGAGCCCGGCCAGATACAGGACCCCGATGACGAGCATGAACGCCGCGATGGCCATCGCGGGCGGGTCGACGTGGGTCCCGGAGTGCGAGTAGAACACCCGCTGAGACAGTTCGCCGATGAGGGCGCTGATCGCCCCGAACGCGCCGGCGACGAGCAGTACGATCGGGTCGCTCCCGACGGCCGACGCTGCGATCACCGCACCCGTCGATCCCAACAGCGTGATGTGGTGGGTGACGGGGATCTTCTCGACGCCGAGGTTGAGAAACAGCAGGCTCATCGCGGAAATCGCGTAGCCCAGGAAGATGCTCCCGGTCTCGAGCCAGATGAAGCCGCCGAGGATCCCGCCGACGATGCCGATCGCGGTGACGCCGGACCACTCGTACTGGTGTGGCAGCCAGGGTTCGGTCGCCAGCCGATCGGTTTCGGTGCCGCCGTCGGCCGCCACGCGCTTCTCCTCGCGCTCGAACGGCGACATGTCGAGAACGCTCGAGCCGCCGACCCTGCCGACGAGCGGGTAGCCGAAGGCGAGTCGAGCCAGGAACGCCGTCGCCACGACCGAGAGCGCGATGTTGTCCGTCGGGAAGCCGATTCCACCCATGATCCGGGTGAAGAGCATCCCTACTGCGCCAAAGATCGCACCGACCGCGAGGATGTCGGGCTTGGTCCCGAACGCGTACAGAATGTCCTTCCCGAAGTGGTAGTCCCAGTCGTCGGGTTCCATCTCGGGGTACTTCCGGCCGGCGTACGCCGTCGCGGCCACGCCGCCGGCGAACGCGATGTGCGGGCCGGTGACCGGGCCGAAGCCGATGGTTCCGGTGATACCGGTCGCGATATCGCCCGCTCCGGCGACGCCGATTTCGCTTCCGATTTCGTCCTGGAGAATGGCGATCCCTTCGCCGAGGAAGACGACGAAGCCGGTGAAAACGAACGACGGAAGCGCACCCAGCGCCGCGCCGAACGCGCCGCCGGCGAGGGCGGCGATCAGCAGGACGGCGAACGCCTCGAACTCCATCCCGATGACGGGAATCTGGAACAGGGGCTGGAACATGGGTCACTCCTCCGCGTCCTGCGCCCAGTCGCGCGATCTGTCGACGGCGTCCGACCAGCGGTCGTAGCGTCGATCGGCGTCGTCGGGGTCCATCTCGGGTTCGAACTCCGCGTCGACCTGCCAGTTGCTCCGCAACTCGTCGGGATCGCTCCAGTAGCCGACCGCGAGTCCGGCCGCGTAGGCCGATCCCAGCGCCGTGGTCTCGTCGACGACCGGGCGAACGATCTCCGAGCCGATGATGTCCGACTGGAGCTGGCAGAGGAAGTTGTTCTTGACCGCGCCGCCGTCGACCTTCAGCGACGTCATCTCGATCCCCGAGTCGGCCTCCATCGCCGCCGCGACGTCGCGGGTCTGGTAGGCGATCGACTCGAGGGTGGCGCGAACGACGTGTTCCTTTCGGGTGCCCCGCGTCATTCCGACGATGGTGCCGCGTGCGCGCTGGTCCCAGTGGGGCGCGCCCAGTCCCGTAAAGGCGGGGACGACGTAGACGCCGTCCGTCGAGTCGACGCTGCGGGCGAGCGACGCCGTCTCGGCCGGATCGTCGATCAGCGTCATGTCCTCGAGCCACTCGATCGCCGCGCCGGTGACGAAGATCGAGCCTTCGAGCGCGTACTGGACGTCCTCGCCGGCGCGCTGGAAGCCGATCGTGGTCAACAGGCCGTGGTCGCTCTCGACGGCCTCGTTGCCGGTGTTCATCAGGAAGAAGGAACCGGTGCCGTAGGTGTTCTTCGCGTCGCCGGCGTCGAAACAGGTCTGGCCGAACAGGGCCGCCTGCTGGTCGCCCAGCGCACCCGCGACCGGGATCTCGGCTTCGAGGAAGCCGCCCGGATCGGTCGATCCGTAAGTGGCGTCGTCGCTCGAGGGGCGGACCTCGGGCAACATCGCCTCGGGAATCGAGAACTCCGCGAGGAGGTCGTCGTCCCACGCGAGATCGTGGATGTTGTAGAGCATCGTCCGCGAGGCGTTCGTGACCTCCGTAACGTGCTCGCCCGTGAGATTGTAGATCAACCACGAGTCGATGGTCCCGAACAGGACCTCTCCCTCCTCCGCGCGGTCGCGGATGTCCTGCGGGCGGGAGCGCTCGAGTTTGATCGGATCGGCGTTGTCGAGCAGCCACTCGGCTTTCGTCGCCGAGAAGTAGGCGTCGGCCTCGAGGCCCGTCTTGTCGCGGACGGTCTCGACCATCCCGTCGTCCTCGAGTTGCTCGACGCGATCCGTCGTCCGTCGGTCCTGCCAGACGATGGCGTTGTGGACCGGCTTTCCGGAATCGGCGTCCCACAGCAGCGTCGTCTCCCGCTGGTTGGTCACCCCGATGGCCTCGAGCCGCTCGGGACCGATGTCAGCTTGCCCGAGCGCCTGTTGGATGACCGCTTTCGTGTTTTCCCAGATTTCCATCGGGTCGTGTTCGACCCAGCCGGGTTCCGGATAGATCTGTTCGTGTTTCTGGTAAGCGTTCGCGACGACCTGCCCCTCGTGATCGAAGACGATGAAGCGGGTCCCGGTCGTCCCCTGGTCGACCGCACCGACGTACGTGGATTCTGTCACTCGTATTCACCCGGTGTTGTGTAGCCACGCGATTGTTTACTGGTGATCGCGCGATATCGGTAAACAATTTTGACGATCATTATAAACGTTTCTAAACCTATCAAAACGCGATATAGTTACACTAATACGACGTAATCCGTCGGTTAGAACGTCCTATGCGTAGAAGCGTACCAGGATCGAACCGGAGTAACTGGCCGTCTGACTACGCCGTCCTGCCGTTGACGAGCCGAGCTGAACAAGAATTTACGGACGTTCTGCTACCACCGATAAAATAATGGGCGAGGTGATCGTAGATGCGGACGAAGGGATGGCAACCGATACGGAGGTCCTCGTTCTCGGCGGCGGTTCGACCGGCTGCGGTATCGCCCGCGATCTGGCGCGCCGCGGCCTTGAGGTCACGCTCGTCGAACGAGGAACCCTCACAGACGGAACGACCGGCCGGATGCACGGCCTGTTGCACAGCGGCGGGCGCTACGCGGTGTCCGACCGGGCCAGCGCGCGCGAGTGTATCGAGGAAAACGAGGTGCTCCGGGAGATCGCGGGCCACTGCGTCGAGGAGACCGGCGGCCTGTTCGTCCAGCGCCCCGAGGACCCGGACGACTACTTCCGCGAGAAACTCGAGGGGTGCCGGGACTGTGGCATTCCGGCCCGCGTGCTCTCGGGCGTGGAGGCTCGCGAGGTCGAACCGCACCTCGCGGCGGACGTGAAGCGAGCGATCGAGGTCCCCGACGGCGCGGTCGACCCGTTCCGGCTCTGCGTCGCGAACGCGATCGACGCCGAGACCCACGGCGCGAGGATCGAAACCCACGCCGAGGTGGTGGACCTCTTACGCGACGGCGACGGTATCTACGGCGTCGAGGTGCGCCACGAGTCGGGACCGGGGAAGCGCACGCACGCGACGCCCGGTACGACCGAGGAGATCACCGCCGAGTACGTCGTCAATGCGACCGGCGCGTGGGCCGGCCAGATCGGTGCGATGGCGGGTCTCGAGATCGAAGTCCGCCCCTCCAAGGGGGTGATGACGATCATGAACGTCCGGCAGGTCGACACGGTGATCAACCGCTGCCGGCCGAAGGGAGACGCCGACATCGTGGTCCCCCACGAGACGACGGCTATCCTGGGGACGACCGACGAGGAGGTCTCGGACCCGGACGACTATCCGGAAGCGGGGTGGGAGGTCGACCAGATGATCGACACGCTCTCGGAACTGGTGCCGATCCTTTCCGAGGCGCGAACGATCCGCTCGTTCTGGGGCGTTCGTCCCTTGTACGAGCCGCCGGGAACCGGCACCGAGGACCCGACCGACATCACGCGGGACTTTTTCCTCCTCGATCACGCGGATCGCGACGGCGTCTCGGGGATGTCGAGCATCGTCGGCGGCAAGTTCACCACCTACCGGGCGATGGCCGAGGAGATTTCCGACCACGTCTGCGAGAAACTCGGCGTTCGAGCCGCCTGTACGACCGCCGAGGACCCCCTGCCCGGCAGCGAGAACGCCGAGACGCTCGAGGCCGGGATGGACGATTTCGGCCTTCGCTCGCCGGTGGCCCGCCGGAGCAAGCAGCGGTTGGGAAGCCGGGCGCGCGACGTGCTCGAGACGGACGAGCCGAACCCGGTGATCTGCCAGTGCGAGGGCGTGACGCGCGCGGAGGTTCGAGACGCGATCTCGCAGTCGGGCTCGGATCTGGACGCGGTTCGGATCCGGACGCGCGCCTCGATGGGGAACTGTCAGGGCGGCTTTTGCTGTCAGAACATGGCGAACGAACTCCATCCCGGCTACGACGAGGAGACGGTCCGCGAAGCGCTGGACGAACTCTTTCAGGAGCGCTGGAAGGGGGAGCGCCACGCGCTGTGGGGCGAACAGCTCTCGCAGGCCATGCTCAACTACGCGCTGCACGCGACGACGATGAACCGGGACTGCGATCCCGCAAGCGCGGACGCGAAAACGGCGGCCGTCGATTTCGCGGCCTTCGACGACGGCCGGACCGAGGGGAACCGGGCCGACGGCTCAGGAGGGGGCCGATAGATGGCGATCGAGGACGACGTCCTCGTCATCGGCGGCGGACTCGCCGGGACGACCGCCGCGCTCGCCGCGGCGGAGCGAGACGGAGACGTACACGTCCGGCTGGTTTCGTACAAGCAGAGCACGCTCCGCCACGCCAGCGGGTTGATCGACGTGCTGGGATACGCGCCGGCGGGCGACGGCCCGCTCGTGGACCCGTTCGACGCGCTCGCCGATCTCCCCGACGGCCATCCCTACGAGCGGGTTGGGAGCGAGGCCGTCCGCGAGGCCCTCGCCTTTTTCGACGATATCGCGGGCGAGGCCTACGCGGGGTCGCACACGGATTCGAACGCGCTCGTCCCGACCCACGGCGGCACGGTCAAGCCGACCGCCAGATATCCGGTTTCGACCGCCGCCGGGCTCGCGAGCGACGACCGCGACGCCCTGCTCGTCGGCTTCGAGACGCTGCCGGACTTCGAAGCGCCGCTGGCAGCGTCCCACCTCGAGGCGGCGGGCGTCCCCTTCGAGGCCCGCGGCGTCACGGTTCGGTTTCCCGGCATCGCTCGAGACGACGCGAAGATCACGCGGTACGCGCACCTGCTCGACCACGACGAATCCGTGGCGACGACGGCCGGTGAGACGACCGCCCGCGAGGCCCTCGCCGAGACCGTTCGCACCCACCTCGAGGGCGAGTCCCGCGTCGGCTTCCCCGCGATCCTCGGCGACGAGCGCGCCGACGCGGTCAGGGCGGACCTCGCGGACCGACTCGGTGTCGACGTCTTCGAGGTCCCGATGGGACCGCCCAGCCTGCCGGGGATGCGACTCGAGGACCGCCTGTACGCCGCGCTCGAGGAGCGGGGCGTCCGGGTGACGACGGGGGTTCCGGTCGTCGATTACGAGACCGACGCGGGCGAGCCGGGCCCGACCGGCTCCGAACGGATCGATCGCGTCGTCGTCGACCGGAACGGCAGCGAGATTCCCCACCGCGCCGACCAGTACGTGCTCGCGACAGGCGGGCTGGTCGGAAAGGGCGTGCGCTCGGAGCGCGAACGGGTGTTCGAACCGATCTTCGACTGCCACGTCCCGCACGCCGCGGACCGTTACGATTGGTTCGTCGACGACGTCTTCGGCGACCAGCCCTACGCGCGGTTCGGCCTCCCGGTCGACCGCGACCTCCGCCCGCTCGACGCCGGCGACGAGCCCGAGTTTTCGAACCTCCGGGCGGCGGGAGCGGTGCTGGGCGGCTACGACTTCGCGGCGGAGAAATCGGGTGCCGGCGTCTCGCTCGCGACGGGCTACGTCGCGGGCCGGCGCGCCGCCTCGGAGGGCGAACGGTGACTGACGACGTGTGCGCCTCGAGCGGCGGAACCGACCGACGCTACGTGCGCGATTTGATTCGCCCGATCGACACGAGCGGCACGGACGATACGAGCGGTACAGACGATACGAGCGGTACAGACGACACGAGCGGTACAGACGACACGAGCGGTTCGGACGGTACGAGCGGTACGGACGAGACGAACGGCACGGACGGCGACAACCGACTGATTCAGGTGATTCAATGAGCGACGCAGAACGACCGACCGACGACCCGGCAGGTGACGACGAGTTCGAGCCGATTCAGGTGTTCCCCGAGGCCGAGGAGATGGACCTCAGACCGGGTGCAGACGACTGCTACAAGTGCTCGACCTGCGACACCAACTGTCCCGTCGCCGAGGTAGACGACGAGTTCCCCGGGCCGAAGTTTCAGGGCCCCGAGCAGTGGCGGCTCAAGCGCCAGGACGACCACGACATCGACGACTCAGTGATGAAGTGCTCGAACTGCATGCGCTGTGACAGCGCCTGCCCGTCGGACGTCCCCCTCTCGCAGATGCACAACACCGCTCGAGGGGAGTACGTCGAGGAACGGATGGACAAATTCTCGCGGGAGTACGTTCGGAACCGCATCCTCGCGAACTACCGTCGACTCGCCCCGCTCGGGTCGACGTTCCCGCGGACGACGAACTTCGTGATGGGGCTCTCCGCGACGCAGTGGCTCGGCGAGAAACTCCTCGGGATCACCGGCGAGCGGGAGCTGCCGGCGTTCGCGACGGAGACGTTTCGGGAGTGGTGGACGGAGAGGGGTGGTGCACGGATTCAGAGTGACGAGAAGCGCATCGCCTACTTCCACGGCTGCTACGCGAACTACAACACGCCCGAAGTCGCGAAGGCGCTCGTCCGCCTCTACGAACACTTCGGCTACGAGATCATGGTCCCCGACCAGCACTGTTCGGGAACGCCGATGTTCGCCAACGGGATGCTCGAGGACGCGCGCCGGTCGGCCGAGACGAACGTCCGGGAGCTCGCCGCGGCGCTCGAAGACGGCGCGGACGTCGTCGCCTCCTGCAGTTCGTGTTCGATGTCGATCCGACAGGAGTACCCCGAACTGTTCGACTTCGAGGGAACCGAGGACGTCGCCGAAAACACCTGGGACGCCGTCGAGTACCTCCGGGTCCACGAGGACCTCGAGGGCGAACTCGAGGGGACGTCGATAGACGGGGCGCTCGCGGATTCGAACTTCGCCTACCACGCGCCGTGTCACGCGCGGAATCAGGGCCTCGACGGGCAGACGATGGAGATGTTGGCAGCGATCGACGGCGTCGACGCCCACGACGTCGGCGACTCCTGTTCGGGGATCTCCGGCACGTACGGCTGGAAGGCCGAGCATTACGAAACATCCATGAAAATCGGGTCGGAAATGTTCGATCACATGGAAGATGCGGACGCACAAACGGGACTCACGGAGTGTCCCACCTGTTCGATGCAGATGGAACACGGGACCGGCTACGAGATCACTCACACGCTCGAGGTGCTCGAAGCGGCGCTGGTCGGAACCGCGACGGAGGCAGACGCGCAGTAATGGACCTCCAGGAGCGAATCGCTCGCCGTCGATCGGTCCGACAGGGGCGACGCATCGTCGCCGATCGCGACCAGCTCAGCCCGGTCGTCCACCGGTTGGAACCGGTCGGCCGAGGCCCCGTGCTGGAGCAACTGCTCGACGCGATCGAGCCGGTCTTCGACGGGGAGTTGCCGCCGCCGGTCGCGATCGTCGGGCCGGCTGGATCGGGCACGTCAGCGGTCGTGACCGCGATGTTCGACGCGTTGAACGACCAGTTCGGCGGCTCGAGCCGCGCGATCGCGACGACGACGAGAGGTGGACGCACCGAGCCGGTGACGTGGTTCGTCACCGTCGACGGCCGTCAGGTCGAGAGTCCCTTCGCGTTCTATCGTGCGGTGCTGTCGGGGCTCTCGTCGGAACGGGTGCCCGAGAGCGGCGTGGGCACCGACGACCTCCGCGAGCGCCTCCGCGACAGGCTCTCTCGTCCGGATCGGCGCGCCGTCGTCGCGATCGACCACCACGACGAACCCGAGACGCTCGGGATCGACCGCGTCCGCGAGCTGCTGGCACCCGTCGAGGACTGCGCCACCGTCGCGGTCGGACGGACCGAACCGGACGACCACCGGGGCGAGACGGTCACCGTTCCGGCCTACCGCGATCACGAACTCGTCGACGTCGTCACCGACCGCGTCTCGACGGGACTCGCGGCGGGCGCGCTCGATCACGACGCGGTCCGCGAATTGGCCGACTGGGCCGACGGGAACGCTCACGACGCGCTCGCGGCCCTGTTCGGCGCCGCCGTCCTCGCTCGCGAGGGCGAAACCGAGCGGATCGAACCCAGCCACCTCGAGACGGCGCGGGCCGACGTGCCCGACGGGGGCGTTCACGTCGCTCGCGCGCTCGCACTTTCGGCCACCCGGCAACGGGTGTTGCTCGCGCTCGTCGATATCGATCCGAGCGACCGCCCGATCCGCGAACTAGCCAGCGCTATCGCCGCCCGGTCGTCGCTAACCGCCGGCACGGTCACGCGATTCCTCTACGAGCTCGCGGAACGAGGCGTCATCGAACGGGTTCAGTTGTCGTCATCGGGTCACAACAGCGGTCGGCAACCCAGCGCGGTCGAGCCGCGGTACCCCCAGATCGCGTTCCGATCGCTGACGACGGTCTCGCTCGACGACCCTCCGTAATCGATGACCCTCCGCGGACGACGACGCTCCGTGATCGGCGACCGATACAATCATTTTTGACCGTGCGGCGGAATGAGGGAGATGACAACGAGGACAGATGACTATCGAGATCGCGGAAACGGCCGACCCGCCCGGGCTCGAGGTATACGATTCCATCGAGCAACGCCGCCTCCAGATCGAAACGCCGGGGTCGGTGTCGTTCGACGCCATCGAGACGGCGCAGTTCTGTTTCCCCGTCGACGAGACGTGCCGGTTCGAGACCGACGCGCTCACGTTCAACCAGCTCTACTCCGTCACCGTTCACGACGAAACCGGCCGCACGGAGGCGAGTTTCGACGCCGGCGAAACGGTTCGGCTCGAGGAACGGACCCAGTTCGTCGGATTGAGCGGCCCGATGAAGCTGTACTGTCGCATCGACGTTTCCGGCACGATCGACATCGGACTGACCTCGATACGGATCGCGACCGACCGAGAGACGACGATCGAACTCGGCGCACGATCGCCGCACGACCAGCCGGTTGGGACGATTACCACGCCATCCGATATCGAGTCACTGACGAAGGCCGTCTCCGCGCTCCCGTCCGCGCTGAAGACGCCGTCTCCAGAGCGGACGTGGCCGACCCTGCGCGGCCATCCGCCGCTGATCGAACTCGGTGACAGCCTCGAGATTCCCGACGCCGTCGATCCACCGGAGAGCGACATCACCCTCACCGTCCCGCGGGAGTACGCGGCGGTGTTCGCCGCGGCACCGCTGGCGTTTTTCCTTGGAGCCGCGGTTCGACCGGGGGACGAACCGGCGCTCGAAACGCCGCGGTTCGACTATCCGCTCTCGACCGGGCGCGCGTTCGAAGACGAGACCGCCGGACTCCTGAAGCGATTCTTCTTCCTCGACTGTCTCGTCCGAACGGAGGGCGTCTTCCAGTACAACCTCCTCGAGCGATCGGCGCTCGAGGACGAGCTGCCGTTCTCGTTCGCGGAAGCGTACGACCTGTCGCTCCCCCAGCGACTGGACCGGTACCTCGAGGTGCCGATCCAGTCGATCGACCAGCACATCCCGCGGTGGCCGCTGACCGCACACGTCCCGGCCGAACCGGACAGCGCCACGCTGCTCCCGTACCTCGTGAACGAACTCGGTATCGTTCGCGAATCCCGCGGTCGGACGCCGGAATCGATTCCGCGACCGGAGACCGAGACGGGGCTCGTTCGCTCTGCGACGACGTATCGCTCTTCGCCGTCACAACCCGACGATTCGGCGTTCGTCGTGCCGTCCGTGACCGACGAAGCCGTCGAACACGCGTGGTTCGGCGACGACATCCCACAGCGCGCGTCGAAAGCGACGATCGAAGCGTACCGAAACCAGCTGGATCGCCGCGAGCGGAGCGAATCGATCGAAATCCTGCTCGTCTGCAACGACGCCCGAATGATCGACGAACACGACCTCCTCGACGGTGCCTACGGCAACCGAGCGGACCTCCCGTTCGAGATCCGCTCGGAGTTCGGCGTCGAATCGGATCGCCTCGCCGAGTTGCTCACCGACGGCGGGTACGACTTCTTTCACTACATCGGTCACGCGGTCGAAGACGGCATCCGCTGTCCCGACGGCGACCTCGACGTCCGAACCCTCGAGTCGGTCGACGTCGGCGTCTTCTTTCTCAACGCCTGTCGGTCCTACGAGCAGGGTCTCGCGCTCACCCGCCGCGGCGCGTTCGGCGGCGTTAGCACGTACGCCGACGTCATCAACGAAGACGCCGTCACGGCCGGCGAGACCATGGCCAGGCTGCTCAACCGCGGCTTCCCGCTCAGAGGGGCGCTCGAGATCGCGCGAACGTACGCGGGGCTCGGCGATCAGTACCTCATCGTCGGCGACGGCTCGGCGGACATCGCACAGTCCGACGGCGGGACGCCGGCGATCATCGAACTCGACGGTGGCGATGACGGCGAGTTCGAGTTCGCGGTCCGCTCGTATTCGACGAAGGAGTTCAAACTCGGAACGGCCAGTGCCTCCAACCTCGAGTCGGTCGCGGACCGCCATCTCAGTCCCGGCGTCACGCCGAATTCGCGGGTCGACACGGAGGATCTGCAGCCGTACCTGACGTGGACCGAGTTACCGGTTCTCGTCGACGGGAGACTCCGCTGGAACGATGGCGTCGGTTCGATTTCGCTCGACTAAGCCCGTCCGTTCGCTACTTCGCGACGGATGCGAGGACGCGATCGAACGGTGAACTACTCCCCTCTTTAGTAGCCACTGCAAGTCAATGCACGCCTGATCGTACGACGGCGTTGTGATCAGTGTGCAATTCGTTTCAGTAGCTACTATAGCACCGGAGTCCTCTTTTAACGACAGAATTGTCGAAAATGATACGTTCAGTTGCCGAACACTCTCGTTACGGTCCGATCTGGGAGTTCATTCCTGCCGCGACCGATCCCGCCTGACTGAGCAGGACGAACAGGGTGAACAGCGCGCCGATCATTCGGGGGTGCTTTGCGAGGTAGTCTTTCATGTCGTCTTTTGCTGGCATACATACCATTGGTTGGTGCCAATGGAAATAAAATTATCTAATAGATTCATATACGAATTCTTATGTTTCAATGACGATCCAACCTGAAACAGTAACTCAACAGAGAAATCCGGTTTTCGGGGTTGTTCTCCGTGATTTCCGTATTCGCGATCTGTGATGTGTTCGTATAAGAAATTACCGCTCCGGTCTCGTCGACAACTACGAAGACCGCAATTGCCGGCCGTTTCGACAGGCGCCCCTCGAGGGCCGTCAGGCTACCCCCGACCGGCAGTCGCCGCTCTCACGATCGAATTCACGACGACCACGAGCGTCGCAGTTCGATCCCGCTCGCGAACGCATCCGACGACGTCCCCCGCCTGACTCGAGCCGAGGAACCGATCGGAGATGCCGACGATCGACGCTCGCGCTCCGTCCGAGACATCGGAAGCGATGTCGGCTGCTCCCGTCGAGAACTCCTCGGAAGACGTCAGCGGAGTCCGCATCGCTCGTGACATCTGTCGAAGTCACGCAAAACCGTTCCCGCGTTCCGCATCGATCGAGAACCGAGCCACGAGAAGCGGCCACGGCTCGAAGAATGGATCGACGCGTTAGTGCGCGCGTTCCGCTGCGACCGGCTCGAACGCGTTCGCGGTCCCGTTGTCGGCAGTTCCGTCGTCCGACGAGTTGGTGCCGTCCGTGCTTCCGTCGTCCGTCTCGTTGCCGGTCGTTTCGTTGCCCGAGGTCTCGTTGTCCGTCGTCTCATTGCCCGTCGTTTCGTTGCCGGACGGATCTTCGACTTCCTCGAGGTCCCCGACGGTGACGGTCTCTCCCTGAACCACTGCGGGCTCGGGAACGGCCGTCTCCCCGGTGAACTGCCGCAGTCCCTGTTCGCCGGACTCGAAGACGCTGACACTGTAGTTACCGGTTGCTTCGACGCTGCTGTCGGTGTAGCCGTCCTCGACGCCCAGTTCGTCGTTGGTCGCGTACGGGACGGTCACTTCGTAGCTCCCGTCGTCCGCGAGCGCCGCCTGCTGTCTGTACGTGAACGTGCGTCCGGTGTCGGTCTCGAGTTCGACTGCGACGACGGCCGTCGCGTTAGCAGGGTCGATATCGTCGGCGTCGTCGACGCTGCCGGTGATCGTCGCCCCCTCGACGCGCTCGTAGGTTTTCACCGATGAGACGACGTGACCGTCCCACACTGGGTTTCCGAGACCCTGATAGACCTGATTATTGCTCCGGGCCTGCGCTAGCTGCTGTTGGATCGCCCGCGTCTGGTTCGTCCAACCGGAGCCCCGAAGCTGCAGGGAGTAGCGGGGAATGGCCTGTCCCCTGATACCCATCCCGCCGACGATCGCGTACTTGTCGTTCTCGTGGACTAACCGGTAGTGTTCCATTCCGGCCGCGTCCTGCAGGTACAACGATGAGAGCGTCGTATTGTCGTAGTTCTCGTTGACGGTCGGCAGCGCTTGCGTCTGGTTCTCACCGAACGCGAACTGCTCATTATTGATGTAGTGGCCGTAGTCGGGGCCGGACCACTGCGTGATCGGACTGAACTTCTGACCGGCCATCTCGTTATCGATCATCACGTACCGGACGTCCTCGCCCGAATCACTGCCCGAAGTCGCCTGCCGGAGTTCCTCGGTGGAGCGATCGGCGACCGGCTCGCCCGCGGCGATCGCGTCGAGGACCAGTTCCGCTCGCTCCTCGGACTCGGCTGTCAGATACGTCGACGACGACCGCGCGTTCTGCTGGAACGGGTTCGAATGCGGGATCCGTTCGGCCTGCGTCGTTATCAGGTGGCCGTAGTCCCACCACGACATGACGCCGTAGGCCCCCTCCGGATACTCGTAGTCGCCGTCGCCCGGAGTGTACGTCCCGTAGTAGTCGAGTTTGTCGGCGTTGTTCGCACCGCCGTAGTTCCCCGGCGCGGGCGTGTTTTCTTTGAGCCAGTGGTTCGATTCTTCCCAGTTCATTGCGCTCCCGCTCGGTCCGGTCTGTTTGCCTTGCTCCCACGCGGTCGCCTGCGCGAGCGGCGGCAGGAGCGGCGCGAAGAGGAGCAAAACGACGAGCAGGACGACGATCACCTGATAGGTCTCGACCTGTCTGATGGAGTCGAGGCCGCTCTCGAGGTCGAGGTCGAAGAGGCGGGTGATTTCCGCGATAAACGCCGCGTTGACCACCGCGACCGCGAGCGTGAGGTAGTACATGAAGCGCACCTGCGTCGCGGCCATGCTGATCAGGAACACGGTCCAGACGATGATCAGCGTGTGCTCGGCGCGGAACTTCCGACCGAGGAGCGGTCGAATCGCGAGGAAGGCCAGCCCGGCGAGCATCGTGTAGAACGCGCTCCCGAACTCGGTGAAGACGCGATCAAAGAAGTTCTCCGGCGGCTGGGCCTCGGCGATGGTGAGGTCAGTGGCCGTCCCGCCGAACGGTAGCATGCGACGCGTCGCGTTTCCGATTATCGAGTCGAACAGACTCGGGACGGCGAGCCACATCACGACGAACGTCGCGGCGATCAGTCCGCCGATCGCGACGGGGTAGTATCGTCGCTCGAGGCTGCGGTTGTTCCATTCGCGTGCGAGCCAGGCCATGAAGACACAGCCGACGGCTACGAGGAGGGCGGTAAGCGGCTGGAGCAACCCGAAGCTGGTCGAGCCCGTGCTTCCAGGTTGCTCCATGAGCAGGATCGTCAGGATAGCCGTCACGCCGAGGCTCACCGCGCCCACGAAGGCGACGTGATCCGGCGAGACACCGCGGAGGTAGTCGAGACAGAGTTGGACGGTGAAGAAGATGGCGAAGATCCCGATCAGGAGGATCGCGGACGGCCAGACCCAGATGTATAGCGTGAGCGCGAGTCCGGCGAGCGCGCTGTAAATCGCGGGCGTCCGGAGTGCGTCCCAGTCCCTGTCGACGACCAGTTCGTAGATCGGCTTCTCGCGTTCGCCCACGGTGAGCGCGACCATCATCGCGAGGACCGCGATGGACATGAACAGGACCTCGCCGACGTGGTGGTCGAGTTGTCCCACTGTCGACCGAGAGAGGAACTGTCCCTTCGCGAGTGCGAGCACGAGCACGGAGACGATGCCGCCGAGCGTGCCGCCGAGCCGGCGGCCGGCGTAAAAGACGGGGATCGCGACGAGCGCGGCCATGACCGGGATCGAAAGCAGCGAGACCGTATAGAGGGTTTGCTGCGACGGATCGCCGAGCCCGACGATCATCGCGACGGTGACGATGAGCTGGTCGAACAGCGTGCCGAATTGGCCGACGTAAGTGCCGGTCGGGAAGCCCGTCCAGACCTCGTACGGCATCGTGTGCGGGTAATTTTCCGCCGTCCAGTTGATCGTCCGCCAGTGATACCACGAGTCGACCCCTGCCAGGGCGGGTGTTCCATCCTCGGTGACGAACCGATCATACGACCGGGTTCGCAACCAGACCATAAACAGCATCACGACCCCGATCACGGGGAGGTGATACCAGTCTCGGAACGACTCGAGGACGGACGTTTCGGTCCCGTCCTCGACGCGTTCGGTATCGGTGCTCATTAGGTCCCACCAGACCCAAGCCAAGAATAAGTCTTGTTATATACCCGCGAGGTTTTACCATCCGGAGCCCGGACTGGGTCACTTCGATGAGTGGCTTCGAGACGTGATGATCGCGATGTAGATCCGTCCGAACGAAAAAGCTTATTCAGGCGTCACCGAAAGCCGTTCGAAATGAAGGTCTCCGTCGTCATCTGTACCTACGCGATGGAACGCTACGACGTCTTTTCCGAGTGTGTCGACAGCGTCCTCAGGCAAACGCACGAGCCGCTCGAGGTCGTGATCGTCGTCGATGGGAATGATGCAGTGTTTGAGCGCGTGCAGGATGACTACGGCGAGGTTGATGATGTCGTCCTTCACTGTAACGACGAGAATCAGGGGATCTCGTACAGTCGGACTCGAGGGGCCGAGATCGCGACTGGGGAGGTGGTTGCGTTCATCGATGACGACGGTATCGCTGAACCAGACTGGGTAGAAACCTTGGTCGAGACCTACGAAACGATTGACGCGGTCGCCGTCGGAGGATATGTTTCGCCGGAATGGGTGACGACAAAACCTGGCTTCTTCCCCGAAGAGTTCTACTGGCTGGTCGGCTGTACGGAACTTGGATTTGCCGACCACATGGACGAGGTTCGGAACACGTACGGATCGAATATCTCGTACAAACGCGCAGTGTTTCTAGCGGTTGGCGGATATGACGAGAAGACGGGCCGAAAAGGAAGTCGTCACGTCCAGGCCCACGAAGCGCCAGCCGGCAACCGAATACTTGAAAAATACGGAAAGAGGATGATATACAACGAAAACGCAGTTGTCACCCATAGACTGTTCGATTATAGGGGAGAGTTTCGCTGGCTCGTCTTCCGCTCGTTCTGGCAAGGGTACTCGAAACGCGTCATGGACCTCCTCTATCAAGACGCACCGGACACCAAAGGAGAGTATCTCCGCTGGCTGTTGACGACCCGGATCCCGACCCGATTCCGGCAGTGTCTTAGCACTCGATCATCGGATCAGTGCAAACAACTCGGTGCAATTCTCATCTTTATCGCCGCAGTTGGATTAGGATATGCGTACGCATTCATGAAACCAGATCTGCTCACAAATCCGAATGGGTGATCGCCGATGACGAACAATCTCGCGGGTTGCACAATTGCGTTTGTCGTTCCGCATTCGCCGTCCGCAGTGGGATACTCCTCTGTGGCGAAGTTTTTGGCATACGCCGAATACCACCGGCGGTTTTGCGAGGTCGTTCTCGAGAAAGGGGGGTCGGTCGAACTCTTGGTACTCTCCCAGCAGTCCGAGCCGAGCGAGGATGACCTCGGATTTCCCGTACGATTGTTTCGGGTGACTACCGGTTCTTCGTTCGGACGTGAGCTCTCGATCCCACTCGTTCGATACCTCTGGTCGACAGACGCGGACGTAATCCACGTTCACGGCTACAATCAGCCGAACGTCCTCCAGTTCGTTCTACCATTTGTTTGGACCGATGCACAAATCGTCGTTCACAATCACGGTGCATCGCTTGATACTGGATGTCGGAAGCACCGTTTCTGGTATCACCTATTCGTTCACGGCGTTGCCCCCGCTATCGACCGCGTTCTTTCGGTGAACCAACGAGAACTCGATAACTTGCGGACTGCAGGGCTGTCTGCTGATCGAATGACCCATCTACCTAACGCCGTCGATACGCAGTTGTTCAGCCCGGACGACAGTGACACCTGCCGCGAGCGCCTTGGGCTCGCTATCGATCAACGATACCTGTTATTTGTCGGCCGAATCACGAAACATAAAGGTGTCCCCTACCTCGTTAGGGCACTCTCTCGACTCCCTGACGACGTGACGCTGTTGCTCGTGTACAGCGGCGTCGACGAGGCGATCATGTCCGACGTCGAGCGCACGATCAATGAGGAAGGGCTACGCGACCGAGTCGAATTTGTCGGTGCCGTCGAGCGATTCGAACTGTCGGACTACTACAACGCCGTCGATGTCTGCGTGTTTCCCTCGGTAACCGAAGGATTTGGTATCGTTGCTTTGGAAGCGATGGCCTGCCGGACGCCAGTCGTCGGTACCGATGAACACGCGGCCGCTGGTCACCTTGTCCACCGGGAAACTGGTCTGGCCGCAACAAAACGCTCCGTCTCGAGCCTCGTCGAGGCGATCACCTGCGTCCTCGAAAATCCTGATTTCGCAACTCGACTCGCCGAAACTGCCCACAATCACGTCCGTGATCAGTATACGTGGACTCGCGTCGGCGACCAGCTCGCAGCGACGTATCGTAGGGGACTGTAACGAAAACCGGAACCGATCGATCGAGGGGCGATACTACTGTCGATGTGCGTGTATGACCTGAATTCCCTTTTGCTCGCAGTATTCGATGTGGCCAGCGTTTGCCGGTTTCAGTGACTTGATCTCGTAGCCCTTTGCCGTGACGAGTTCCTGAACTGTGTCAGGCGGCGTCCCCAGAAAGCCGTGTGATTCGACGACGAGTTTTCGAGGTCGGATTGACAGATCAGTCAGGATCGTATGCTCTGCACCTTCGCAATCGAGTACTAGTACGTCACAGTCGGGGAGAGCCGTGGTCGGAACAACAGCTGCGTTACCATCTGGCCCTAGAAGGCTGATCGATTCACCGACGATAGCGTGCATTACGTCGATACGATCAGTGACGCCATTGAGCCGCCCGGTCTCACGTACATGTGCAGAGCCGTCCTCGGAGCCCTCGTAAACGGAGACACGGCCCTCGGGTCCGGATTGCCTCGCAGCGACTGTCGCCGAGACACCCCACCCGCCGCCGACAACGACAACGTGGTCTCCGGGCTGGACCTCGGATCTGAGAGTCTCGACGATCGCGCTCTCATACGTTGGTCTGTTGACCGATTCCCACGGAACGATCCGATCGAACGACCGTCCAGCGCGCGTTTCGATACCATTGTAGACGGCACGCCTCCGGGGGAGCCGCGGTCTGACTGCCTCTTGGTGGACATACTTTGAAATTTCCCCAATCGCGGCGATCGGTCCGTCTTCTCTGAGAACCCGAACCGCTCGTTTCGGGAGATTGGTCATGATTTCCCTCCATTCGAGCGGACTCGGCCAGCGATCGCCCGACTGATTCCAACTGCCGCGCCGTGCCATGTCCGTACGACCGCGGCCCACGGACGACGGCCTAGGAGTGCCGATACCAGATGTCCAACGATATGAAGGCCGAGGTTCAGGGTAAGGATCCGGACGAATTCCCATCGGTCGCAGTGGCGCCCTGCGAGGAGATACAGATTCCGAGCGTGGTAATACTCCATTCCCGTTCCGTATCCAAGACGTTCGCAGTGCCAAGCGAGCGCCCCGGGGACGAACACGGTCTCGTACCCGGCCACCCGGAGGTTCAGAGTGAGGCTTACTTCGTCCCACTGGATGAACAGATCGTCGTCGATCCCGCCAGCGTCATCAAACGCGTCCGATCGAACGAGGAGGCCGCTCCCGCGTCCCGAGTCGACCCTGGAAACATCATCACGTGGGGGTCCCGGATCGAATCGGAAGAGCGCGTTTTCGATCGAACCTCGGCCGTCGATTTCTCCCGACGGACGGACGACAATTCCGGTCGCAGCACCCCGGTTCGGCGCATCCGCCATCGCCTCCAGTAGCCTATGGCACCACGACTGTGTGACGATCATGTCTGGCGTCGTAATAAACGACGCGTCGGCCGTCACGTGTTCCATTCCTTGATTGACAGCACCGGTAAACCCCTTGTTGGTGTCGTTTGCAACCACGGTCACGTCGGGAAAGGAATCCTCGAGAAACGCGACCGATCTGTCGGACGATGCGTTGTCGATGACATAAATCGTTCCAACGTATCCGAGGTCTCGCATCGTGACCCAGACAGGGAGCGATTCGGCGAGCTGATCTCTCCCCTCGTAGTTGACCATCACCACGTCACCGACGAGAGAGATATCGTCGGGATCGAAATCGACTGGAGCGTACGGATGCATCTACTCTGGCCGAACATAGTCTGGGAGAGATAAGAACGCTCCGAACTCTACTTGGCGCGGTACAGATCGGCCATAGCCGCCCCAATATCCTCCCAGTTGTATGTCGTTCGAGCGACGTAGAAGTTCCGTTCACCGACTGTTCGAATTCGCTCGGTCGGGGCCGAAATTGCCGCCTGTAGCCCGTTACGTAACGATTCGTAGAGCACGTTTCCCTCGGGTGCGACGCTGGGAAGGCTGCCGCGAGCCGGTGCGATGAACGGTCGCCCGAAGGTCATACATAGCATGACAGAGCCGGAGTTGAAGATATGTTCATACGGGAAGACGGCGAAATCGCAGGCTGCAAAGAGTTCGGGGACCGCTCGTTCTGGCACGAATCTGAGATCGAGGTGGACGTTCGGTTTGCCGGCGGCTGCTTCTCGAACGTCCCGTTCGATCTCGTCGTGCATTGGATTGCCGGCGACGACGAGACAAGTGTCGTCCGGGGCGACCTCGGCAAACGTCTCGACCAGCTGTGGTACGTTCTTGTACGGGCGGATCAAGCCGAAGTAGAGGAAGACCCGTTCATAGCTGTCGACGCCGAGAGTCTCTTGTGCAACGTCTCGATCAATGGACTCAAGATTGTACTTGGGTGCGTAGTTTCCGTGTGGAACTTTGACGGCGTGATCTAGATCTCGATCGAGGTAGGACGCGAGTTCCTCGCGCGTCTGATCGTCCCAAATCTGTACGACGTCGACGATATCGACTACCTGTTGGCTCACCCACCGATCGAGGAGTTCGTACCGCCGTTCGTGGTTGCACCGGTTGTGAACCGTCCAGACGACCTTGTCGCAGAGTCGCGATGCGATCGCCACCTGTGCAACGAAGATCACTGCAGCGATCGTACAGAAGAGGTGACTCAACGGGAGCCGGTAGAATTCTCGTCGACTGCCGAAGAGAAAATACGGATGCGTCCAGTGAAGGTGGAGCACGTCAGCCCGGTGCCACAGTACGTGACCCAGTAGCGGGCTTAGCGGAACAGGGTCCGTATGTGTCGACGTTTCGATGCCAGCCGCTTCGATTGAACTGCGGAGGAGTTCTTGATAGGGGTTGTCCCCAAAAAACGGGGCGAAAAGCACGTGCATGGATCGCTACATCTAGTGATCCGGCAACCGGTATATATATCTGTGGCTCCTCTCGATAGAGAGATATGCGAGTCCTCTATCTAACCCGTCTCGACCACGTAGAGCGGTACATTTCGAGGGAGGACACCGGAACCGAGGCAGTTCCCGAACTGCCGACATCGCAGGATCAACATCGATTTATTACTGCTCTTCGAGAACTGGGCCATCAGGTCTGTGTTGAACGGTACACGGACCCTGCATTGCTCCCACCGTCGGTCGGATACAGGGCCGCATCGTGGCTCGATAAGACATTTGGGATCGGTTATCGCGCTGTCCGCGAGCTCCGTCGTCGATCCCCCACTTGGCTCGATCACGCCGCCCGCAAACGAAACCGTCGCGCATTGAACGCCGCGATCGAATTCGGTCCCGATCTCGTGTTGATCACCGGTGGCTACCACTATCTGACTGCCGAAACGGTCGGGGAAATTAAGTCAGCGACCGACGCGCTTGTCTTCGGGATTACTGGGACCGGCCCCTTCGATTTCAGCGCGCCACAGGAACGCCACGTTGCACCTCAAGAATACGACCTGATGCTCGTCAATGACGACAACCGCCGGCAGTCCTGGCAGGCACTCGGCGTAGACAGCGTCGTATTCCCCCGCAGTGGCTGCGATATCAACACCGTTCAGCAATTCTGCGAGTACCGGTCTGAGTTCGACGCAGACGTGTCGTTCGTGGGTCAACCCTACCCTCGCCGTGTTATGTATCTGGAGGCGCTTGTCGATGCCGATATTGATCTCGCCCTGTACGGACCGCGCTGGGATGAGACACCGCTTGCGTCCTTTCATCGCGGGTCCGTGTACGGCCCTGATCTTTACAGCGCGATCTATAGTTCGAAGCTATCCGTCAACATTCATCATCGCGTACAACTGTCCGGTGGAAACATGAAGACTTTCGAAATCCCCGCATCCGGCACGTTACAGATCGCCGATGCCTGTAATCCGGACTGGTTCGTCGATGGCGAGGAGATCGTTATCGTCGATTCGCCGTCCGAACTTCGAAAGCAAGTCGACTACTACCTCACACACGACGACGAACGAGAAGCGATCGCACAACGCGGTCACGAGCGAGCGAAAGCCGATCACACGTACGAAGATCGTGTCTGTCGGCTGTGCGAGTTTGTCGAAAGCGGCGGCGGACGACCGGACGGCGTCGTCGACTATTCGTACATCGAATCGCATTCGATACTGTAAGCATGCCTGTCCGACAGGATTTTCTTTCTCGAGCAAAACTCGCGGCGTGGCGCGGCCTCGCCGAGCTAGCGGTTCGAACGAGGTTGACAGATGCTGCGCCCCCGCCCGGGAACACTGTCTTGATGTACCATTCCGTCGGTGAACCGTACGGCAACCCTCGTGGAACAATCTCCCCTGCCCGACTTCGGACCGACCTCTCGTACATTCGCAACCGATTTCGTATCGTCGACCTTCCAGACGTTCTTGGGCATGGGGACGAACCTCGAATCGCAGTGACCTTCGACGACGGCTACCGTAACTTCTATACCGACGCGCTGCCGGTTCTTGAGGAATTGGAGGTGCCGGCTACGCTGTTCGTCGTCGACGAATTCGTCGGCGCAGACCGGCGCGATCCTCGGTCGTTCGGACTCGCGGCCGGTCCTGACGAAATGCTTACCGAACAGCAGATGCGTGATCTGGCCGGCCACGACCTCGTCACGCTGGGGAACCACACTGCAACGCATCCATCGCTTCCGGACCTCGAGACGGACGAATTGCGTGCCGAGATCGACGATGCGCGAACATCACTGGAACGCCGATACGATGTTGACATCTCCCGTTTTTGCTATCCCGGCGGAAAGTACGATTTACGAAGCCGACGTCGCGTCGCGGAAACTCACGAACTCGGCGTCAGCGTCTCGCGTGGGTTCCTCAAGCCGCCAGTCAGCCCCGTACTCGCGGCTACCATTCCGCGAGTCAACGCCGCGCGATCGCGATCGGTCGTCCGCTGGGAAGTCAGCGGCCTCGGCGAAGCGGTTCGGCGGCAATACAGGCGGCTCCCGATCGGATAACCGCCGGCTGCCGGCTTAGAGATACCCCAGATCCTCTAGACGTTCGGCAGTCGCCCGGTCAAACTCGGTTGGCGTTTCATCTTCGGCTCCCTGCGAGGCCCGTAGCGATTCGGCATCAGTCCTAAGTTCTTCGAGTACCGACGGAGCACCGTCCGCGACCGTTTCGCGCCCACCCTCGAGCTGTAACACTGTCTTACCGCGTTGGAGACGGAGATCGTAATCCAGGATTTCACTGTCCGCACTGATGGACACCGGGCCTGGATCATCACTTTCACGATGGAGGTACTCCGTGACAACGGTGCGATCACCGTTGACCGAGAGTAGATCGTCGCCGTCGAACTCGCCGTTCGCACCGGGGATCCGGTTTAGCGTCGTCTTCGGCAGGGACCGGAGCGAAACCGTATGTTCGACCGTTTGGGCTTCTCCGTCGGGGGCGAATACGATTAGCGGGACATGGAGCCGCCGTTCGGTGAGATAGTTGCCGCGACCGAACCGCGGCCCGTGGTCGGCCGTGACCACGACGAAGACCCCCTCGTTCAGTAACTCTTCAACTAGGGGCGCGAGTTCGCGGTCAAGATCCCAGACGGCCGCCCGGTAGAGCGCCAGCATCGCGTCATGATCGTAGGTGTCGGTATCCTCGGCGCGAACGCCAATGGGAATCGTCGACCGGTCGTACGCCGATGCGAACTGCTCGAGCGCATCGTCGGACGCCGAGAGCGGTGGATGGACGTCCATGTAGTTGGCGACGACGAACGCCGGCCTATCCCCCTCGAGAGAGGTCCGAACGCGTTCGTTCAGCGCTTTCGCGTACCGATACGTGCCGTCCGCACCGTCGATCGATTCTGGGATGAAGCCGTCGTCGCGCCGCTGCCATAGCTTGAAACTGATGCCGTTGATCACGTTCCGGAGTGGCGTGCCGCCGTCACGCAAGAAAGAACGATACTGCGCTAGTCCTCGGGTGTTGGTTTCCCTACCGAACCGTCGCGGGTCGGTTGCGTCGTCGAATACGAGGTATTCGTTCGCCGCGAGATCGTCGGCGACGTCGAACGAATCCTCGAGTCCAGTAAACAGGAACGGATTGACGGTCGTGAGATACGTCCGGTGCGTTTCATTGAGCGCATCGGCGATCGTCGGAACACGGTGATCGAACTCTGGTCGCGCTTCGTGCATTCCCGCTTCAGACGGTTGTTTTCCGGTGAGAAATGACGCGTGCGAGGACGGACTCGCTGGTCCTGGCGCGTATGCATTGGTGAATATAACGCCCGATTCGGCCGCGAGCGCTGCCAGTCGTGGCGTCGTTTCGGGACCGTCGGCTGCAAACGACGTTTCGTCGAACCCTAAGGAGTCGAGAACAAGCCAGACTATGTCCATAAACCCTCGTTCTTTCGTCCGGCCGCAAATACTTGCTGGAAAACTCGATCTGCGGAAGCTCCTTCGGTCGGCAACCTACATTCGTATCGGTTTCTACAGGCATCATAATTTCCATCCTCTCTTCTAATACCATATTCCAATAAACAATGTCAAGATTATAAGTTAGCTGATCTGTTCTTATATGATTGATATTCACCGATATATTAGTATTTGGACCAATACTATATGAGTTTCAGTGTTATTTACTCGTGGAGATGTAGTATTAATTATTTGTTATTTACCGTTATCACACATATTCTGCCACGAAGATTATATAGGTCGAGGAACAGAGACGTAACGATGTACGACGGTCTTCAGGCGGAGCGTTCGTCGGACGACAGCAATCGAACCGGAACACGGCCCGGGTCAGCAGTCCTATTGAACACGTTCGGGAAACTTCCAGATGGTGCACAAAAACTCGTACGAGGTGTTCTTAATCGGTTTGGTGTATCATCGCACGCGCAACTACTGTTCGATAGTCCGCTCCACGACCGAAACTGGTTCGACACCTACGACGGTGCACCGACGGACGCGGAAGGGAACCCGTTGCCGTGGACACCCTACTGTTTCACCGATTTCCTTTCCGACCGGCTCGAATCATCGTTCAGGGTCTTCGAGTACGGGAGCGGTTTTTCGACGATGTGGTACGCGGAGCAGGTCGAACAGGTGATCGCCGTCGAAGACGATCACGAGTGGAGTCAACGAGTAGAGGCCATGTTGCCGACGAACGCCACGGTCAACCACAGTACTAGTGATGACTATCCCCATGTTATCAACGAATACGGACAGTTCGATGTTATCGTGATTGATGGTCGCATGCGGAGCAAGTGTGCGGAGATTGCGGTAAATCACTTGACTCCCGACGGCGTTATCATTTGGGACGATACCAACAATCAGCGTCACGAAGCGGGGCACGAAATGCTCGATGATCAAGGGTTCAACGAATTGTTTTTTCAGGGAATGGGGCCAGTAACTGCGAACCTCCAGCGAACATCGATTTTTTATCGAGATTTAAACTGTCTCGGTATCTGACAGATTGGCGGCCACCGAATTTTGGCGGAGTACGAGTAGCAGCTAGTACTATTCAGCGGTGAGAACACCGTAGACAGTCCGAATCTCGTCTCCTCGAATACCGCCGACAGCGACGAGTATTGCGAAGTATACGACCGCACCGACGACCGGATACAGGAACAACTGACTGATTGACGACGCCATCGGTGGCAGAGCGTAGAGAACAAGCACCATAGTCGCCGTTGCGACCACCGCTCTAACGGCTGTCGCCGCCGGGAGCCGATACGGGACGCGCTGTCGAGTCCAGTAGACGAGATACGTTGTGATGAGTGCATAGGATACGACTGTTGCCAGTAATGCACCGTAGATACCAACTGACGGAATGAGTGCCAAGTTCAAGATAATGTTGATCACCGACCCGATCACGTACGCGTTCGAGAGGACGGTGTTGCTCTCCTCAGCGTTAACGATGAATACTAGCGGACTATTGAACCCGCTAACAAGATATGCGAAGGCTGTCAATGGGAGCAGTACCGATCCGACCTCTGCAATCTCCGCTGTGGATAACGTTACGAGAAACGGACGAGAGAGGATCCCGAGCCCCGCTATTGCTGGTATACCAAAGACCACAAACCACTTGAGAATGAACGTATACAGGCGTCCGACCGTTTCTTTATCACCCTGTTCCCATGCTCGGACGATTTTGGGGTAGAGGCTCGGATTCAACACTTCCATGAAATTTTCGATCATTTTGCTGGCTGCCATACAAACGGCGTACACGGAGACGGCAGTCGGCGAGACGAGATACAGGAGGAGATATTTGTCGGCGTGACGGATGATACGACTCGAGAGCGTTTGCACCACCATCGGGAGACTATACGTCACGTACTGCCGGAGATCGGCCACGGCGGGGAAGTTGACATCGTCCGGCCAGTAGTAAACCACAGTAGCGCTATCGACGAGGAGACTAATTGCGGCTAACGTCCAGAGCGCGGCTACGACGTCGCGTGTGAGAAAGAGAACGATACCCAAGCCGACAATCTCGAGAAGGGTCTGTACCGTATTGAGCAGTTCGTAGAACTTTACCTCGTCGCGGGCCCGCGGATAGTTGCGGACAATGACGCTCACGCTCCATGCGATCACGAGCGCGGCAGTCGGGTAGATGATCGACGCTTCGCCGCCTGTCGGAAGGACGGGAACGACAGAGTCGACGAGAAGGAGCAGTCCACCGACTGCAACGCTGGTAGCGACGACGAGGAGGAGAATATCGATGAACGTCTGCCCCGTCCGTTCCTCAGTAGGAGTGTATCGGACGATCGCATTCCCGGCGTCGAAAGAGCCAATTCCCATCGCAATACTGACAACACCGAGAACTGCCGCCCAGATACCGTACGCGTCCGTTCCAATGAGTTTCGTGATCAATGGAATAACGACGATACCTCTTGCAATCGTCAGGAGTTGTCTCCCGAACGAGATGAGCGTATCAGTTGCCAGCTTTTTCAGATCCATCGCGTCCTCGGAGTGTGAATTCGTGGCGCAACTGACGGATCGGTCGCATATATGTCTCCTGATCGAGACGCGGTCTACTATCCGGCAGCACTCTCCCGATCACTGGACTAGCTGTCCGGCGTCTCTCTTCTTCTCCTCCTCAATTTGATACTAGTGTGAGATACATCACACGGAACTGCACGAGTCGTCACCTATTCCGCCCCCGAGGTGGTCGAGTCCGACCGACGAATGTCTGTGCCCGGTCACTCTGCTGAGTCAGCCGCCGGTAGACGTACAAGAAGGCGCGGCAATAGCGGGTACGACCGCTGAGGCAGAAAATGGGTTGGATGGATGCGTTCATCGAAAGCTATTGACGCACTCAAGTACGCGCGTGGACCGCGTTTAAGAGAACCACAAGTTGGAAGGGATTTTGGCCGGCAAATATTTATCATATTCATGCATAGGGCTCATTGACGAAAATATTGTCCAATGGTGGTATAAAAATGAGAAGATGGGAACTGCGGTGCTGTCAGTGCAGTCTGGGACTGAACTAACAACGTGAAGACTGCACTGATTCAGCAGTATGATAACTGTCGTTTGAAAAGAAACAGCAGCTATGAAATCAGAGGGCTTAGAACAGTATGAATATGCGAGGCAAAGACGATGAGTGAACAAGTCACTGAGACAGACGCTATCAAAGCGACATCGACACGGGTGTGTGTGGTGGGACTCGGGTACGTTGGCTTGCCATTGGCACAGGCGTTCGACGGAGAGGGCCACGATGTCTGGGGGGTCGATATTGATCCGAATACAATTGCAACCCTCGAGGCGGGGGCTGATCCAACGGGTGACATCGGCGACGCCGCGATTGTGGACAGCGAGATCGAGTTCACTACCGATCCAGCAGTGATCGCAGAGGTCGAGGTTGTGGTAGTCGCAGTACCGACACCTGTCGACGACCTCAAGAAACCGGATCTGAGCCTCGTTGAACGTGCCGGCGAGACGATCGGCGAACACCTCACGCCCGGAACGACCGTCGTCCTCGAGTCGACCGTGTATCCGGGTGCGACGCGCGAAGTCTTCATACCGGCACTCGAGTCACTGTCGGGATTTACCGCCGGCGACGACTTCGGCGTTGGCTACTCGCCCGAACGGATGGTCCCAGGCGACGACGACCGCGGGCTGCGGAATGTTGTCAAAATTGTGAGCGGGCTAACCGACACAACGTGTGCGGAGCTCGCCGCCCTCTATGAGACGGTCGTCGACGCCGGAATCCACCAAGCGCCGACGATCGAGACCGCCGAAGCCGCCAAGTGTGTCGAGAACACCCAACGCGATCTCAATATCGCGCTGGTCAATGAGTTGGCAGTGGCGTGTGGCCATCTTGGAGTAGAAACGGAGGCCGTCCTCGAGGCTGCGCGAACGAAGTGGAACTTCCACGACTACAGACCGGGACTGGTCGGCGGCCACTGTATCCCCGTAGACCCGTTCTACTTGATCTACGAGAGCGAACAGCAAGGCTTCTCCCCAGAGCTGATCCAGAAGGCCCGCGAGGTCAACGAGTATGTCTCGACCCACGTTGCTGAACAAACGATCAAGGCGCTCAACGAGAGCGAGAAGGTTCTCCAGCACAGTCGGGTTCTCGTCGCCGGGTTGGCGTACAAACCGGACGTCGACGACATCCGAACCTCCGCGATCGGCGGTGTGATAGACGAACTCAAAGAGTACGGTATCGAAGTCGTCGGCTTCGATCCGCATGCTTCCAACGATGCAATGCGCACCGAGTTCGGGACCGCCGTCCAGAAGGAACTCGATGTAGAAGGATTCGACGCGCTCATAGTCGGGACACCCCACAGCGAATTCCATGCACTGAACTTCGCCGACCTCGCTTATGGAATGGCCGACAACCCAGTGCTGGTTGACATCGACGGTACGTTTGAGGCCGAAGCCTACGCGAACGACTTCGTCTATCGGTGTCTCTGATATATCAGGTGAACAGGCACTGTCGAGTTGAGCCAGTTTGAGAAACGAGCAGGTCGTTGAGTGACTTGACTAGGTTGCTTGCAGACCTGCTCAGCTAGAGCTATGAGGCGGATATAGAAGAATCCTGGAAGAACGAGCGGACGGCGACGCCCGCCAGGCCGTTCGCTATCCGCCTCCATCAGATCGGTCTTCGCTTCGGGAGACAACAATGATTCTCGCTGCAGTAGGCGTTGAACGATCTCATGGAACGATGTGGAACTGGGAATGTCGGCTGGCTGATAGCGGGTCGCGGTTGACGAGACCGCTGTCAAAATCAACGGTAAATGGTCTTGGATGTATGGTACAATAGATATCGAGTTAAAGATGGTCCTCGATATCGCGTTATTTAGTCGGCATGGAACTGCCCCGGCGGCTATATTACTCCAGAAACTCGGCGAGAAACGCAATCTGTCCGAGGCTGAGTTTCTCGCCGATCAATTTGGCTATCGGACTGCGTTCTCACAGAAAGGATTGAGCGATCGGATTAGCTATACTGACCGAAACCTTGAAAAGTGGTTTCACACCCTCAAAATGCGCATTTACCGTTTCCATAACTCGTGGGTGGGCAGTCGGACGTACATCCGCGAGTGTATTGGATGGTTAGAATATTACTGCAACCAACAAAGACCGCATCAAGCGCCCAACGGAAAAACGCCAATCCGGGGTGGTTCAGAACTAGATAGTGTCCAAGCTGTTAACCGGTTGTGATAACAGGGTTTTCGATCGGGTTCTTTGTCTTTCAACGGGGTGACCTCAGGATCCCTCTCCAACTGGGCAAACTACTCGAGGGAGACTACTCCTATTCTACCGTGACACTCTTGGCCAGGTTCCGCGGCTTGTCGATTGACCGCCCCTTCAGGTTCGCGATGTGATACGCGAATAGCTGGAAGTAGACGTTTGCAACGAGCGGTTCGAACACGCCGAGTGCAGGAACCTCGAGTGCCCAATCTAACGATCTCGTCCGCATCCCGTCTGAGATAGCACCGATCGCCGGTGCACTACGAGTCTGCGCTTCAGTCAGATTGTTTCTCGTCTCATCCCCGTCCGCACCAGTCGTCAGGACGGCGAGCACAGGCGTTCGTTCTGAAACCAGTGCAAGTGGACCGTGTTTCAACTCGCCTGCTGCAAACCCTTCGGCGTGGTCGTACGAGATTTCTTTCAGCTTCAACGCACCCTCGAGGGCCACCGGATAGCCGAACCGCCGGCCGACGAAGAAGAAGGCGTCCGAGTCCTGATATTCGCGAGCGGCCGCGAGGACCCGCTCCTCTTCGTCGAGGACCTGCTGGACGGCGCCGGGTAACGCGCGCAAATCCTCCAACACATCACGCGCGTCCGCCGTCGAGAGCATTTCCCGGCCGCGCCCGACTTTCACCGCGAGCAGCGCCAGCGTCGCGACCTGCGAGGCAAACGTCTTCGTCGCGGCGACACCGATCTCCGGGCCGGCGCGAATGAACAACGTATCGTTGGTCTCCCGAGTCACGGTACTCCCGAGTGTGTTCGTTACTGCGAGCGTTCGCGTCCCTGCACCGGCGGCGCGGCGAATTGCGCCGAGCGTATCCGCCGTTTCCCCACTCTGGGTTACGGCGACGACGAGCGTCCGCCAGGGGTCGCGGCCGCCGTCGAACTCGTACTCGCTCGCGATTTCGACGGTCGCGCGAACGTCCGCTAACTCTTCGAGCAACTGCGCCGCGTACTGGCTTGCATAGTAGGACGTGCCACAGGCCACGAGCTGGATCTCCTCGAGGGACTCGAGATAACCCTGCGGAAAGTCGAGGTCGAGATCGACCTCGCCACGATCCACGTCGAACCGACCGGACAGTGTCTGCCGAAGCGCTGACGGCTGCTCGTGGATCTCCTTGCGCATGTAGTGTTCGTAGCCCCCCTTCTCCGCGGCGTCTGCGTCCCAGTCGACGGTTTCGATAGCTCGGTCGACAAGTTCACCGTCGTGGTATACGGTTACGCCGTCGTCCTCGAGTGACACGATGTCGCCGTCCTCGAGGTAGGTCACGTCGCGAGTCCGGTCGAGGAACGCCGTCACGTCGCTCGCGACGAACGCGGCGTCGTCGCCGTGACCGACCACGAGTGGACTTTGGTGACGCGTCGCGACGATCCGGTCGCTGCCGGCGCGGACGACGGCGATCGCGTAACTCCCCTCGAGCAGGTCCACGACGCGTTCGACGGCCGACAGCAGGTCGTGCCCATCGTCGAGTTCTCGCTCGAGGAGGTGAGGGATTACTTCAGTATCGGTGGCGCTCGAGAACTCGTATCCCTCCTTTAGGAGCTGCCCCTTCAGTGACTCGTAATTCTCGATGATTCCGTTGTGGACGACGGCGACGGTGCCGTTCCGACTAGTGTGGGGATGGGCGTTCGCATCGGTTGGCGGTCCGTGGGTCGACCAGCGCGTGTGTCCGATCCCGCAGGTAGCGCCTAGGACGTCCGGCACGCGCAGTTCGCTCACTTCGCCTGCCTGCTTCGCGACCGTCAGTTCACGGCCGACGAGTGCGACCCCGGCGGAGTCGTAACCGCGGTAGTCGAGGTTCCCGAGGCTGCTGTAGACGATTGGGCCGGCTGAGTCGGTGCCGGCGTAGCCGACGATTCCACACATGTTATCCCCTCCTCACGATCGCATCCGGTTCGATTCGACCGTTCACGCCTACGCCGTGGTCGACGGTTGCGCCGTCGCCCAGCACGGTTCCGGGGTCGACAGTTGCGCCGCTTCCGACGGTCGCGTTGTCGCCGACGACGCCGCCGAGGGTGACGGCGTCGTGCACTGTGCCGTCGACGACGATCGTCGCGGTGCCGCCCGCAATAGTCGCGTTCGCTCCGACGGTGGCGTTCTCCGCGATGATCGCATCGCGGACGACGGCCCCCGATTCGATGACCGCATCGGCGAAGACAACCGCGTTCGAGAGCACAGCGTTCGATTCGATCGTCACGTTGTCCCCAATCGCGGTGCTGCCGCCGACGGTCGCGTTCGGACCGATCGTCACGTCGGACCCGATCGCCGTATCTGCGGCGATCGCACGTCCCTCCTGTGAGGGAGATTTGTCGTCATCGATGATCGCCGCGTTCACATCGAGTAGATCCCAGAGGTGTGAGACGTCGAGCCAGCGACCGCGATACCTGACGGCGCGGATCGGTCGGTCGGTCGCGACGCGCTCGAGCGTCGTCGTAATGGCCAGTTCGCCGCGGTCGGTCGGTGTTGACCGGATCGCGTCGAAGATCGACGGCTCGAATCCGTAGACGCCAGCGTTGATGAGTTCGGACGCGACGGGTTCGGTTGGTTTCTCCGTGATCGCCGTGACGCGATCGTCCGCGACCGTCACGACGCCGTAGTCGCTCGCGTGGTCCGTTCGGGTTACCGCCATCACCGGGCCATCGCGCGCTTCAATCGCGCTTCGAACCCGTTCGACGAGCGACGCGTCGACGACTCGATCGCCGTTCAGGACGAGAAACGGATTCGAAACGGTGGATTCGGCCTGTAAGACCGCGTGGCCCGTTCCGAGCTGTTTCTCTTGGACGACGTACTCGATGTCGACCCCCCAGTCGTCACCGTCACCGAAGTAATTTCGAATTCGCTCCTGTTGATATCCGACGACCAGGACGATTCGCTCGAGTCCTGCCTCTGCGATCGCCGACACGACGTACTCGAGTATCGGACGGTTCGCGACGGGAACCATCGGTTTGGGACGCCGGTTAGTCAGCGGCTCGAGCCGGCGTCCCTCGCCAGCTGCGAGTACGACAGCTGACACGTTCTCTTCTTCCATACCACCTGCTTGGATGATGAAGGCTTGAATACTTGCTGGTGCCGGCCGTCAGTTTATCAAAACCGGTCGCACAGCCTCAAGGCTGTCCGATTGGAGGTGAATTGTCTAGTCAGTGCGTCCGCAATACGATTGGAGATATCTCATAATGAATTTATTCAGCGAGAGTCTATTTCGGTCAGTGAACGGAATCAACGTGTGGCTGCATGAATTCTAATTGCGGAACAGCATGAGAATTGGTCAAACCTCGTTCGTCGTCTTCGCCTCCAAACTCGTCGGCTCGGCACTAGGGTTCGTTGCGACGCTATACTTCGCGCGGACGCTCGGAGCAACGGTTCTCGGTCACTACGCGATCGTCCTCGCAGTCGTCGCTTGGCTCGCGCTCGGCGGCCAACTCGGGATTTCCTCGGCGGTCGTTAAGCGAATAAGCGAGGGCGATGAGCCGTCAGCTCATTTTACGGCCGGAATGATCATCGTTGCGGTGTTGGGACTCGGCCTGACGATCGGGGTCCTTGCGCTTCACAACGTCGTAAACGTGTACGTTGGCGAGCGGGTCGCTCCGTTCGTCGCAGTATTGTTATTGATCAGTCTTTCGTCCGCTCTCATCAACGCGGCGCTCAGGGGGGAACGGCTCGTCCACATTTCCGGGCTGCTCATGCCGGTACAGACCAGTTTCCGGAGCATCGTCCAAATCGGACTCGTACTCGCCGGATTCGGGCTGACCGGAATGCTCGTCGGACACGCGATCGGTGCGCTCCTCGCGATCCTCCTCGGGGCGGCGTTCCTCACGGTCGAAGTGACGCGGCCTCGGCGACACCACTTCCGAAGCTTGTTCGATTTCGCGAAGTTCTCGTGGCTCAGCGGGCTCAAATCCCGTTCGTTCAACGATGTCGATATCGTCGTCCTCGGTGCCCTCGTCCCGTCGGCACTCGTGGGCGTTTATTCCGTCGTCTGGAGTATTGCGACGTTCCTTACGCTGTTTGACAGTGCGGTGAGTTCCACGCTGTTCCCCGAACTGAGCGAGGCCGAGGCGTCCGCCGATCACGACCGGATCGCGGGACTGGTGACGGACTCGATCGCCTACGGTGGCCTCATCGCCATCCCGGGGCTCTTCGGCGGCGTCGTCCTCGCCGATCGCCTCCTCCGTCTCTACGGCGATCAGTTTACGCAGGGAACCCCCGTCCTCGGATTGCTGATCCTCGCATCCCTCATTTATGGCTATCAGAAACAGCTGATGAACGCGTTGAACGCGCTGGATCGCCCCGACATCGCCTTCCGAATAAACATCATATTTATCGTGACGAACGCCGTCCTGAATGTGGTCCTCATCCTCTGGATCGGCTGGGTCGGTGCAGCAATTGCAACGGGCCTCTCTGCGTGTGTCGGGTTGGTGCTCTCGTATCGCTCACTTCGACAGCTCGTCAATTTCGAGGTCCCGACTGACGAACTGGCTCGTCAGTTCATCACCGCAGTGATGATGGCCGGAATTGTTGCTGGCGGTCGATCTCTCCTTGAGACGCTCGATGTGAGCCATAACGCTCTGATCGTCATCTCGCTCACTGTGTCGGGGTCTGGCATCTATTTCCTGTCCCTTTTTGTGATTTCCGCCCAATTCCGTACGACGGTCATCGCCAACGCTCCGGCATGGCTGCCGCATATGCCATGACCGCAGTGACGAAATTTTACGGAATGTCACAGAGTCGTTATGACCCGACTTGTAGCCAAAAAATGTTCGTGCGGACGACGACTGGTACGAGCCGTTGAGGAACTACTTCCAACCTTTCTCTGGCTTGAATTGAACAATTTTAGATTGTATACTAATAAAAAATATAATAAGAATTGATTTGGGACCAGTGATCCCCGAAGTCATATAATATTCAAGTATAATTGGTTAGTGTATGCAAGCAGTCGTGCTGGCCGCGGGCAAGGGAACCCGCCTCCGGCCCCTTACCGATAGCAAACCCAAGGTCCTCGTCGAGGTCGAGGATAAACCCCTCCTCGAGGACGTCATGGACAACCTCATCGACATCGGCGCGACCGAGTTCGTCCTCGTCGTCGGCTACATGAAGGAGAAAATAATCGAGCGCTACGGGGACGAATACAAGAACATCCCCATCACCTACGCCCACCAGCGCGAGCAGCTCGGCCTCGCTCACGCCATTCTCCAGGCGGAACCCCACATCAACGACGACTTCATGCTCATGCTCGGGGACAACGTCTTCCGGGCGAATCTCGCCGACGTGATCAACCGCCAGCAGGAAGAGCGCGCCGATGCCGCCTTCCTCGTCGAGGAGGTCCCCTACGAGGAGGCCTCGAGGTACGGCGTCCTCGATACCAACGAGTACGGCGAGATCGTCGAGGTGATGGAGAAACCCGACGATCCGCCGTCCAATCTTGTCATGACCGGCTTCTACACCTTCACGCCGGAAATCTTCCACGCGTGCCATCTCGTCCAGCCCTCGGATCGCGGGGAGTACGAACTTCCCGACGCGATCGATCTCCTCATCCAGTCGGGTCGAACCATCGACGCGATTCGGATGGACGGCTGGCGCACCGACGTCGGCTATCCGGAAGATAGAGACCGCGTCGAGGAGCGGCTGGCCGACGCCGGGGTCCCGGTACCGACCGAATAACGATAGCGTCAGTTAGAGATCGCCGATTGAGACCCGCGTTCCGCATCACCACTTTCACTCGAGCGACGCCGAATCCTCATATCCCCGCACGCCGACCCGTCGCTCGAGCGCCCAGACGAGTACCGCACATACCCCAGCGACGAGCGCCGGCCAGCGGTCGGTGCTGAGGTAGAGTCCGCCCGCCGGCAGTCGGTACTCGGTCAGCGGCCAGAAGGCGGCGTAGGAGTATCCCGTCGAGGTCATGAGGCCCAGATCGAGGACGTGGTGTGACGCCGCACCGATCGCGACGAGCACGACGATGTCCCGGCGGTACTCCGGTGCGAACAGGAGCGAGGCGAAGAGGGTCACGACGATCGTTCCACCGAGAAGGTGGAGCGGCGCCCACGAGAAGGGAATGCCGAGCAGGTAGCTGACGAACTCGTCCGG
Source organism: Natrinema sp. LJW11 (assembly GCF_056135975.1). NCBI lineage: Archaea > Methanobacteriati > Methanobacteriota > Halobacteria > Halobacteriales > Natrialbaceae > Natrinema > Natrinema sp. LJW11. Next base: position 174,631 of record NZ_JBWBDM010000003.1, on the reverse strand, counting down.
AAAGAAGAGATCGATCTTCGTGAAGTCCGGAGAGAGCGCGCCGAGCATTACGAGCGTCACGTGCGCTCGCCGCAGCCGCGCGTATCGAATCGACAGGAGCGTCCCGACGACGTAGCCGACGAGAACGTGCGTGAGGACGTCAGTCACTGCGATCACCGCCGCTCGCGCCGCCTCGAGTCCCGGGTATCACGTCCCAGAGGGAGAGCGGCTCGTCTCGCGGGACGAGTGCGAACCGACCGAAATCGACGCGCCAGTCGCGGGCGAACCGACCGAACGCCCAGAGGCCGCCGAAAAACGAGACGACGAGCATGTAGGCCGTCCCGGAGACGTCGCCGATGGTCGTTCGGTCGACGACGAGGGTCGACTCGTCCTCGAGGTGGCCGAACGCGCTCACGCGGTCACCCTGCTCGAGGGAGGCGTCCGAGTTCTGGAGTCCCTCCTCCGCGTTGACGAGGGTGAACCTGCCGTAGCCGCTGGCCCGAGTCGCGATGACGACGGGGTCCGTGTCGACGACGCGACCGCCGAGGACGACCTGCTCGCCCACGTAGGCCTCGCGGTTCTGGGTGACGTCCACTTCGTCCGGATAGCCGCCGCTCATCAGATCGGAGGGGACCGCGCCCGCCCACAGGACGAGCCCGGCCAGAACGGCGAGGAGGACGACGCCCGCCGCGAGACGGCCGCGTTGGCCGAAGGGTTCCTGCATGTGTCTCTAGGGAGTCTCGAACCGCAAGAATAGCTTTCGTGTTGGTGACGGTCGCCGATCGGGACAAGTGGGTGTGCTCGAGCGGCTCCGGAATCCGGCGAGGGCGAGTCGACGAACCGGACAGAGCGCGGTCCACTCGAACCCAAAAACGTCTAACGTCCACTCCGCATCTCGTTTCCTATGAACGTCTCCATCGTCGGCAGCGGTTACGTCGGCACCACGATCGCCGCCTGCCTCGCAGATATCGGCCACGACGTGGTCAACGTCGAGATCGACGAGGACATCGTCGACGCGATAAACGCCGGGGAGGCACCGATCCACGAGTCGGGTCTCGCGGAGCGAATCGCCGCCCACGCCGGAACGAATCTCCGCGCGACGACGGACTACGATGCGGTTCGCGACACGAACGTCACGTTCCTCTGTCTTCCCACGCCCCAATCCGACGACGGCAGTCTCGATCTCGCGATCATGCGCGCCGGCGCGGAATCGCTCGGCCGCGCGATCGCCGACAAAGACGACGACCACCTCGTGGTCGTCAAGAGCACGGTCCTGCCCGGAACGACCGAAGAAGTCGTCGGACCGATCCTCGAGGCCGAATCCGGTGCGCGAATCGGCGACGGCCTCGAGCTCGCGATGAACCCCGAGTTCCTCCGGATGGGGACCGCCGTCGAGGACTTCCTCGAGCCGGACAAGGTCGTCCTCGGCACCGCGAGCGAGGCGGCCGCGGCGACCCTCCGAGAGCTGTACGCGCCTCTCTTAGAGCGCGATGAGACGGACCTCGTCGAGACCGACATCCGCGAGGCGGAACTCATCAAGTACGCGAACAACGCCTTCCTCGCGTCGAAGGTCTCGCTGGTCAACGAGCTCGGCAACATCGCCAGGGAGTACGACGCGGACGCCTACGAGGTGCTCGAGGCGGTCGGGCTCGACGACCGGATTTCGGAGCGATTCATGCGCTCGGGCCTGGGCTGGGGCGGCTCCTGTTTCCCCAAGGACGTCAACGCGCTGCGCGCCGGCGCTCGCGAGCAGGGCTACGATCCCGAACTGCTCGATGCGACCGTCGCGGTCAACGACGAACAGCCGCAACGGCTCGTGGCCCTGCTCGAGGAGCACGTCCCGCTCGAGGGGGCCCGAATCGCGGTTCTCGGGCTCTCGTTCAAACCCGGGACCGACGACGTGCGCAAGTCCCGCGCGCTGGACGTGATCGAGCACCTCAGCGGTCGCGGCGCGGCGGTCGTCGCCTACGATCCGGTCGCGATCGAGAACGTTCGGCCGGACTATCCCGAGATCGAGTACGCGGAGTCGGCGGCGGACGCGCTCGAGGGGGCCGACGGCGCAGTCGTCGCGACCAACTGGCCTGAGTTCGACGACGTGTCGTTCGAGGGAATGGCGCGCTCCGTCGTGGTCGACGGTCGGCGGATCGAGATCGACGAGGAGTCCCTCGAGGTCTACGAAGGGCTGACCTGGTGACGAGGCGATGGCCGCGTCGCAGTCCACCCGACGTAAAGACCCGACACTGCTCAATCAGTAGCCTTTTGCGGGTACGCGGGCGAATACCGTCCGATGGAAGATGACGCGGTACGTGCGGGCTCGAGTATCCTCTCGGACGGCGCAGGGGAGGTCGCCGTGACCGAGGGCGCCCGCGAGGTCTCGCCCGACGACGTCTGCGTTCTCATCCCGACGCTCGACGAGGCGGCCACGATCGCCGACGTGATCGAGGGGTTCCGCGAGCAGGGGTATACGAACGTCGTCATCGTCGACGGCAACTCGACCGACGGCACTCGCGAGATCGCTCGCGAGCACGGCGCCGAGGTGCTGGTTCAGTCCGGTGACGGAAAGGGGCAGGCCGTCCGCGAGGCCCTCGAGTACGTGACGGTACCGTACGTGCTGATGGCCGACGGCGATGGCACCTACGATCCGGCCGACGCCGACAAGATGGTCGAACCGCTCTCGCGGGGGTACGAACACGTGATCGGCAACCGCTTCGCCGAGATGGACGACGACGCGATGCGCGCGTTGAACGGTTTCGGGAATCGGATGATCAACCGCGCGTTCGGGTTCGTCCACGGAGCCAACTACGAGGACATCCTCTCGGGCTACCGAGCGTTCACCGTCGAGTCGTTCGAACGGCTCTCGCTCGACTCCGACGGGTTCACGATCGAGACCGAACTCGCCGTCGAGTGCGTCAAACACGGGGTCGAGACGACGGTCGTCCCGGTCAGTTACAGCGCCCGACCCGACGAGTCCGAGACCAACCTCCACCCGGTCAAAGACGGCGGGACGATCCTGCTCACGCTGTACTCGCTGGCCAAGACCAACAACCCCCTCTTTTACTTCGGCAGTCTCGGGGTCGCCGGGATTCTCTCGGGCGGTCTCATCGCGGTCTACGTCCTCTGGGAGTGGGTCCAGTACACCCAGAGCCACGAGGTTATGGCTCTCGCCTCGGCGGCCGCCATCCTGCTGGGCGTCCAGCTCCTCATGTTCGGCGTCCTCTCGGACATGCTCGTCACCCTCCACCGCGAACAGCGGCGGCGACTCGAGCGGATCGCTCGAGAGTCGAACGACGAGTGACGGCCGCGGTCGGGAACGGAACGAGCGTCGCGGTCTACCCAGCCAGTCCAGCGGATCAGTGCATCGCTCCCAATCAGTCAGCCGCTAGGCGGTGGCGCGCGCTGTACCGTGATGAGCGAACGGGAATCACGGTTGTAACTACCGATCTTCCACTGACACCGCTATTACCTGCTATCGGACCTGTTTCTTCGACAGCGAGAACTCAGAAGGGCAATAGCGAGCGAAACTGGGCGACGACCCCGTTCGAGTTGTTTCGGCGGTACTCCTCGAAGGGCTGGTGGAGCGCGTTCAACAGCTCCTGACGCGAGTCAAATTGGTCGGTCGGGACTTCGGCGAGCATCTCGCTCAGGGGCACGTCGTTCCCGTGAACGTCGTAGGGAACGTTCTCGTGGCCGATCTCGGCTCTGACGTCGTCCTTCGTAGCCGGAAAGGAGAGGTCGGAATCGCTGAGATGAGCGTCGACGGCCGCGATGCCGAACTCGATACTGTCGGGCTCCTCGTCGTCTCCGCTCGATGGTGGCCGGACTCCCATACCTGTACCTCCCGCTACGGAGCCGGATATAAAAATGCCTGTGGAGACGGCAGCGGAGTGTCACCGAACAGGGACTGTCAGTCGAACGCCGTCGAGGCTGTCAACTGCTCACTGTCGGATGCCTACTAGCAACCGCTTCAGATCCCAGCAATTCCGGCCAACAGCAATCGCAGCCAACGACAACCCTGCCAACAGCCGCGTGAGCCATCAGCCACCGGTTCGGCGGCCATCAGCTACCGGTTCGGCGGTGACCACCGACCTGTCGACACGCATTTGGGGCCCGCGACGGAGTATGGCGTATGACCGAGTACACCACGGTGTCGATTCCGAAGGATCTCGCGGACCGCGTCGAGGATACCATCGAGGGGACCAGCTTCCAGAGCACGAGCGACCTCGTTCGATTCCTGCTGCGCAGCATCGTCATCCAGCACCAGAAGGAGGGGGAACTCACCGAAGCCGAGTTCGAAGAGATCACCGAACAGCTCCGCGGGCTGGGCTATCTCGAGTGACCCGCCCTGAACCACGCTGAGTCGCTCTGTAGTAGCCACTGAAACGGTTTGCACACTGATCGTTTCAGTAGCTACTATATTTTCGAGATCGCCAGACCACAGTACCGAGCGAGCATCACCGCCTGACGGATAGTAGCCGCGCTACGTAGTCGACGTATCTGGTCGTCGTCGGTCGGACGATATCGATCAATCGGTCAACGACTGCCCCGGCGGCGAGGCGTCGAGGATCTCGAGGGGTCGTCGGTTGCCGCTCCGGTCGAACGCGGCGAACGACCGGTCGTCGGTTCCCCACGGCGGGACGGCGACGAAGACGACTTCCGCCAGGTGGTCCCGGCGCGTCACCTCGAGCTCGCCGACGGGGTGGGAAACGAACCGGCCCTGCGTCTGGCGCGCGGGCGTCGAGAGATCGACGCCGAAGACGGCGTTGACGGAGTTGTGGGGGTCGGGGAGAAAGAAGTCGGTGAAAACGGGTGTTTCGGGCGGGATCGCGTCCGCACCCTCGAGTTCGCTCGCCGGCGTGACCGAAACGCCGGTCGTCACGTCGTTGGGATCGGCATCGCTCGCCAGGTCCAGCAGGACGTCGACGAGTGCGCGAGTTACGTAGACCACAGGGTCCCTTTGGATAGCCGGAAGTTTAGCTGTTGCCTCCTGAGGGAGCTCGCTGTCTCGTCCCGATCGGGTTCCGGACGCCCTAAACGGGAAGCAGCTTCCAGGCCGTGGTCGCGTACAGCCGTGGCGCGCCTTTTCTGGCGTTGGCGAGCGCGGTCTCGAGGACGCGCGCGGCGTCCGCCATCACGCCGGTGCCGTGGCCGACGAGCACGCGCTCGGGCGCGACGCCGCGGAGGGGCGTTCGCGGCGGGGTGAGTCGCAACGCCGGATGGACGCCGAGTTCCTCGTCGCCGGCCCGGAAGTATGCCACCGACCCGACCGTTTCGGGGACGACGAGCGTCCCGTCGGCCGGGTTGTAGAGGGCGACTTCCTGCCAGAAGCGGTTGTCGACGACCGTGATGGCGCGGATCCCGGTATCGGAGAGTTCGTCGTCGAAGCGAGCGACCGCGGCGTCGATGTCTTCGGTGACGCCCTCGAAGAATTCGGGGAGGTAGACGGGAACGTCGTGGCGGTCCGCGACCGCCGCCGCATCGCGCTTGTGCCGGTCGAGGGTGACGACGACGCCGGCCACGTCGCCGAACTCGGCGAACAGGTCGTCGATCCCCTCGGCGTCGACCGGGTCGATCACCCAGACCTCGCCGTCGACCGCGAGGGCGTGGCTGGCGCGTTGCATCCGTTCGTCGGGGTGGGCGATCCAGCCGATGCCGTCCTCGAAGCGGTCGATCTCGCGGAACTCGGTCTCGCGTTCGTCGACTCGGGAAGTCATACTGACAGTCTACGAACCGTCGCTCCATAAATCTCGGTAACCGCCGCACCCGAACGGTCAGTCGCCCGAGCGCGGTCAACCGTACTCGAGGCCGCCCGCCGGCGAAACCGGCGACGCTTCTATGCACCCGCTTCGCGTACGTCCGCGTATGTTAACCGGGATAGCCTGGCTCGCTCTCGAGGCCAAGTACCTCGAGGCCGCGGGGACGTTCTACGAGGAGACGCTGGGACTGACTGGGCGCGAACGCGGGGCGGACGAACTCGTCTTCGCGGCCGGCGACACCGATCTCGTGCTCCGACGACCGGCGGCGCTCCCGCGGGGCGGGCTCCACACGCACTTCGCGTTCTCGATCCCCGCGGCCGAGTACGACGACTGGTGGGACCGCCTCGACGACGACTACGACCTCGAGGAGGCGCGCTTCGGCTCCTCCCGGTCGCTCTACCTGTACGATCCCGACGGCAACTGCGTCGAACTCGGCCAGCAAGACGTCGCCGGGCCGGGAATCGACGGCATCTTCGAGGTGGTCCTCGAGGTCGCGGACATCGACCGTGCGCAGGCCTTCTACGAGGAGCTGGGGTTCAAGACCGTCGACGAGGGCGACGACCGCAAGCGCGTCCGACTCCACGGGCCGATGGCCCTCGAGCTCTGGGAGCCCCATCTCGGGATCGCCGACGCCCGCGGCGGCGTCCACGTCGATCTGGGGTTCGAGACGGACGATCCGGCAGCGGCGCTCGAGGCGGTGCGCGATCGGATCGGTTCGCTCGAGCGGGAGTCGGACGAGGCGGTCGTCGTCCGCGATCCGGACGACCACTTCCTGACGTTTACCGCGGTGTGAACGCGTCCGCACTTCGGACCGGTGAACCGCCCTGCGGTGGCGCGTGCGGTGCGTCGACGAGCCTGTGGCGAGTCGTCGCTCAAATACACGCGAGGGATGAGCGAACGAAGTGAGCGAATCGGTTGGGGAGGGTGTGGCCCCTCCGTGTTGCCAGTATCAGTAGAACGCGCTCTTCATTCATCGAGACACGAGCGAGACGGTATCGAAATTCACTCAGTCTCGTTTGCGGGTCGTTCGCGAGGTGATTACAGTCGCTCCGTACTCACGTCCACGCCGGGCGGCGTCACGAGCAAGAACCCCCGGAAGTGGACGAGATTCCCGCCCGACTCCTTGATGTCCCGCGCGAATCCCGCGGCCAGTTCGTTCACGTCGCCGTCGACGTTGAGCACGAGCACGTTCCCCTTCGAAATCGCCTCGAGCCACTCGTCGTCCGGCGTTTCTCCATCGAGGAACCCGAGGATAATGCTGCCCTCGAGCTCGAGTTCGTCGTCGATGTGCTCCTCGACGGTCCGAAGGTCGAGGTCGAAATCGCTCATATGGCGAGCGTCGAACCCGGACGAGAAAAACGTTCGCCTCCAACCTTTTACTCTGCGCTCACTCCCTTCGGTCGTTCGCTCGGTAAAGGTTGATCAAAAGCCTGCGTCACCCTCTCAGCCGCGCCGTTGGCGCGGCCTCGAGGGTTCCTCGGCCCGCTCGCTCACTGCGTTCGCTCGCGGAAACTGAGAGTATGGCCGCGAATGCCGTCGAGTGCGAGACGATCAGTCCATCGGGAACTCCTTCTGGAACCCGCGGAACTCGGTCCGGTGGGCCTCCTCGTCCGCGAGAATCGTCACCGCCACGTCCTCCGTGACCGGGTCGTTCGCCTCGGTCGCGGCCTCGATCAGCGACCGATAGGTCTCGATGGCGGACTCCTCGGCCTCGAGGACGCCCTCGATGACCGACTGGACGTCGGTGGTGTCCTCGGGCGGCTGGAGGCTGTGCTGGTTGGCCTCGAACGACTCCGAACCGGGCGGAGATTCGTCTAACTGTTTCAGGCGTTCGCCGAGCATCTCGGCGTGGCCGAGCTCCTCCTGAATGTCTTCCTCGAGGCTCGTCTTGACTTCCTCGGCGTGGATGCCGTCGAGGACGATCGCGTTGGTCTGATAGTTCATCACGGTCTCGAATTCGTCGATATACGCCCCTGTCAGCAGGTCGGTGATCTCGTCGGTCGTCATGCGCGCCGTCATACCACGACCGGGCATAAAACGCTCACACGCGCGACTGCTCCGTTCCGTCGACTCGACTCCCCGCTCGGTGGCGGGTGCGCTGGTTCGCGAGGACCGCGGAGACGCCGTCCGATCGTCGGTTCGGCACCCACCGTTCCTCGCCGATGGTGGATGAACGTCTACTATCTGGGTTGAAAATAAGGGAAGAACAGCAATACGGTGCCTCGAGGAGGCGAGCGGTGATCGAACGTCCACAGTCGACCGCGCGCCAGCGCTCGAGCGGTCCGAGTGAGGCCGAACGGGTGGTATTTCCGGTTCGATACCCGATAGTCGGGGCTGATCACTGGATAGCGCCTAAACAGTATTAGGAGATACTATTAGATAATAGGTCGTCGCAGTCGTGCGTTTTCCCGATGAATCTGATCGGTAGCGGTATCGCTCGCGACAGCTGTCCGCCGCTCACAGCGTTAGATTTATATACCTCGTCGCACCTCGGGTTCAGATACAATGTCTTCACAAGACAGCCCATCCTCTGATACCAATCAGGGGGGTCGAGTTCTTCCAGGGCACGTTAGATTCCACTGACGAAATAGAGTCAGCACGTGTCTTCGATACGACCCTCCGGGACGGCGAGCAGTCGCCCGGCACATCGTTTTCCTACGACGACAAACGGCAGATCGCGTCCATCCTGGACGAGATGGGAACCCACGTCATCGAGGCCGGATTCCCCGTCAACTCGGACGCCGAGTTCGAGGCCGTTCGTGACATCGCTTCGGCAACCAGTTCGACGACCTGCGGGTTAGCCCGCGTCGTCGACGGGGACATCGAAGCGGCGCTCGATTCCGGCGTCGAGATGGTGCACGCGTTCGTGTCCACCAGCGACGTCCAGATCGAGGATTCGATGCACGCCACCCGGGAGGAAGTCGTACAGCGCGCAGTCGACTCGGTCGAACGCATCAAAGAGGCGGGCGTGACCTGCATGTTCTCGCCGATGGATGCGACTCGAACCGACGAGGAGTACCTGCTCGAGGTCATCGAGGCGGTTTCGGACGCGGGTACCGACTGGATCAACATTCCGGACACGTGCGGCGTCGCGACGCCGACTCGCTTTCGGGCCATGATCGAAAAGGTCTGTGCCCACACCGACGCGCGGGTCGACGTTCACACGCACGACGATTTCGGGCTGGCCACCGCCAACGCGCTGGCCGGTATCGAGGCCGGCGCGGCCCAGGCGCAGGTGTCGGTCAACTCGATCGGCGAGCGGGCCGGCAACGCCGCCTACGAGGAGTACGTGATGGCCGTCGAGTCGCTCTACCAGTGCGATACGGGGATCGACACGACGCGCATCACCGAACTGTCGGAGATCGTCGAGGAGAAAAGCGGGATGGACACGCCGGGCAACAAACCCGTCGTCGGCGACAACGCCTTCTCCCACGAGAGCGGCATCCACGCCGCCGGCGTCATCGAAAACTCCGACACCTTCGAACCCGGCGTCATGACCCCCGAGATGGTCGGTGCCGAGCGCAAGCTCGTCATGGGGAAACACACCGGCACCCACTCGGTCCGAGAGCGACTCGTCGAGTGCGGCTTCGACCCCACCGACGAGCAGGTCAGGGCGGTCACCCGCCGCGTCAAGGACTACGGAGCCGAGAAGCGTCGCGTGACGGTCGACATCCTCGAGCGCTTCGCCGAAGAGGCTGGCGTCGAACGCCAGCAGGATCAGGAGGAGGTGCGCGCCTGAGGAATGTCCTCACCGTTTGCCACCGGCCGCGAGCCCCTGCTGTCGCGCTCGAGCGGACGGACGGATGCGTCCCGGAAGGATTATGATCCTCGAGGGTGCTACGTAGACAGTAATGACGGTCCGCGCTCCCCTGTCGGCTCGCGTTCGCACGGTCGGCACCAGCGCGCTCGCTCCGATTCGTATTGTAGGGGCGTTCTAGCCCCATTTTCAGCACTTCGTAGCGTCGGACCGGAATCCGCATCGTTCTCCGAGCGATCACTACCCCAGCAGATGACACACTACCGTACACCACCCGATCGCCGCACACCGGCGGGAGGCAATCGATGAGCGAACGCGCAGCAAAGGTCACACCACCGGACGACGAACAGGACGACGACCAGATCACCGACAGCGCCGCACCCGACGCGGCCACCGAGAACGACGCGGCGGCCGGCGACGCCGAGACGACGCCCGCCCCCGTCACGTCGGGCGCAGAAGCGGTCGTTCGCGCGCTCGAGAACGCGGGCGTCGAGTACGCCTTCGGCGTGCAGGGCGGGGCGATCATGCCCGTCTACGACGCGCTCTACGATTCGGACATTCGTCACGTGACGATGGCCCACGAGCAGGGCGCGGCCCACGCGGCCGACGCCTACGGTATCGTCTCCGGCGAACCGGGCGTCTGCCTCGCGACGTCGGGACCGGGCGCGACCAACCTCGTCACCGGCATCGCGGACGCCGACATGGATTCGGATCCGCTGCTCGCGCTGACGGGGCAGGTCCCGACCGAGTTCGTCGGCAACGACGCGTTCCAGGAGACCGACACGACCGGCGTCACGACGCCGATCACGAAGGATAACACCTTCGCGAGCGACTCGGATCGCGTCGGCAGCGACGTCAGCGAGGCGTTCGCGCTCGCCGGTGCGGGCCGGCCGGGACCGACCCTGGTCGATCTGCCCAAAGACATCACGAACGGCGAGACCGACCGCGAGCCCGACGCCCCCGCGGTTCCGGACACCTATCAGGTACAAGAGCGAGCGGATCCGGAGATCGTCGCGGCCGCGGCCGAGCGGATCGAGAACGCCGACCGCCCCGCCATGTTGCTCGGCGGCGGCGTCATCAAGGGCGAGGCCAGCGAGGCCTGTCGCGAGTTCGCCATCAAACACGAGATCCCGGTCATCACCACGATGCCCGGAATCGGCGCGTTCCCCGAGGATCACGACCTCTCCCTCGAGATGGCGGGCATGCACGGCACCGGCTACGCCAACATGGCGATCACACACTGCGACACGCTGATCGGCATCGGAACCCGCTTCGACGACCGGCTGACCGGCGGGATCGAGACCTTCGCGCCCGACGCGGAGCTCATCCACGTCGACATCGACCCCGCGGAGATCTCGAAGAACATCCACGCGGACTACCCGCTGGTCGGCGACGCCGAAACGGTCGTCGAACAGCTCTCCGAGGCCGTCGACGCCTCGCCGGAAGCGAAGAAGTGGCGCGCGCAGTGCCAGCAGTGGAAATCCGATTACTCGATGGCCTACGACGCGCCGGAGGACGAACCGGTCCAACCGGAGTTCGTCGTCGAGGCGCTCGACGAGGCCACGAGCGACCGAGCGATCGTCACCACCGGCGTCGGCCAACACCAGATGTGGGCCTGCCAGTACTGGACCTACACCGAGCCCCGCACCTGGGTCTCGAGTCACGGGCTCGGGACGATGGGCTACGGGTTGCCTTCGGCGATCGGCGCGCGGATCGCGGCCGACGACGATCAGGAGGTCGTCTGTATCGACGGCGACGGCTCGTTCCTGATGACGCTGCAGGGGCTGTCGGTCGCCGTCCGCGAGAACCTCGACATCACGGTCGCCGTGCTCAACAACGAGTACATCGGCATGGTTCGACAGTGGCAAGACGCCTTCTTCGACGGTCGTCACTCCGCGTCGGACTACCACTGGATGCCCGAGTTCGACAAGCT